>QZKV01000133.1 GCA_003599575.1 Desulfobacteraceae bacterium | reverse complement strand
GCCGGTATCGCGGGTTGCCAGGGCCAAAAAGCGGGCGGCTTATTTAAAAAATTTTTCTCTTAGCAATTATAATGATCATCAAAGAAATTGGCGGAGAGTTTGGTTTGATACGGCGGATTGCGGAGCTCTTGCCCGCAGACCGCGCGGAAGTGGTCAAAGGTATCGGCGACGATGCGGCCGTTTTACGCATTGCCCCCGAACCGTCACCCTATTTACTGGTAACGACCGACCTCCTCGTGGAAAACCGGCATTTCCGTCGCACGTGGTCCACGCCCGAACAAATCGGCATGAAAGCCGCCGAATGCAATATGAGCGATATCGCCGCAATGGGCGGCTCCCCCCAGTGGATGTTTGTGTCCATCGTACTTCCCGCCGATACCGAAGTCGAATGGGTAGAGAGCCTGTATCGAGGCATGGGCCGCTCGTGTCAACAGCATGGTGTCGTCCTGCTTGGCGGAGATACGACGCAGGGAGACGTCATCACCATCAATATCACCTTGCTCGGCTCGGTCGATCCGGATCATCTGTGTTTGCGAAGGCATGGCCGTCCGGGAGATCTTTTGATGGTCACCGGCACTTTAGGCGCATCCGCGGCGGCATACGCCTTGCTGAGCAATGGGTACCGGCCCTCGAAGTATCTTTTGCATAAACATCTGACGCCGGCCAGTCGCCTGGATGTATCCAGCCGCATTGCCCCGTTTGCCAACGCCATGATCGACATCAGCGACGGCCTCGCGGCTGAAGTGCGCCATATATGCGCACAAAGCGCTGCAGGTGCCCGCATCAATTCACAAAACATACCGATTCACGATGATGTCAAAGCCGCCGGACGCACCTTGGGAATAGATCCTGTGACCTGGGCGTTGAGCGGAGGTGAAGATTTTGAATTGCTTTTTTCCGTCTCGCCGGAAAGGCTGGCGCAACTCAAGGCTCAAGGATGTGTTCTGCATGAAGTGGGGCGCATCACCGACGCGGAGGATGGCATTCTTCTAATGACTTCCTCTGGAGAAGCAATACCTCTCCCAGGCGGGTTCGATCATTTTGAATAAAAACTATTTTGAAACCGGACCTTCCCGTTCTCGCCGGCCTCGCGGCCTGGGTGGCCGCTTGCCCCTTTTGCGGCGGCGTGAGCCGCTGGGCCCCTGCGGGGCAAGATCGATCGATTTTGATTTGCGCTTCAGGTGTGGCGGCGGTGGCGGAGGGGCCAGCCACTCTTCTTGAGGCTGAAGGCATGGCAATTTATGCCCCAGTAATGCTTCGATAGCGGGAATGACGAAGCTGTCTTCCTCGTCGGCAAAGCTGATGGATGTTCCGGCAGCTCCCGCGCGGCCGGTGCGTCCAATACGATGCACATAATCTTGTGGATCCCGCGGCAGAGTGTAATTGATGACATGATCCATCCCCTCGATATGAATTCCTCTGCCGGCAACGTCGGTTGCAACGAGGATGCGTATTTTACCGCCTTTAAAATCATTTAACGTGCTGATGCGCGTGCGCTGGCGTACGTCCCCGGACAGGACGGCGCAATCGATGCGATACCGGGTAAATAAATCAGCCAGCCGCCGGGTTTCATCTTTGCGATTGCAGAAGACGATGACGCGCTCCAGGTTTTTCTTGGTAATGATGTTATAAAGCAACGCATACTTCTCTTCACGCGTAACCACATAGACCAATTGCTCAATGGTATCCACCGCCACCTGCTGGGGTTCTATTTCAACAGTGATCGGATCTGTCGTCCATTGAGCCGCCAGGCGCGTCACCTCAAGGGTAAGCGTGGCACTGAAGAGCATGGTCTGGCGTTTTGTCTTATGGGGTGTGGCGTAAATGATCTTGCGAACATCCGGTATAAACCCCATATCGAGCATCCGGTCGGCTTCATCGATGACCAACATCTGCACTCGGTCAAGTCTCACATCGCCCTGCCGTTTGAAATCAAGCAGTCTCCCGGGGGTGGCCACCACGATATGGCTTCGTGATTGGGCCAGTTGTTTTCTCTGTCTATCGAAATCCATTCCGCCGAATACCGTGACGATGTCCAAATCTGCGTATTTGGCCAGCTGGCGTGCCTCTTCTCCGATCTGCATGACCAATTCCCGCGTCGGCGCAAGGACCAGAACCAGCGGCGCTCCCTTGTGGGCCTTATCTGTAGACGGTTCGCGTAGCAAGCGCGTAATGGCTGTAATGATAAAAGCGGCGGTTTTCCCGGTCCCGGTCTGAGCCCTTCCGGAAGCGTCTTTACCCTTGAGGGTGCTGGGCAATATTTCGGCCTGGATAGGCGTACAGTATTGGAATCCGAGATCGTAAATGGCGTGCATGACCGGTTCGGGCAGGTCAAAATCGTGAAAACGGACCCTGCCTTCGATTTCCGGCACCTCGAACTCTTTCAGGGTCCAAACCTGCGAAACCGGTTGTGGGCCGGGTGTCCCCTGATCCAACTTTGGTGCCGGCGGCCGCGGCTTTTGCTTCGGTTTGGAGACGGATTCACCGGATGCGGGGGTTCGAACGGCAGGACTGGATTTTTCGGCTTGGGCCTGCTTATCTTTGAGATACTGTGGTTTCTTTTTTGGGACGATATTGCCCAGCTTGCGAAGAAACGTTTTAAATACTTGTATCAAGGTCTGACATCTTCCTATAGTATATTCCAAGCGTCTCAGGACGAATTTTTGTGGGCAGGATTTGCCTTGGGCGCAATTCCTCTGTCCTTCAACCGTGGGAGGGTTGCCTGTGGTTGCCCGCACAAGCGCCCAGGATGTGCCTCCGGAAGGCCGACGTTTCGAGGCGCTACTGGTTCCCGTTCTGACAACCTGTTCAGAATCCTTTCTAGTAGGCCTTCCGCCCCACGCTTGTCAAGGCACTGTTTGGAATAATCCGCCTATTGAACGCAATACAGGGACCTGGTGCAATGAATAAATGGCGTTCTCCATCACACGAATCACCGTGTGGGGTGGTAAAAGCGATTATATGGAACTGGTATGCGTCAGATAGGGAATGAACAGTTCACGAATCTGGTCCAAAGAGTCTTCAATGGCGTAGGGCATGGATTTCGCGAACATATCCAGCAACACGATCGCGTTGATCATGGAGTCACGACGACATGCCGCGCGCAATCTTTTGGCGAAGGCGCTATTGACGATTTGAACTTGACGGTAGAGCGCGCTGAGACCCTGGAATGATACATCCGTCGGGCTTCCCATTTGGTGTCGAAAATATTGGGCCATCAAATAAGTGGAGGTGGCCCTCCAGATCGTTTCCTCCGTGCTGGCGAACGGCAGATGAAATCGCGCCATGGGTTTGAAAAAAGCAGTCAAGGGACACCCGCTGGAGGCCATCATCAGTCCCATCAGAGAACAAATACCGCGCTGCATGCTGGTGTCGCTGCGAACCAGCCGTTCGGCCGTGGTAACGGTCACCACGGTTTCGCCATAGGAAAGCAATCTGTCAAAACATTCGACCAACCCCACCATATTAACGGCAGCCGGACAATGCGGGCCTTTTTTCAAGGGACAATTGGGGCATTGGTGAAATTCCAAAGCCGTCCAGGATGGCATTTTGTTTCCATAGGAACACACGGCTTGCAGGCTTTTGGCCTCAATGCTCACCTTAAAGGATTCGCGTTGCTCCTCGCCTTGCATTTGAAAACAATATTCGATTTCGATGCTGTCCATCGTGTTCGGTTTGCAAGTGCCGTCAGTCCGCATAGCGCCCCACGAAAATGTGCGCCAGACCACTCAGGCTGTAGTCGATCTCCATTGAAAGGAATTGAGATAGCGAATGCAGTGTCACGATAGCGTTTTTATCCGCATCTTCGCTGCTCACGCTGTTGATGCGCGCAAGCAGTCCCTCATTGACCAGTTGCACTTTGCTGTAGTGTTTTTCCAGGATCTTAAAGTCGAACCTGATTTCAGGTCGATCCTTGCATTTGAAATATTGCCCAAGCAGATACATGGAGACTGTCCGCACCGTTGTTTCTTCGATGGTTGCAAAAGGAAGATGAAACCGTGCCATGGGCTTCAGGAACTCCATCACCGGACAGTCGCTGGTCGCCATGATAACCCCGAAAATTGAGGAAAGCCCCTCCATCACCGAGGTTTTTTTCGAGTAGGTCCTTTCACCCGTTTCACATACGACGGTACAATCATGGTACGAAAAAACATTCTTGAATGATTCCACCAATTCCATGATATTGACCGCTATAGGGCAATAGGAATAGAGCTCCGGCTTCAAGGGGCATCCCCGGCATGGTTTATAGGTGAGGCGGACCCAATCGGCGGGTTCGGAGATGGATGCCATCGGTATCAGGCTCAATGAATCCGGATCCAGGGCAATTTTGTAGTCTTTGATGTGACCATTCACAAACTGGAACTGGTAATGAAATTGAAACGGGCTCCGCTTTATCATGGCAAATTCCTTCCTAGCCTTTGTTCTTGACAGCCTGCATCAATTTGCTGACGGTCTCTTTCAATCGCATGTTTTGCTCTTTCAAAGCGGCCAGCCGCTCAGCATAATCGGATTTTATTTTCTCGATCTCCTCTTTTAACACCATCTCCTTTTCGGCAAATTGGGCCTTGAGTGTCCCTTCCAGCTGTTCAACAGCACGTTGCTTGCGCTCGGCCGTGGCTTCCGCCTCAGCCAGAACCTGCCGGGCGCGCAGAAATCTCTGGGAAGCTTCGATCTTCTTCTTATAACCCCAGGCCATGAAGGCTGCAATAAGCAGGCCAAGGATACTCGCAATCCGCATGTAGGTGGCCAAATCCAAAATTTCAAAATGATTGCCGGCCCCTGATGAATCCACCGTCACAGCGAAAACAACCATAACCAGTACTGTTGCTGCAAAAACGACTTGAATAAAACGGAGCATGCATTTTCCTGATTCAAATTCAAATCAATACCATTAAGGTGCGGATGCCTTGGATAAACCCTCACCCGTAGCGGACACCATCCACCGGCATTATTCTGGCTGCCTTCACGGCAGGGTAAAGCGAGGCGAAAACGCAAATTAAAAGCGTTCCGAGGATGATCAGGGCCATATCAATAAGGGTAATCCTGACGGGCAAGGTGGTTAAGAAATAAACGTCTCCCGGCAGATCGATAAAGGAATACCGGGAGAGAATCCAACACAGAATCAGTCCGCTGGCGCAGCCCATGCTTATGCCGGTCAGGCCGATCACCAGCCCCTTGTTTAAAAATATGGCCTGGATACTGCGATTGCTTGCGCCCATCACTTTCAAAATAGCTATATCGCGTACTTTTTCCTTAACCATCATGATGAGGGCGCTGGCGATATTGAAGGCGGCCACAAGGATAATCAATGTCAGAATCACATACATCATCAATTTCTGCAGGCCCAGCATGGAAAAGAGATTACGATGCATCTGCTTCCACTGCGTAGCCCAATAATGCATTCCCAGGGCTGCGGTGATCTCACCCGCGACCGCCTCAGCGCGATCTTCATCCAAAATCCGGACCTCGATGCCCGTAACCGTATCCCTGACACCCATGATCTGCTGCAGGCGGTGAATGTTCATGAACCCCATGGATCCATCGTACTGATGCATTCCTGTCTCGAAAAGTCCTGCAACCTTGAGGCGATGCATGCCTGGCAAAAGGCGCGGATTGTTTTGATGCGAACTGACCACCGTAAGCAGCAGGGTGTCCCCGACGCCGACCTGCAGTTTTTCAGCCAAAACTTCGCCCAAAACTATTCCGGCTTCCGTCTGCTTGGAATCATCCTCCGATACCAGTTGTTTTAAACCACGATCGCCCCTGGTTCCCACCTGAATCATCGAAAGATCGGGGTCAATGCCTTTCAGAACGATGGCGGAGATTTGAGCGGACGAACGCAGCATGCCCTGGGCATATACGTAGGGTGCCGATGAAATCACACCTTGAACCCGATCGATCTTTTCAATCACCTGCCTATGATCACCGATCCAATCATTATACCGCATGACCATAACATGCGATTCGATTCCGAGAATGCGCCTTTTCAGCTCCGATTGAAACCCGGTCATGACTGCAATGACCACGATCAGAACCATGACTCCCACAGCGACGCCCAGAACGGCGAGGATGGTGATCAACGGTACCAACTTGCGTTGGTGTCTGATTTTTAGAAATCGCCTGGCTATAAATGTTTCAAAAGACATGCGGTCACGATTGGTCAAGCCCCAAGTTCAAGCCCGGTTTGCAGGCACCCGAGGCGAAATCGGCTCCGGATGATCATCGCAGCCTTGGCGGATACGGTCCCGGCGTGGATCCGTCGATGACTGCAGCTCCTGCCGTTTTGGCGAAAAAGGACGGTTCACCGGCATCTCCGATGATGGCATAGGCATACCCCATCTGCCTGAGCTCCTCAAGACCGGCGTTCAACAACGCCCCACCCAATCCTTGTCCCCGAACCTCTCTGTCGACGCCGATCGGTCCTGCAAAATTTCTAAACGTACTCTCAACACAACAAAATCCTTTAATGGCCTTTTCTTGTACGGCGATATAACAACCAATGGGCTGTCTGCCGAAGGCCGTGGCGCATTCCGAAGCCCAAAACCTGTTGAAGGTGGTGTGCACCCATTCAACGACCGCTTCACGTTCATAGGCCATCGCGCGCCGGACGGTAAAACCTCGGGAGTGCAGATCGGCTGAGCTCGAATGCAGGGATGGCAGTGCATACAAATGAACAATCATGTCCGCCATGTGATTTCTCCTTTGGAGCGTTCCGCAGGTCAGCGATTTACGGGCCACCGGGGGCCCCCTATTGTTCGTCAATGGATTTGCCCTGCAGCCGGCCGTGAGAGCAGCCATTGTGTAACTAATTAACAATAATTGGTTTTCGGAACAAGACTTAATTTTTGATTATGATTGACAACAGAAGCATTCCGGGAGACAATTTTTCAGCGTATCCAAAACACCATTCAGGGGCATGCGCTGGCTGCAGAAAAGGACCTGAATGGTGAGCCCGGGCCCAGTCTTGCCAGCTGAAATTCGAACTCCCGCGGAGTCGGCTTCTTGCGAACCAGGCCGGCGAACGACCGGCGTTATCGATGGGACCGGAAAATCTCAGGAATGGGGATTGCGAAATTGGCGACACTGAAGGAAAGACGCGCAACGGATCGACTGCGGCAAAAACGATGGCGCGAGAACCAGCGCAAAAACGGTAAAAAACAGGTTTCGGCAATGCTCTCCCTCAAAGCGCAAATCATCCTCAACCGCGAAAAGCAGCGCAGCCAAAGCAGCACGTCGGAGGTCATCGAAAGAGCCATTCTCCTTCTGAATGAGCTCCACAAAAAATAAGCTTCACGGCAGCTCCCGAAGGCGACCTCAAGAGTCGTGTCCGATATCGCGGTTCATTTTTCCCGACGCATACCCTTCCAAATCCAAGCAGATGTGCGCATAGCCTAATTCACGCAGTTTGGAGACTATTTGCCCCCTGATGCGGGGTCCGGCAAATAATTCTACTGCATTCGGGTCGATTTCGATTCGGGCCAGATTGCCATGGTGCCTCACGCGACAATGGATCGCTCCCAATCGCCGGATAAATGCCTCGGCCTTGTCAATCCTGGACAATGCACTCCCCTGAATCGGTGTACCATAGGGGATGCGGGTGGCCAGACAGGCCATGGCCGGCCGGTCCCAATTGCTGAGCCCCAGCCGTTTGGCCAGTCCGCGGACGTCGGCTTTGGACAATCCGGCTTCGATCAGCGGCGCCGCGATACCCATTTCTTCGGTGGCCTTGAACCCAGGACGGAAATCGGAGAGATCATCCAAGTTGGCCCCATGGGCCAAGGCCTGAACGCCTAAAGCGTCAGCCTGGGCCCACATAAGCTTCAAAAGACCTTTTTTGCAGTGATAGCACCGGTCGCTCGGATTGGCTGTAAAAGCCGGATCGTCCATCTCGCCGGAAGCAAACAGAACATGCTGAACGCCCATCTGCCGGGCGATTTCGATGGCCGCCTCTTTTTCGCCGGCCGGATGAACCTCGGAATGTGCTGTGAACGCAATCACGCGAGCCCCGAGTACCTGCCGGGCCGCGGCCAAAAGCAATGAACTGTCCACCCCCCCTGAAAAGGCAACCCC
Source organism: Desulfobacteraceae bacterium (assembly GCA_003599575.1). Lineage (GTDB taxonomy): Bacteria > Desulfobacterota > Desulfobacteria > Desulfobacterales > Desulfosarcinaceae > Desulfatitalea. Next base: position 168,950 of record QZKV01000133.1, on the reverse strand, counting down.
AAGGCTGGCGAATTTTTTTAAACAATGATTCAGTTCAATATGTTTTTTCTCCAGAATCATTTGATCTTCAGTGAACATAAATTATCCTTCGTCAGCCCTCCACTCATCCCGGTACGGAAAGCAATCCCATTCTCTCCTCCCGCCGACAACGGGGCTAAAGAGTTGGCACCTCAGGCATGAGCGGAAAAAAGGGTTTACAATGCAATATCGATACTCTATGTTCACAGCTTATTCAACGGTTAAGAAAGAAACTTTGATAACATTCCAGAGGGGATTTTTATGGGCAAGGACAGTTTAATTAAATCCACAACCAAAGAAGCTGGAAAGAAAAAAGAATCCAAGAAAAAAGCAGCACAATCCAAAACATCCGGCCCCGAAATTCCAAAAGGCACCCGCCCGCAGGTAAAAAAGAACCCAAGCGGCTCCCCAAAGCCGCCCGTTCGATCTGCGGCAAGAGATCTCCTTTTCAAGCAATTTGTTTCCCGGCGCCCCCCTTCCAGCCTGCCCTCCCCCGATTTCTCAACAATGACCTCACCTCCGCTGATCGTCAGTGATGATCCAGCGGAAGCAGCGCGCATGCGCAAATTGCTGCTCAAGCACTTTGATATGACCGAAATAAAAGCCTTTCCCAAAGCACCGATCGAAAGCAAAAGCGTCGGCGGGCCTGAATCCGATGCGGCCGTGACAAAAGCAAGGGCGAAAAGCAGTCCAACCCAAGCGCAAGCCCCCGAAGCCGACCAAATCGCTCCCGCGGCCCCCATTGTGCCTCAAGTCCCGGCATTCCAACCGGAAAAGGAACATGCCCCGGCACCCATGAGCGATCAAATCGCTCCAGCATCCCCCATTGAAAAGGATCGAACCGAGCCGCGGCCTGCCCAGACCGAACCATCCGGGCCTGAAGAACAGGCGCAAGCTCCGGCCTCATTGGGCGATCAAATCGCTCCGGCGACCCCGATTGAAAAGGATCGCGGCGAAGCTTCCGGAACCGGGGAAGAAGGTCAGGAGTCATCGTCGCCGGCGGCCGACCAAATCGCACCGGCCACGCCCATTGCAGCGTTACGGTCCGGGCCTGACTTGGAAGCGGCATCCACCCACCCCCCCGATTCGGACGGCCCCAGTGCAGATCCGGTTCTGCGCGCAGTCAAACTGGGTATGGCCGCCTTGGCTCTCCTGATAGTTTTAATCATTTGGGCCAGTATCAGCAACAGCTTCAAATATTTCCTCATTCCCGCCAATGGCTCCATAGAAATCCGGCGCGGGGATTTTTCGCCTGCCGGGCAGAGGACAATGGTCATCTTGCACGGTGTGCGCCCGGAAGCGCCCGTAAAACCATTTTACCGCCGGCAGGAGGTCTACCCGATGGTGTTTGCGTACTACCTGAATAAGGCCGACGCATTGCTGGAAATCGAAGGACTGCCGGATTATCAATCTATCGGCGATTACCTCCAAAGAGCCGACCGGTATGCACTGAACAGTCAAATGCGCCAAACGGTCAATATCCGCCGCAATAAAATACGAAGTTTGTCTTTATTGTACAAAGCCGATGTTGAGGCAGGCAGGGGCACGGCAGAATCCCTGCAGTCCGCCCTGCAGAGCCTCGGGCAAGCCCGGCAACTGACCGCCGATCCGGCGCAATCGGCCCTGATAGAGCAAAAGATTGCCCGGGCAAAAGAAAGTCTTGCCTCCCTTAAAGCCGGAGCGGAAGCGCCGGCCGGACCGCCCAAAGCCCAATAAGGCAAGCCTCCCGAAAGAGAGCCAACACTTCTCTTTGGAGAAACTCCGTGCCATGCGGATTTTTGGCATCCTTGCTTGACTTGGGTGTACGATTACCTATTTTTGAAACGTTTATTTGTTGAAATCACAAGTTTTTTCTGATTCGGGCAATTCAAAGGGGAGTGCTTCCCAAGGGATATGAGAATTCGACGTTTTCTTATAGCCGCCCCCATTGTCGTTTCACTGGTGCTCCTGATGTCCTATTTTTGGGTGCCCAGTTACGAGGAACAGACCCGCGGCAATCCCGATCGTCTGAAACACTTCATCACGGCCTCCAGCGGGGACGCGACCATTCTCAACCCCATCCTTTCAGCCGACAGCGCCAGCAGCCAGATTGAGGGAATGGTATTCGAAGGATTGATCGACCGTGACCAAGACCTGAAATTCCGCGGTCGTGTCGCACAAAGTTGGCGCATTTACGAGCACGCCTATTTTTATGTGAACGAAGCGGCGGACACGCCGCTGTGGGGCCAAGTTAATGTCGAAACTTTGGCTGCGAAGCTCAAGGAAGCACTTCGTGGTGACGATTGGGCACATGTCACCGATATCGACCCTCTGCCGCCGGACCAGACGATTTTAACGGTCCCCATCCAGGAAGATCAAAAAGAGCGGACCATAACCCTGCGGGTCAATACACCGCCGCGAATTCGACTCACCCTCGACCGGGTAGATCAGATGCTTTTCCAAGCACTGGAACCGTTTTTGGGAAAAGAGTACTTCACCGGTTTCGATCCAGTCGATTATGTAACCAGCAATGATGATCTGACGCCGTCCCAGCTGGCGGGTTTGGCCGGGCAAGCCATCGCGCCGACCACCCACAATCCGATTATCGATTTCTTCCTGCGCCCCAACGTCAAGTTTCATGACGGCCACCCCGTAACGGCCGCCGATGTGCGGTTCACATACCTGTCGATCGTGAACCCAAAAAATCTTTCGCCCCGCGTGCCCGACTACGAGCCGGTCCAATCGGTTGAAGTCATCGACCCGCTCACCGTGCGCATCACCTACAAGCGGCTTTACTCTCCCGCGTTTGGAACCTGGGGGATCGGCATCTTACCCGCCCATCTGCTCGATGCCGAAGCCCTGAGGCGCGAAGCGCTGGCCAAAAGTGAAAATCCGGATACTTTCGGCATGCGCCAGAGCCGCTTCAGCCGCCACCCGGTCGGATGCGGCCCCTTCGTGTTCGGCGAATGGAAATCGGATCAGTATATCCGCCTGAATCGTTTCGAAGGATATTGGGAAGGGCCGCCCAATTATCACGAGTACGTCATGCGCATCATTCCCGATCCACTCACCCAGGAGATGGAGTTCTATGCCGGCACCATCGATGACTACAATGTGCTGCCGCACCAGGTAACCCGTCTGAAAAAGGACGAGCGCTTTCAAAATTTTTCCGGGACCGCCTTCGGTTATTCGTACATCGGGTACAATACCAGGCGCCCGCCGTTTGACGATGCCAGGGTCCGCCGGGCGCTCGGCATGGCGATCGACAATCAAAAAATCATCGAGTATGTGCTTTACGGTCAGGCCGAGCCGATCACCGGTCCCTTTGTCAAGCAAACCGATTATTACAATCATGACATCGCACCCCTGCCCTTCGACCCGCAAGGGGCTTTGAAATTGCTGGCTGAAGCCGGATGGAAGCGTGGCAGGGACGGCTTTTTGCAAAAAGACGGCCGGCGCATGGCCTTTACGTTGATCACCAACAACGGCAATCCTATCCGCAAAGCGATTATTGCGATCGCCCAGGATGCATGGAAAAAGATCGGCATTCAGGTGGAAACCGATCTGCTTGAGTGGTCGGTCTTCATTCAAAAAAGAATAAACCAGCTCGATTTCGATGCCGTTGTTTTAGGTTGGCAGATGGGTATCGAGCCCGACCTGTTCCAAATTTGGCATTCGAGCCAGAGCGGGCCTTTCCAGCTCAACTTCGTAGGATTTCGAAACGAAGAGGCCGACGATCTGATCCTCAAGATCCGGCGGGAATACGACCACGCCAAGCAGGTCGGCTACTGCCACCGGCTGCACGAGATCATCGCCAAAGAGCAGCCCTATACATTCTTGTATGTCAGCCGGTGGACGGCCCTGCTGGACAAGCGCATCGTGCGACAGGTCACCACGGCCGACGGCACCATCGAATATGAAACGATAAAACCTACTAAATTAGGTGTTTACACGTATCACTTCAGGGAGTGGATTAAGCTTCCCCAGCCCCCCGCACTGACACCTCAGGGGTAAGGAGCACCGATGCTGTCGTTTCTAGGCCGAAGTCTGATTCAGAAATGCATAACGCTTTTCTTCGTTTCAGTCGTATCTTTTCTGATCATCCATCTCGCTCCCGGCGAGCCGAGCCAGATCGACCCGCTCAATCCCAAGTTCACCCCTGAAATCGTGGAGCGCATGCGCAAAGAGTTCCATCTGGACAAGCCGCTGCACGTTCAATATGTGCTTTTCTACAAGGATCTGTTCACAGGTAAAACCGTATCGTGGCGCGATAATCTTTCCGTGCTGCCCAAGATCTGGGATCGTTTTCTCAACAGCCTGCTTTTATTCATCGTGGGCACGCTGCTCACCTGGACCATTTCTTTTCCGGTCGGCATCCGATCGGCCCTTCAACGCGAGGGGGCCTACGACAAAAGCGCCACTTTTCTGGCTTACCTGCTCATCTCCATCCCCGGCTTTTTCTTCGCATATATTTTGATCATTCTAGCGGTTACCAAGCTGCATGTGCCGGTCATCGGAATGGAAAGTTTCGGCGTGACCTCGGATTCCCAACTGGTCCAGATCATGGACCGCATCTGGCACCTGGTCCTGCCGTCCATCCTGGGCGCCACGGGCGGCATCGCCGTGCTTTCCAGATATGTGCGCAGCCAGATGCTGGAGATCATCGGCCTGGATTATGTGCGCACCGCCCGCGCCAAAGGGCTCAGCGAGGAAAGAGTCTACTATCGGCATGCCCTGCGCAACGCGCTGCTGCCGTTTGTCACCATGTTCGGCCTGATTCTACCTGGTTTGATCGGCGGTTCGGTGATCATTGAGTCGATTTTTTCCTGGCCGGGCATGGGCCGCATGGCCTACGAGGCCATACTGGCCCGGGATTATCCGGTCATATTGACGCTTAACTTCATCACTGCCGTGCTGGTACTGATCGGCACGCTGATATCCGACCTGCTCTATATGATGGTCGATCCGAGGATTCGACTCTGATGGACCGGCTTGCCACTCATAAATCCGCGCAAGATTCCGTGATGCCCCCTGCGCAGTCGCCCTGGAAGGACACATGGCGTTTGTTGCGCCGCAACCGCATGGCCTTGATCGGATTGATCACCTTCTTGATCTTCTTCGCTGTCGCCCTGGCCGGCATGCTTCTTACCTCGGGCAACCCACCGATCCTCGATCCGGCCCGGATCCGTCTGCAGGAGAAATTGCGGCCCCCATTATCCAAACCGAATATGGAGACCCTGCAGCCTGCCGAGGTGCCGGAGCTGAGGATTTACCTGTTGGGCACCGACGATTTGGGACGTGACGTGTTTGCGCGCATGTTGCAGGGCGCCTGGGTGTCACTGACGGTCGGGTTCGTTGCCGTAGCGATCGCGGTCGGAATCGGGATTTTCCTGGGCGGCCTTTCCGGTTTCTATGGGGATCAGTATGTTCAGGTGTGGCATTGCCTTTTTGCACTGGTTTTGTCCATTGCCGCAGTGTTGGCGGCCATGCAGCGGTGGGGGGGCGCAGCGCTGTTCACGCTCGCCGGCGCCGGAATATGGCTGCTTTCACGGAGCCCGCGCAAGATATCTCAAAGGGACGCCGGGCGGCCTGGAAAATGGCCGGCCCAGCCGGTCATGAGCGTAGATACGCTGATTATGCGCGCTGTGGATATCATGCTGTGCTTTCCCTCATTCTTCCTGATTTTGACGGTCGTGGCCCTGCTGCCGCCGAGTTTATACAACATCATGGTCGTAATCGGCCTTACCAGCTGGATGGGCACGACCCGCTTCGTACGGGCCGAATTTCTTTCGCTGCGCGAACAGGATTTTGTCGCCGCTGCGCGCGCGCTGGGCATCAGCGACATGCGCATCATCTTTCGGCATATCATGCCCAACGCTCTGGCGCCGGTGCTGGTCTCGGCCACTTTAGGGATCGCCTCGGCCATGCTGACAGAGGCCGGATTGAGCTTCCTCGGCTTCGGCGTTCCGCCCCCCCATGCCACCTGGGGCAACATCCTCTCCGACGGAAAGGATTACATATTTGATGCGCCTTGGTTGACCTTTGCGCCCGGCATCATCATCCTGGTTGTCGTATTGGCATTCAATCTTTTCGGCGAAGGGTTGCGAGATATCATGAATCCCAAGCTGCGCCAACGGCAATGATTTCGGTGATTGGCTTGCAGGATCGTATGCGTACGCGTCCTCGTACTCGAAATCTTGCAGTGGACCATTCGAGGACGAGCACGCGTACGAGTACGAAAAGGACGACCAAGAGGGGCAGAAAATATGTTAATGGACCTTTGCTCAAAACTTGCGCCAGCGGCAATGATATCGGTCAATCGTACGCGTACGCGTACTCTTACTCGTTCTCGTACTTGGGATCTTGCAGGCGCCATTCGAGTACGAGTACGAGTACGAGCACGCGTACGAGTACGAAAAGGACAGCCAAGAGGGACTCATGACCTCAGCCAATGAAACACTGCTCTCGGTGGACGATCTGCGGATTCATTTCCACGGAGAAGGCCCGGTGTCCTTAGCGGTGGACGGCATCGACGTAACGGTCGGCCCCCGGGAAACAGTTTGCATCGTGGGTGAATCGGGATGCGGAAAGACCATCACCGCTTTGGCTATCATGGGACTGCTTCCGCAACCGCCTGCTCAAATCGCCGGCGGACGCATTTTCTTCAAGGGTCAATCTTTACTGGATAAATCCGAAGGTGAGCTGCGCAAGCTGCGGGGGCGCGAGATCGCCATGATTTTTCAAGAACCGATGACCTCTTTGAACCCCGTTTTTACCATCGCAGACCAGATCAGCGAGGCCATTCTGGCCCATGAGGACATATCCGAAAGTGAAGCGCTTCAGCGCACCACCCAACTGCTGCAGGATGTGGGCATTCCCGATCCGGAAAAACGCCGCAACGCTTACCCGCACCAGCTCAGCGGCGGTCAGCGTCAACGCGCCATGATCGCCATGGCATTGGCGTGCGGGCCCGACCTGATCATCGCCGATGAACCCACAACGGCCCTGGATGTCACCGTGCAAGCCCAGATTTTAAATCTGCTGCGGGATCTGCAACGCAAACGCCATATGGCCATTCAGTACATCACCCACGACCTGGGAGTGGTGTCCGCCATTGCGGATCGCGTCTATGTCATGTACGCCGGACTGATTGCCGAAGAGGGCACTACCGCGCACATTTTTCAAAGCCCGCGCCACCCTTATACGCGCGCGTTGCTCGAATCTCTTCCGAGTAGAGAAAAACGCGGACAGCGCCTGTACAGCATCCCCGGCAACGTGCCGCATCCGGCCTACAAGCCGCAGGGATGCCCTTTTCATCCGCGCTGCAAATACCGCCAAGCGAAGTGCCCGCAGTTTTTCCCAACCTTGTGCGACTACGGCGAAGGCCACCGCGCGCGCTGCCCCATTTTATTCGAAACCGAAGGACCGGCTGGGAAAACGTGCGAATGGAAAAATCTATGAACGCCCCAAACGCGTTGCTGCAGGTGCGTGACTTGAAAAAATCGTTTGCCGTACGGCGGGGTTTTCTGCAGCGGTCCGAAGGCGCCGTGCGTGCCGTGGATGGCGTGGATTTGGACATCCTGCCTCATCAGACCCTCGGTTTGGTGGGCGAGAGCGGGTGCGGGAAATCCACAGTGGCACGCTTGATTTTGCGGCTGCTTTATCCGGACAGCGGCCGCATCCATTTCAACGGGAGCGAGATCACCGATCTGAATGAACGCGCATTCAAGCCTCTGCGCAAGCAGATGCAGATGATCTTCCAGGATCCCTACAGCTCGCTCAATCCCCGCATGACGGTGGCACAATCGATCGGGGAGGGCGTGCGTATCGCGGGCATTGCGGACAAAACCGCCCAAAGGCGACAAATCGAGCGTCTGCTGGATATGGTCGGGATGCCGGCCGAAAGCGCCGATCGCTATCCGCATGAATTCAGCGGCGGCCAGCGCCAGCGCGTGGGCATCGCCAGAGCCCTGAGCGTATCACCGCGGTTGATCCTTTGCGACGAGCCCATATCGGCCCTGGATGTTTCCATCCAGGCCCAGATCATCAATCTGCTTAAAGACCTTCAGGATGAGTTGGGCCTGAGCTATCTGTTCATTTCCCACGACCTCAACGTGGTCAGCTACATTTGCGATCATGTCAGCGTCATGTACCGCGGCCTGATCATGGAATCGGCCCCGGCGCAGATGCTCTTCGATCATCCGCGCCATCCGTATACGCTTAAACTGCTTTCCGCCGTCACCCCTGTGAGAGGTGGTGCCCATCCGGCATCAGCGCCCCTCGATGAGGATTTCGACCCGCAAAAGCAGACCATGGTGGAGGCAGCGCCGGGGCACTGGGTGCGGATGTGAGGCACTATAATGCAGTTTGCTGGTTGGGTTGTGGTTCCGGGCAGCATCCCGGATCGATTCGCCCGAATAAAAAGGGAACCGGTCATTTCGACCGCTTCCCTTTTCAATCCAAGAAAATAAGCTTCTGCGCGATTAACGTTTGGAGAACTGGAACCGCGCGCGGGCGCCTTTCTGGCCGTACTTTTTACGTTCTTTTTCGCGCGGGTCGCGACGCACGAAACCGGCCTTTTTAAGAATGGATCGCAGATCCGCATCATACGCAATCAAAGCCTTGGTGATGCCGTGCCGGATAGCACCGGCCTGTCCGAGGATGCCGCCGCCCAATACCTTGATCTTGATATCGAACTTGTCCCTGTTGTTGGTCAGCATGAGGGGTTGGGTGATAATTGTTTTGGCGGTATAAACTCTGAAATAATCTTCCAGCGACCTTCCGTTGATGGAGATTTCACCCTTTCCGGGCATAATCCATGTTCTGGCAATGGCGCTTTTGCGTTTTCCTGTCGCGTAATAAACATTTTCCTGTGCCATAAAATATTTGTCCCCGGATTATAGTCAGTAGGTAACCTTCATTGTCTCAGGTTGCTGGGCGCTGTGCGGATGTTCGTTGCCGGCATATACTTTCAATTTTTTACAAAGCCGGCGCCCTAGACTGTTTTTGGGCAGCATGCCTTTGACCGCATTGCGAATGACCTCCTCCGGCCGCTTTTCCAACAGCTTGCGGGCGGTGGTCGATTTCAGGCCGCCCATATAACCGCTGTGCCGGTAGTAGGTTTTTTGATCCAGCTTGCGTCCGGTGAGTTTGATTCTGGCGGCATTGATCACGATCACCGAATCACCGGTATCCACATGGGGTGTAAATGCGGGGTTGTGTTTACCCCGCAGACGGGCTGCCACTTGGGAAGCCAAACGCCCCAACACCGCCCCTTCGGCATTGACGAGCCACCACTGCTCCCGATTGTCGGAAGGCTTAGCACTGTATGTATATTTTTTCACTTTATGTCGCTCCTGAGTCGTGGTTCAGAATCCGGTTTTCCTATTTGAATTTTGTCCTCAAGTCAAGCAGAATTCATTATTTTTTTGTCAGGCAGATCACCGAGGCATTGAGGACGCCGCCCGCTTCCACCACCAGATCACTGCATTTGACCTGCCCGGAGCACTTGCCGGTTGAAAGAATGACCAGCTCTTTATCGACTTCAATCTGCCCGTCGAAGACCCCCCCGATGGTCATCATACTGGCGCGCGCCTCCGCATAGACCGAACCCTCCTGGGCTATCACGATATTGTCACCGCTGACGGATCCCTTGACGGTGCCTTTGATGACCAGCCGCCCCTTGCCGACCACCATGCCTTCCACTGTAAAGCCCTCATCAATGATCGAAAATTTCTTCTCACCATCTTTCACGGCCGTTCTCCTTCCGGCTTGGGGTGGCTGCTGTCAATTGATTTGAGAGGAAGATCTGCAGGCGCATCGAGCTCTAGTTCCCGGGTCTTTTCCGGGCCCCCGATGCTGTTCTGCTGCCCGGCGTCTTCCCGCAACGGCGCTGAAGCACCTGCCGGTGCTTTCGACTGATTTGCAGAATCATGGTTTTGCTTGGGTTCCGATGGAGGTGGCTCTGCGGGAGCAAGTCGATCGGATGGAATCGTAAAATCAAAATCGCGTGCCAAAAGGAGTTCTCCATTCTTTGAAAAAACGTACACTGTGGCGTTGTTGAACGCAATGGGCGCCTTTTGCCCGTCGGCTTTGAGTTCCAAAGTGCGATGATTTCTGACCGAAAAGAGATGCCCGCTCTGGGCATGCGGTTTGCCATCCGCCAAAGAAACCTTGGGAACGGTGATCCATTTGATCGGCGGATCGTCGTTGGCCCTGAATGCCAGAACAATGCGCCCGGAAAGAGGTTGTTTGGGAATCGAGGTGTTATAGACGCCGACCCTGGCCGTGAGCAATTCCGCTTTCGAATCATAATGGACTTCAAAGTGCCTTATCTCGGCCTGCCACTGTACATTCGCTTGCTTTTGTGGTGCGGGTGGATCAGCACTGACCTGAGACGCTTGATCCCCCGGCTGCGTCAAGGCGGTTGCATGCACCACTTGTCCTGCAACGGTGTCCAGCGGTTTTTGCGGAGGAGATGATTTGGCTTCCGCCGCCGTTTTTATCGAATTAATCACCAGTTGGGCTTTTAAGACATCCTTTTCGTCTTTCAGTACCTTGGCTTGATGCTGCCACCGATCCACCTCGCCTTGCAGCCGCTCGACCGCGCGTCCCTGATAAAAATAAAAAATCCCGAGTACAACCAGCGCGAGGGAACTGAGAAGTGCCACTGCGGTCACAGCCATGGCTATCTCTTTGAATCGGCGAAAGGGAATAACGCGGCCGTGTTCGCCCACCAGCATGATGCTCCAATAGCGCTGTCCTTTTCCGAAAAAGCCTGTTTCCTTTTTTTTGCCTCTCGATTTCATCATTTCCTAACAGTCGACAAGTAAATTTGAATTATCCAACGTGATGACATCGTCCCATGCTTGAATCGTAAAAAAAGCCCGCACCCGCTGATGGACGCATCGAAAAATCAACGGCAGTACACCCGGACCGAAAGGCTTTCGAATCCCTTCAGCAACTGAGCGGCGCTTGCGCCGACTACAGCGATTTCCAATTGATTGCGACTGTTGATGAGCGCGATCAGCCGGCCATTGTCATGCTGGCTGTAGGTGACCGATAACCCGACGACACGATGGCCACCCACGTCGATTTCCAACGGACGGTTTTCACAAAGCGCCACCAAACGTTCGAGGTGTTTACGGTTGATATTGGTACGCAGATTTCCGAAATGATCCGCACTTATAATCCGGCCTGCGATTTCCTGCTTTTTAACCCACTCAGCACGGGGTGGAGATGTTTGCCGGATATCGGCTGCTTCTATAGCCGGCCCCAGTTCATTCAGATCCATCCCTAGAGCCACATGGCCCGCAACGGGCGCGAAAATGTCGCGTCCATGAAAGGTTGCGCTGACGGGATGAAGAAACAGTCGACTGTTCTGCACCTTGACAAGCGCCTGCGGTTTTTGATCGTTCCAGATCATCGGCAGCAAACCATTATCAGGAGCGATAAAGATATGGCCGGCGTATCGGGCGGCGATGATGGCGCGGCTGCTGCCAACCTCCGGATCCACCACGGCCAGATGAATGCTGCCTTGCGGAAACCATGCAAATGCAGATGCCAGCAATTCTCCCGCTTGCGCGACCGCCTGCGAGGGGATCTGATGGGAGATATCAACAAGTGTCACGCCGGGATTGATCCTGAGGATCACGCCTTTGATCACCCCAACATATTCATCCCGCGTTCCGAAATCGGTGGTCAGCGTTATGATGCTCATGATGCTGTTGATCAGAACAATTTTTCCTGCACGGAATATCCCAAGTGACGGTAAGCCGCCTCCGATGCTTTGCGGCCGGAAGAAGTTCGCATGACCAGGCCTATTTTAAGTAGAAAGGGCTCCACCACGTCAACCAGCGTATCGGCCTCTTCCTGCAGTGTGGCGGCAATGGCTTCGATGCCCACCGGACCGCCATGATAGTAATCGATGATGGTTTTCAGGTAGCGACGATCCAGTCCGGTAAGCCCTTTTTCATCGACCCCCTCCAAGGCCAAAGCCGCTTGCACAAGTTCTTGATTGATGTGACCATCACCCCGCACCTGCGCAAAATCACGCACCCTTTTAAGCAGGCGGTTGACAATCCGGGGGGTGCCCCGCGATCTGTGCGCCAGGCTGCTTGCGCTGTCGTTGTTGATCGAGATATCCAAAATTGAAGCCGAACGCTTGATAATGTCGACCAAATTTTCAGCTGAATAGAAATCGAGGTTGCGGAACAGACCGAAGCGGTCGCGCAAAGGCGCGGAAAGAAGTCCCACCCGTGTGGTGGCCCCCACCAGTGTGAAGCGGTTGAGCCGATAACGATGGCTCCGGGCGTGTATCCCTTTGTCAAAAACGAAATCTACCGCGAAATCCTCCATGGCCGGATACAGAAACTCTTCCACGGCTTTCGTCATGCGGTGGATCTCATCGATAAACAGGATATCGCCCTCCTCCAAATGGGTGAGAATACCGATGAGGTCTCCTCCTTTTTCCAAGGCCGGGCCGGAGGTCACGGTCAAACGCCCGCCCATCTCTCGGGCGATGATGTGGGCCAACGTCGTTTTTCCCAGACCGGGCGGGCCGTGGAACAAGACGTGCTCCAGGGGTTCTCCTCGGAATACGGCGGCCTGGATGGCGATTTTCAATGAATCGACCACCTCGCGCTGTCCAATGTAATCGTCGATCCGCTGCGGCCGCAGCGATTGCAATTCGGACTCATGATCATCAGGCAGGCAGGTGCCATTCACAATCTCTTGGGCGGGGGCACCCCGGATGAGAAGACCATCACTCATGATTTTTGATTTCTGTGTCCATTGAGTACAAGTCCATTCCTACTTAAGCTGCTGATTTCTTTCGCCGCGGTAGACTTCCTCGAACAATGCTTCCGGTGTTTTGATGCCGCCGTCGCGTTGCAGGGCTTGAGAAACCATTCGTTTGGCGTCGGAAGGCTTATGGCCCAATTGAGCGATCAGCACATCCAAAACCGGTTGAACGAAATCCTCCGTTTCGGGGATGCTGGGGAGATCCGCCTGTCGGATGAGTGCGAATTTGCCGACTTTGCCCTTCAATGCGGCAATTATTTTCTGGGCAGTCCGCAAACCGATGCCCTTCAACCGTTTCAGGCAATCCAGATCTTCGCACTCAATGGCATTGGCGATATCGCGAACAGAGACGGTCATCGCTTTGGCCGCTTTGATTGGACCGATGGCGTCCACCGAGATGAAATGTTGAAAGAACTCTTTTTCGGCTTCCAGGTTGAAGCCGATGAGTACCGGTTTGGGCTGACGCTCGGTCTGATGGTAATAGATGTACAAAGCGACCGCATCACCCACCTGCTTGGCTTGAAGCGTTTCGCGCACAAAAGCCGGAACCATAATTTCATAGCCGACCTGATTGGCGAGCAGCAGAATGCGATCATCATCTTTCTTGAGAAGTCGGCCCTCGATATATGCGATCATACGATTTCGTCGACCAACCGGCCATCAACCGGCCGGGATCGGCCCTTTCCTTGCTTATTCGAATTTGGCCCGATCCGGCATTTTTCGGCCGCCTGAAATCGTGCTGTGTTCTCAAAGGCGGCCTGCATTTCAGCGCCGCCTTGGCCTGCCGCACCTGTCCATTTGGTACTCAGCATAACGAAATAGCCCGATGAGAGCAAGGCCCAATGCATCCGAAGCGTGATAAGGGCGGATTGGATCGGGGCAGCGGATCGAGAGGCGAACAGCTTTTTCAAGTTGCTCTTTACTGGCATTTCCATTGCCGGTAAGCACTTGTTTGGCTTCCCGAACGGCGATTTCCCTAACCGGCACATGCGTTTGCTGGCCGGCCAGCAGAATCACGCCGCAAACCTTTCCAAGCGCAATTCCCGACTTGGGGTATTGCTCCAGGGAGAAGATATCTTCGATCACGAGCAGATCCGGTTTTTCTTCCGCGATTAAAGTGTGCAGGCGGGAAAATATTTTTTCTAAACGAAATCCTTGGTCGGTATTCGAGGGGGTTGTGATGGAGCCGAAAGCGTAAGTGACTACTTTATTGCAGCTGCCCGTCAAAACGCCGATGCCCGTGGCGGCCAGTCCAGGATCGATTCCAATAATCTTGAGGTTCATCGGCCTTCGTTTACGATCAGTAGGCGGTCATCAAATGGAGTTTGCGGCATCGTCGGCGGCATTTTTACGAAACCTACAAACCTTTTTGCTTGGCCGCTGCAATCTTGGCTTCGTTGCTGCCTGGATATTTCCTTTCCAGCTCTTTCCAAATCAAACTGGCGTTGGACTTGTCGCCTATCTGAAGAAATGCCATGCCCTGCTTGAGCATGGCCGCGGCCACTTTGTTTCCTTTGGGATATTTTTCAATCACCGTCTGGTATTCCAAAATCGCCTTTTCGTACCATTTTTCATTGTAGTATGATTCGCCGATCCAAAATTGCGCGTTATCGGCATTGTCGGAATTTGGATTGACTTGTAGAAATTTCTCAAACTGCCGCCGGGCTACTTCCATTTGGCCGTTGTCATAGGCTTGCTTGGCGGCGGCATACAAATCGGTGACCTTCGTATCCGCATCGGTGTTCGCGGAGGATTCACCTGCAGCGGCACTAGGGCGTTTGTCGCCCCTCTTATTGGCCCCTTCCAGATTCAGATAGCGTTCGATCTCGGCGGTGCGCTGGTCCAATTTGGCAACAAGCAGGCCCAGATCGTTCATTTTTGCTTGTAGATTTTTGACGTCGGCCTCGGAAGTTTCGATCCCGCGTTGCAGTCGATGCGATATCTCGTCAATACGCCCCGACAACAGCTGCATCTCCTGTTGCATGGCTTCCATGTCCGCACTCATGCCGGCGTACTGGGTCCGGATGCTGGTTTCCGTGCTTTGGGTGCTTTTGCCGACGCGTTCCAATTCGGTACCGATTTTCTGCTGCAGTTCCTGATTTTGCCGTTCCAGGATCATCAGGCGTTCGTCCAAGATGATAACGTCCTTCTGACTGGCGCAGCCTGACAGTAGAGCCGGGCTGAAGATGGCGATGATACATATGCGCAAGGTTGCTTTCATAGTGTACTAGAAGCCTCTCGGATTTGCTTCCATTTGCTTCTATGCAGGCCGTCACAATGCAGGTAACCGGGGTGCCCGTTTGGGGCACGCCGGTTACCTGGTGGAAACAAAAGCCTGACTGCGGAATAACAAAGGTGCCGAGGCCGGCCCTCTCTGTTACCCGACAACAAACTGGGCACGACGGTTTTTGCTCCAGGCCGCTTCGTTGTGTGCCGGATCAATCGGGCGCTCTTCACCATAACTGATCGTCGAAATCCTGGCCGCGCTGATGCCCAGATTGACCAGGAAGTTCTTTGCGGCTTCGGCGCGCCGTTCCCCTAGCGCCAAGTTATACGCATCGGTGCCGCGTTCGTCGCAGTGTCCTTCGATGGTTACCCTTATGTCGGAGTTGGCACGCATATAGGCCGCTTTCTCAATCAAGACCCGCTGGGACTCGGGCAACAAGGCCGCGCTGTCGAATTCAAACAGGATGTTTTCATTAACGAACTTATTCCTTGCGGCCTGCATCCGGGCGGCCTCTTCGGCCCTGAGCCTTTCCTCTCGCATACGAGCTTCTTGAGCGGCGGCATCTCCGGTTCTATCCGGGGCAGGTGTAGATGGAGCTGCCGGCGCGGGCGCTGGTGCCGGTGTCGTTTCCACAACCTTTTTGGCACAGGAAACCGCGAATAACATCGTTGCTAAAATCATTACCAGCAACATGGCCAACACAACGTTTTTCCTCATTTTTTCCTCCTTTTCAAGACACTGACATGTTCATTAGGGTGAAATGTTTGGCGACCAATTGGGTTGGCTCTGTTCACCAGGCAAAACCAGCAACCGGCGTTGGTCCGTCCCAAAAGCTGTCATTACGTATATCCGAGATCCTCCCTCGCGGCTGGAGCTGAACGCGATCAGACTGCCGTCTGGCGACCAGGAGGGAGCTTCGTTATCACCTTGTTTGTAAGTTAGTCGGACCGGAAATTTGCCTTCGGCATCAATTATGTAGATATTAATCAGTCCTTCTTCCATGGATGAATAGGCAATTCTATCGCCTTTGGGAGACCAGTTGGGCTGGGTATTGTAATTTCCCTGGAACGTCAGCCGGTGTACGCGTCCGCTCTCCAAGTCTTGGATGAAAATCTGCGGTGTCCCGGCTCTCTTGGAGACAAAAGCGATCTTCTTGCCATCGGGCGACCAGCTTGCCTCCACATCAATCCCCGGGCTGTTGGTCACTCTTTTAATCATTTTCCCACCACCGGTCAATAGATAAATTTCCTGATCGCCCCCTATGGATAGGCTCGCGGCCAACTCGAATCGGTTGGGTGACCAGACAGGTGAGATCTGCACGCCTGGGAATGCCATATGCTTTTCCAGACCGCTTTTTAGGTCAAGAATGAAAATTTGCGATGAACCATTGGCGAACGAAGTGAAAGCCAGATTTTTCCCGTCGGAGGACCAGTTCGGGAAAGCGGTAATGCTGCGTTTTTTTGTCAGTTGACTCACGTTGACGCCATCAAAATCGCACAGGTAGATTTCCTTGTTGCCCGTGCCGTTTGAAACGAAAGCCAACCGGCTGTCAAACATGCCCGGATGACCGGTCAGCATTTGAATGACCTCGGAACAGAAGCGGCGCACCATGGCGCGTTGATCCCCCGGTTTGCCGATATATCTTTTTCCGACCAAAAGCGTGGCTTTAAATGTATCGAACAACCGCATTTCCAGGGCCAACTCGTCACCCTGCAATTTTACGCCGCCGGTGACCAGCAGCTCCGAGCCCACGGCCGTCCAGTTGGCAAATTTAAGCTCCTCAAGCGTAATGCCCGAGGTTTGGGGTTCGTACAAAAAGGAGCCACGATCCAAGATTTTGAAGTATCCTGTATAATCCAGCATGTTGGCGACCTGGTCGGCAATGTTGACAACCAGCGCTGATTCGCCATCCCCGGGTGTCATGGCGCGGAACTGTGGTATGGCAATGGGAATTTTTCGAAGGAACGGATTGGTAAGATCGATGTACTTTATTTGGGCCAGTGCGCCTGCTGGCGCCAGCAGCAGGATGCCCACAACGACCATTAACCCGATCAGCTTCAGCTTTCGTATCTTCTTCTTCGCTACCATCTATTTCATTTCCATTCTCGTTGAATTCCGTTCAGGTGAACGCTTCCCACTGTTACTGCACCCCTTTGGGCGTGAATCGCAGCCCCAGTTCGATATACGGGCGGCTGATGCCTTCCGGATGCGGTTTTACGGGGCTTGATTTCACAATGGCTTTTAATGCGGAATCATCCAGATAAGCGTGGCCGGAACGATCGGTAAAAAAAATATCCTCTATCGTGCCGTCGGGCATGATCTTGAAAACGACGCTGGCCACAAGGTTTTCGCCGCCGGACAACTGCTCCGCATAAGCCCAGTTCTTATTGATGGCATAAGCCACTTCCAGCCTGTATATATCGATTGCTTCCCCCTCCTGCTTGCTTCCGAAAGCATATCCTTCATTCTTGCCCTCGGCTGTGGCCTCCGTCTGGTTCGATTCAGGTCGTCCCTCTTTGGCAACCTGTTCGCGGAGCCGTTGGATGGTATCCTCCAAGGGTTTGGGGCTCGAAGTCTCGACCTTTTTTTCCAACTGCTGCAAGGCACTTTTTAATACTTCTTGAGATTTGAAAGTTTTGTATTTAAGGGCCGTTTTACTCTTGGGTTGAGGGGCCGCCACGGAAACCTCGGCTTGTTGGGCCGTATTGGCCGCGACTTCCGGTTGTGCTGATTTTTCTAACCTGGGACGGTCGCGTACAAGGGCTTTTGGATCGCTCTGGGCCGCTTTCTCCGTCGCCGGTTTCCCAACCGGCATCTCCACCATTTGAACATTGATAACGCTCGCGAAGGGCGCATTGCTCGAGCGTTCCCACCCAGGTTGATAGAGAAAAATTCCGAACAGGAGGATATGCCCTATGAAACTGATGATAAAAGGCCATACCAACGGATTTCGCTCTCCATCGGCCGGATGTGCCATGGTGTGAAATATCATAAGTCTACTGTTTGTTGATCCGACGTTGATCTTCTTCGATAGGCACAGTGATCATGCCAAGTTTTTCAACGCCGGCGGCTTTGATCTCGGCCATGACCTGGACGACCATGCCGTAGGGAACTTCCTTATCGGCCCTGAAATAAACTTCGCGATCGGAACGGTTCTCTAGGATCTTCATCAGCTTATCCCGCAGATAATCGGATTCCACCTCAAAATCGTTGATATGGATGAGTTGCTGTCTGTTTACGGTAATCACCAGGTTGTCCTTTTGTGAAGCCAGTGGTTTGGCCGTAGCTTCGGGTAGAGCCACATCCACGCCCTGCACCATCATGGGGGCCGTTACCATAAAAATAATCAAGAGGACCAGCATGACATCCACAAACGGGGTAACATTGATATCCGACATCAAGCGGTCGGTATTGGTTTCAAGCGCCATATCTTTTTCCCTTCAGGTGTATTGTCCTTTAGGAAGGTTGATTTAGGGCATGCGTTCCGGTCAGTATATCGCGTTCGATGATATTGAGAAAATCGGCCGAGAAGCTGATCAGTTCCGATTCCACGACCCTTATTTTTTGCATGAAAAAGTTGAAGGCAATGACCGCGGGAATAGCGACCGCCAGGCCCGCGGCCGTTGCGATCAAGGCTTCTGAAATACCAGGTGCAACGACGGCCAGGCTGGCCGATCCGAGCTTGCCGATGCCATGAAAGGAATTCATGATTCCCCAGACGGTTCCGAAAAGTCCGATGAAAGGGGTCGTATTGCCTGTGGTGGCCAGAAACGGCACCATTTGGGTCATGCGGGTGGTTTCGGTATTGATGGCCCTGCGCAAGGCTCGTTTGACATTTTCGCCACCGGAGATTCGTCCTGTCATTGGACCGGCTTCTTCAGAAAGTTCAACACCCCTTCCCGACTGGCTTATTTTTTTCAACTCCACGTATCCGATCCGGAAAATGCGGGCCACCGGACAACCGGTCATCTGCTTGGCCTTGGCATATGCACTGGCCAGATCCCGGCTTTTCCAAAAATACTCGGTAAAGCGGGTGGATTCCCGAAATGCCCGATTGATGTAAAGCCACTTAATAATAATGATGGCCCATGAAGTCACTGAAAAACCCAAAAGCAACAGCAACACGAACTTAACCATCAAACCGGCGCTGCCAATTACGTGGATGATATCCATATCCGACTGTAGCATGACTGTTTCTCCTGATATTATTACCTGCCGCACACTGCGCGTGTCGTCATCGTTCAATGCTCCAATTTTTCTGTTTTATGGGGTATCTCGGGGATGGATGAGATGTTGGCGTCGCGGATTCAAGTCCTTCTGTTGTACAAGGGATGCGATTACCCTTTGGAAGTTCAAAGAAAATCATTTAGTTTCCTAAATTATACAAGCCCTCTGGTACTGTCAAGCGAATTGAAGGCCAGTGTAAAAACTCGCATGACAGCTCACGATGGCTTTGATAGGGTAAGCATGAACTGATAGCAGGCAGCCGGATCGATCAATGAGTCCAATCCGCCTGACAGATCTGCCCGGGATTGCATTATACATCCGTTCATTAGACATCCGTTCAGGAGCGACAGCTATGCAGCGCATTGCCGAGTTCGTCTTTGAAGCCCTTTTCTTGAAGCAGATCCCGCGCAGCGGCTACCAGTTTTTGGGTGCGGGGCGGGAGTCCGTGGCCGAACACGTATACGCCGCGACCATGATCGCGTTTATTCTTTCCCGGCTTGAACCCAAGGCTCACACCGAGCGCCTCATTTGCATGACCCTGTTGCATGATCTTCCCGAAGCACGTATCGGTGATTTGAACTACGTACAAAAACATTATGTGGCCTCGGATGAAGTGTCGGCAACCGAGGATGCACTGCGCGACCTGCCTTTCGGCTTTCAAATCAAAGCGCTTCTGGAAGAATTCAATGCCGCTGAATCTCTGGAGGCGCAACTGGCGCGCGATGCGGATCAAATGGCATTGATGGTCGATCTCAAGCTGCTGAATGATCTTGGCTACCAGACACCGCAGCAATGGTTGCCCCACGTTGAAAAACGCCTCCGGACGCAAGCAGCCAGAGATTTGGCCAAAGCACTTCTCAATACTCCGCGGGACGAGTGGTGGCTGAGACTTTTTTATTGACAGAAACAATGTTCTTCCATAGTTTAAAACCTTTTTTCAAGTCCAACGGTTCTCGTTCCTGTAGCAATTGATCCAATACGGCCATGCATCGGTTGAGCAGCGGTCGCCACAATCGATCCCCACCGGAGGCACGCAAAGATGAACTGGTTGATCAGCACCCTGAGATCGTCCATCGGCAAAAAGCTGATGATGGCTGTCACGGGACTCGCCTTTTGCCTTTTCCTGGCAGCCCATCTCGCCGGCAACTTGACCGTCTTCGCCGGACCGCAGGCATTTAACAAATATGCCGAAACGCTCAAGGGCTTGGGGGTAATCATCATCGCATTGGAGATCGGTCTGGTGATTTTTGCCTTGGTCCACATCCTGACCGGTTTGACATTGTTTTACCAGAATCTAAGAGCACGCCCGGTACGTTACCGGGTCAACAAACGCGCCGGCGGACGTACGATCGGATCGGCCACCATGCCGTACACCGGGGTCATCCTGCTGGTATTTGTGGTCATACACCTGGCCAACTTCACCTTTGTCGACAAATCAGGCACCAGCGTTTATCAAATTGTCACGGCGACGTTTGATCAATGGGGTTATATTCTATTCTATATTGCGGCCATGATAGTAGCTGCCGTGCACGTCAGCCATGGTCTCTGGAGCGCCTTTCAAACCCTCGGCGCCAACCATCCCAAGTACATGCCGGCGATTTGGGTTCTCAGCATTGCCTTTGCCTTACTGGTCGGTATCGGTTTCGGCATGTTACCCATCTACTTTTCTATCAGCGCGTAGAAAGGAAAAAACATGTTGCTAGACGGCAATGTTCCGGCAGGCCCCCTCGCGGAAAAATGGGATCGCCACCGCTTCGAGCTGAAATTGGTCAACCCGGCCAATAAACGCAAGTTCAATGTGATCGTGGTCGGTACGGGTCTTGGCGGCGGGTCCGCCGCAGCCAGCCTGGCGGAACTTGGTTACAACGTGCAGGCGTTTTGTTTCCAGGACAGCCCCCGACGCGCTCACAGCATCGCGGCACAAGGCGGGATCAATGCCGCCAAAAATTATCCCAATGACGGCGACAGCATTTGGCGTTTGTTTTACGATACCATCAAAGGCGGCGATTTTCGGGCGCGCGAAGCCAATGTCTACCGCCTGGCGCAGGTCAGCAATCACATCATCGATCATTGTGTGGCCCAGGGCATTCCTTTTGCCCGCGAATACGGCGGCCTTCTGGCCAACCGTTCGTTTGGCGGCGCGCAGGTATCGCGCACTTTTTACGCGCGCGGCCAAACCGGACAACAGCTGCTGCTGGGCGCTTACCGCAGTTTGATGCGCCAGGTGGCGGCCGGCAAAGTGCAAATGTTTGCGCGGCGTGAAATGCACGAAGTGGTGATCATCAACGGCCATGCCAAGGGGATCATCGTGCGCAATCTGGTGACCGGGCAGTTAGAGCGCCATGCAGCCGACGCGGTGGTCCTGGCCACAGGCGGATACGGCAACGTGTTCTTTCTATCCACCAACGCCATGGGTTCCAATGTTACGGCCGCCTATCGAGCCTATTTGAAAGGGGCTTATTTCGCCAATCCCTGTTTTACGCAGATCCACCCGACCTGCATTCCGGTGCACGGCACCTATCAATCGAAGCTCACCTTAATGAGCGAAAGCCTGCGCAATGACGGCCGGGTATGGGTGCCGAAAAACCCCGGCGACAAACGGCGCCCGGACCAGATTGCCGAAAGCGAACGGGATTATTACCTGGAGCGCAAATATCCCAGCTTCGGCAACCTGGTGCCCCGCGATGTGGCTTCGCGCAACGCCAAGGCCCAGTGCGATGCGGGCAAGGGGGTAGGCGACACCGGATTGGCTGTCTATCTGGATTTTGCCGATGCGATCAAACGCGACGGACGTGCCACTATCGCCCGAAAATACGGTAACTTGTTCGAGATGTATGAAAAAATCACGGGGGATGACCCGTACAGCACCCCCATGATGATTTATCCGGCCGTGCATTATACCATGGGCGGACTATGGGTCGATTACAACCTGATGACCAATATCCCCGGCCTGTTTGCCATCGGCGAAGCCAACTTTTCCGACCATGGCGCCAACCGCCTGGGCGCCAGCGCCCTGATGCAGGGTCTGGCCGACGGGTATTTCATTTTACCCTATACCAT
Organism: Desulfobacteraceae bacterium; assembly: GCA_003599575.1. GTDB lineage: Bacteria > Desulfobacterota > Desulfobacteria > Desulfobacterales > Desulfosarcinaceae > Desulfatitalea. The sequence continues at coordinate 146,638 of QZKV01000133.1, read as the reverse complement.
TGGCGGCTATCTGACCGGCACCCCCAAAGAGGCAATTACCACTTCACACGCCCAATTCGAAGAGGCCGAGCAATCGGTAAGGGGTCGCCTCACCAAGCTACTATCCGTCAAGGGCAAGCGTACGGTGGATGATTTCCACCGTCAACTGGGCCTTATTTTGTGGGATTATTGCGGCATGTCCCGCAATAACACCGGTTTGGAAAAAGCGCGCGGATTGATTCAGCAACTGCGGGCGGAATTCTGGGAGAATGTGACCGTACCGGGAACGCATGCCGATCTGAATCAGAGTCTGGAACGCGCCGGCCGCGTGGCCGATTTCCTGGAGTTTGCCGAACTGATGATCATTGATGCCCTGCACCGCCAGGAGTCCTGCGGCGGCCATTTCAATGAAGCCTATCAAACCGCTGAAAACGAAGCGTTGCGCAATGATGAGCAGTTCTGCCACGTGGCGGCCTGGGAGCATCAGGAAGGCGGCCAGGATCCTGTGTTGCACAAAGAGCCACTGACCTTTGAAAATGTGCAGCTTACGCAAAGGAGCTACAAGTGAGCAAGACTATCGACCTCACCCTCAAGGTATGGCGCCAGGCCGGTCCCAAGGCCAAAGGGCACTTTGATACCCTAAGCGCCCCCAACATATCCACGGAAATGTCTTTCCTGGAGATGCTCGATGTGGTCAACGAGCAGTTGACGATGCAAGGCCGGGAGCCGATCGCTTTTGATCACGATTGTCGCGAAGGTATCTGCGGCATGTGCGGCGCTGTCGTCAACGGCCGGCCCCACGGTCCCCTGAAGGCGACGACACTGTGCCAGTTGCACATGCGGTTTTTCAAAAACGGCGATATCATCGTCATTGAACCTTTCCGCGCCTTGGCGTTCAAGGCGATCAAGGATCTAGTGGTAGATCGCAGCCCTCTGGATCGCATGATCCAGTCCGGCGGTTACATTTCAGTGAATACCGGAGGCGCTCCGGATGCCAATGCAATCCCCATAGCCCAGGACCGCGTCGAGTCAGCCATGGATGCAGCCCAGTGCATCGGCTGCGGCGCTTGCGTGGCAGCCTGTCCCAATGCGTCGGCCATGCTTTTTGTCAGTGCGAATGTATCGCATTTGGCCCTTTTGCCTCAGGGACAATTAGAGGCTCAAAAACGGGCCATTGCCATGGTGCGCGAAATGGACCGGCAGGGCTTCGGCAACTGCGGCAACGAGAGAGAATGTGAAGCCGAATGCCCCAAGTGCATCTCCATCAGCAATATTGCCCGGCTCAACCGCCAATTTTATAAGGCCAGTTTCGGCTCCGCGGTCTGATAAAATCGGGGCATGCATTTTGTCTAGGTTCAGCAAGGCTTGTCCATTATCCCCGCCCTTTACTTTCGGGCTTGGTTTTGTTGGGGTGGGCCAAGTCTAAAGGGTTGGAACCGGCAGCGTTATCAATCGCGCCCGCGACCCCGAGACCCATAACGATTCAAATTTAAATATACCGATTCCCGCGTGGTGGCTTTTAAATTAAAGTCTGTGGTGGATCACGTCGATATTGGTGCTGAAGATGCCACTTGACGCGTTCAAGCGGGGTCAGAAAGTGGGACCAAAACAAACCCGCAACCGCAATTGGAACCAGCATTCAGTGATCCGAGAGCTCATCGGATTGCTGTCGGATGAATCCTGCTGATAATGGCCTCGAAAAGACCTTGGAGAAAGGTTCATGCCCCACAGGATACTGACTGTAGATGACAGCCGCACCATCCGCATGATCGTCAAGAATGCGTTTAAAGAGTACGAGTGCGAATTGTATGAGGCCGAAAATGGGCGCGACGGTCTCGCCTTGGCATCAGAAATAAAACCCGACCTGGTCATTCTCGATATCACCATGCCGGTGATGACCGGCATCGAAATGCTGGGCAAGATGATGGAGAATGCCGATTTGAAATCCACGGCGGTCATCATGCTGACCGCCGAATCGGGCCGCGACAATGTCATGAACATCGTCAAAATGGGGGTCAAGGATTACATCGTCAAACCGTTTAAAGGAGAACAGCTGATTGAGCGCGTCAAACTCATATTGAACGATTTAAAGCCGCGTATCGATCTTTCAACCAACAACGGGCAAAGAGCCAATGGAACTCTCTTTTCGGTGAAGGGGGATATCGTCATCCTGACCTTGCCGCCCAAAATGACCCGTAACATTGCCAGCGATATCGAGGAGCAAGTCAAGGCCAAGATCGGCCACATGAATGAGGCCGGCGTGCGCAAGTTTATTTTAAACCTGAGCAGCGTCGACCATTTGAGCATGACCACCATGCAATCCGTTCTGGCACTGCTCGCTTTATGCGTGCGGGCCAAGCTGTTAATTCGGTTGGCCGCCACCGGCATCCAGGCCGAAGCTCTCAAGAGCTTCAAGGAAACCAATGCAATTCCGACCAAGTTGTCGATCGAAGAAGCCATAACGGACTTTTTCCCGAGGGCCTGCTGATACAGCGTGCGATCATTGAAATCCCCTCCCCTATTCACACCGCACCGCCCAAAGCCATTAAAATAACCTAAAGTTTTTCTTATCATGCGCGGATAAAGTGTTAGAAATGGGGGGTTGCCGGCACATCCCGGCTGCCAACAACCGCTCGCAGATGAATCAAAGCACCATCGATTGTTGCCCCCTATCCCGTGTTTTCCTTACGCTCCGATTGCAGCGCTCTTGAAAATTTGGGAAGCGGGGGATTCAAATTTGCCGTTTAAGTCGGGCATCTGATCTTGCGGTGCCGCCGACGAAACACCAGGTCAAGAACAGCGACTCAAAGGAGTTTACCGTCATGACCATTCAGGATGATGAAACCTTGCGCATGTATCTGGAAGAGTCCTTGGAGCATCTTGCGGGCATTGAAAACGATCTGTTGGCGATCGAGGAAAAAGGCGCCGATATCAATGAAGACTTGGTCAACAAAGTCTATCGCGCCGCTCATTCCATCAAAGGAGGCGCTGGTTTCATGGGTCTGACCAATATAAAAGATCTGACCCATGAGATGGAAAACATTTTGGGCAAAATCCGCGGCCGCGAACTCATTCCCACCCCAGATATCATCAATGTGTTGCTGAAGGCTTCAGATACCCTCAAGTCATTGATGAAGGACATCCTCAACAGCAACAATATGGATATCGGCGACCACATCAGGGCGCTTCAGGGGGTTTTGAAAGCTGGCGCGGTGCCGCCTTCGGGAAAACCCGCCAAAACGGCCGGTGCAGCCAAAAAACAGAAGTCCGCCAAAACCAAAAAGAACCCTTCCCAAACCGATGCATTGCCCAACGCAGGCACCATTTCATTCTCTTTTCCGAATGGACAAACGGCAATCGCGATCGATCCGAAAAAATTGCCGCCCCTGTTTGAAAAAGGCAAATGCGTCTACCTGGTCGAATTGGATGTCGAAAAGCACATTCATGCCAAAAACAAAACCTGTAAAGGCGTTTTGGAGGAGATGGAGCAAACCGGCATCATGATCGGTGCCAACTTCTCCCAGCAGCCGGCTGTGGAGCTGGCGGACAACTGGTCGCCGGATGTGAAAACCATGACCTTTGTTTTCGCCACCATTCTCAAACCCGCCGACATCAACATCCTCTTTGAAATCGAGGAAAAGCATATCCTGGAACTGCGCTCGGACTTGAGCCTTTACAAGCTCAGCGCTTCTTCCGCGGAAGCTGACGAGGCGCATGTATCACCGTTGCAAACGGCAGTCAGCCACACGCCTGCGCTCCAACCGGCGGGTTCGGCGGCTTCTCCTGCCCCAGATGAAACCGAGTATTGTCCGCAAGATGCAACTGCATCGAGTGAACCCCCGCTGGCCGGTGTTCAAACCGGTGAATCGCCGGCCGATCCGGGTGGGGATAAAAAGTCGGCCAAATTGGAGCATGAAAGCAGCTTGCGCGTTCATGTCAGCCTGCTGGACCAGTTGATGACTCTGGCGGGCGAACTGGTGTTGAGCCGCAACCAGTTGCTCCGGTCCATGGGATCCAGTGACAAGCGCGGTTCGGAAGTGGCCGGTCAGCGCATCGACTTGATTACTTCGGAACTGCAGGAAGCCATCATGTTGACCCGCATGCAGTCCATCGGCAATGTGTTCAATAAATTCCCTCGGGTCGTACGCGATTTGGCCCGCAATCTCGGCAAAGAAGTAGAGCTGTCCCTCGAAGGCAAGGATGTCGAGCTGGATAAAACGATCATCGAAGCGATCGGCGACCCTCTGACCCATCTGGTCCGCAATGCCGTCGATCATGGCATTGAAACACCGGAAATGCGCAAAAGGGCCGGAAAAAACCCGGTAGGTCAGATATTCCTTAGGGCATACCACGAAGCCGGACAGGTCAATATTGAGATTTCCGACGATGGCAAGGGGCTTGACGGTCCCAAAATCGCCGCCAAAGCGGTGGAAAAAGGTTTGCTCACCGAAGAACAGGCCAAAATCATGTCCGCTCGGGAGAAGAGCAACCTGATATTTCTGCCCGGCTTTTCCACCGCGGAGATCATCACGGACGTTTCCGGCCGCGGGGTCGGCATGGATGTCGTCAAGACCAATCTTGACCAACTCGGCGGCATCATCGATATCGATTCCGAACTGGGCAGGGGCACCACCATTCGCATCAAGCTGCCGCTGACCCTGGCAATCATACCGTGCCAGATCGTGGTGACCGGCGGTGAACGCTATGCCATTCCTCAAGTCAATCTGGAAGAGTTGCTGCGCATTCCCGCCGAACAGGTCCGCAATCGCATCGAGCGGGTCGGTAACGCCAGTGTCGTTCGCCTGAGGGGCAATCTACTCCCGCTGATCCGGTTGGCCGAAATCATCGGGATCGAATCGCTCTATGCCGATCCCGACACGGGCGAACCCAGAACGAACCGCCGCAAAACGATAGCGGATCGCCGATCCAAGAAAAGCCCTTTGATCATCAAGGATGAGGTGAGCGAATCCGCAACCGACGAAAGCGATGAAAGAGATCGCGCCGCTTTCGACCAGCGCGGGGGGGACCGGCGCTATCACTCGGCTGGCGCTCTGAACATCGTCGTGGTTTCCACGGGTACCATGAAATACGGCCTGGTAGTAGACCAACTGAACGATTCCGAAGAGATCGTGGTCAAACCACTGGGGCGAGGCCTGAAAAAATGCAAAGGGTATGCCGGCGCCACCATCATGGGCGATGGCCGCGTGGCCTTGATTCTGGACGTTTCCAACCTGGCCAAGATGGCCGGCTTGTCCACGGTGGAAGGAACCGCCCGAGCCGCTGAGGTGGCAGAATCGGAACAAGAGTCTGTGCGTGCCTCCCGCGACAAGCAGTCTTTACTGGTCTTCCGCAGCGCCGAAAATGACCAATTCGCCGCGCCGTTGAGTCTCGTAGAGCGTATCGAAAAAATCAAACGCAGCGACATCGAGCATGTGGGCGGCAAGCGCGTGATCAAATACAGGGGCGGCAGTCTTCCATTGTTCAGTATCGATGAGGTGGCCACAGTCCATCCACTGTCCGATCGCGACAATCTGCTGGTGATCGTATTTGTTGTCGCCGGCAGGGAAATCGGGCTGCTGGCCATCGGACCGGTCGACGCGCTTGAAGCCAATTTGAACATTGATGGTGTTACTTTGCGACAGACCGGCGTCATGGGATCCACCATCATTAATGACCGCACCACCCTTCTGGTGGATATTGTTGAGATCGTTCAGGCGCTGAATCCGCAATGGTTCAAGACCGCTGATCTGGAGAGAAGAAAAGAAGGCAACACCGCTACCATTCTTTTTGCCGAAGATTCCAATTTTTTTCGTAACCAAGTGAAGGGGTCTATGGAAAAAGAGGGTTTCACGGTCTTGGAGGCAGAAGACGGAATGATTGCATGGGATCTGCTCCAGGCAAATGCCGAGGTCATTTCCCTGGTTGTGACCGATCTTGAAATGCCCAATATGGATGGTTTTGCCCTGACTCGCAAAATCAAGCAGAATCCGAATTATGCCCATTTGCCGGTAATCGCCCTGACCACCCTGGCTGGAGAAGAAGATATTGCGCGGGGTAAGGATGTGGGCATCAATGATTACCAAATCAAGCTGGATCGTGAACGTCTTATTAGAAGCATTCATGACTTCCTAAAGGCGGCGTGAATCGATCATACAAAAACACCCAGACAGCGGCGCGATAGGTCGAAAGGAGTGTAGAAAAAAATGGCATCCCCCAAGGAACAGCACCCGGTTAAGCCCTGGCATGACATCAAAAGCAAGGGCGGCGCGGTCGAACTGGCCACCTTCTATATCGGCGATGCTTTATGCGGAATGGATATTTTAAAGGTTCAAGAGATCAACAAGTTGATGGAAATGACCAAGGTTCCCCAAGCCCCCGAATATGTGATGGGCATTTTGAATCTCCGCGGGCAAATCGTAACGATCATCGATCTGGGCAAAAAACTGGGACTCACGGCCGTTGAAGTCAATGAGGCATCCCGCAACATCATTGTCAATTCCGACAATGAGCATATCGGTTTGCTGGTATCCTGTATCGGCGATGTGGTCGAGGCGGATTGGCAGCGGGTCGAGCCGCCGCCTGCCAATATCGGCGGCGTGCAGGGCGTTTTTTTCAAGGGCGTCTTCAAAATGCAGGATCGTTTGATCGGTATTCTGGATGTCGATCGTGTTTTGGCTGAAGAAATATGAAACCTCAGTTTATCAGCGCCGGAGTGAAGCGATGATCAGTGCACATTGCCCGGCGAAACAACCATGACCTTACCTTCCGAACCCTTGAGAGTGCTGGTCGTCGACGATACGGTCGTTTACCGCAAAATCGTCAGTGACGTTTTGATGGAATTGCCGGATGTGCAGGTCGTCGGCACGGCTCACAACGGGAAGGCCGCCCTGTTCAAAATCAATAGCTTGCAACCCGACCTGCTGACCCTGGATATTGAAATGCCTGAAATGAACGGACTGGAGGTATTGCAGCATTTACAATCGGAGTCATCGCGGGTCGGCGCCATCATGCTCAGCACCTTGACCCATGAGGGCGGTGCCATGACCATGCGCGCGCTGGAGCTGGGCGCCTTTGATTTCATACCCAAGCCCCAGTCCGGCACGATGGCGAAAAACCGGGAGGCGGTTAAAGCCACGTTGGTGCCCATGCTTAAGGCCTTTGTGCGCTACCGTCGGATAAAGGACCGGCTGTCCCCATTCACCAAACGCGCACAGGTCATCCGCCCCCGGCGACAGGCCGTTGCCGGGACAACCGCGATAAGCCGTGGAGTTGTTGCAAACGCAGCCATTATCGCCATCGGCATCTCAACGGGAGGACCGAATGCGCTTGCGCGCATGCTTCCGCAGTTGCCCTCCGATATTGGCGTTCCAATCGTCATCGTCCAGCACATGCCGCCTCTTTTTACACAATCCTTGGCCAACAGCCTGAACAGCAAGTGCGCTATCGAAGTCCGCGAAGCCAAAAACGGCGAGCCTTTGCAGCCCAATGTGGCTTACATTGCACCCGGTGGGAGGCAAATGAAAATCGTGGCCGGTGCGGACGGCAAACAGCGCGTCTTCAAAATCACCGACGATCCACCAATGAACAATTGCAAACCCTCGGTCGATTACTTGTTTCGCTCGGTGGCCGATCATTATGTCGGCCGGGCCACCGGTGTCATCATGACCGGAATGGGATCGGACGGCACACAGGGTTTGAAACAGATGAAAAACAACGGCGCCACCATAATCGCCCAGGATGAATCCACGTGCGTTGTTTTCGGCATGCCCAAGGAACCGATTGAAATCGGCATCGTGGACGTGGTTGCACCGCTTGAACGCATCGCGGCGGAAATTATCAAGACCGTCGCAAGAACGCCATCATTGATTGGAACCCGAGCAATCGAACAGAATCATCATCAGCAATGATGAGCGCCTATCCGAAATGAGTTCTAATATGCCTGGAAATTTTTCCCGCAAACCTCCGGCTGCTTCCGCTCCATCCGCCTCTCCGGTCAGCCCTGCCTACGTATTTCCGGCGATCAAGAAGGCGGTTAAAATATCGCAAACGGAAGTCCAGCTTTTCTCGAATTATATTTATTCTTTGTGCGGCATCCATATCGAACCTTCCAAAGCCTATCTGCTGGAAACCCGGCTGGGAAAGTTGCTGGAAAGAGAAGGTTGTGATTCTTTCACGGCCTTTTACTACAAGGCCAAATCGGATTCCTCCAAGAAGCTGGAAAAAGAAATCATCGACGGCATCACCACCAATGAAACCCTTTTTTTCAGGGATCACAGCCCGTTTGAACTGCTCAAGCACAAAATGATTCCCGAGGTCATCGACAAGCGGTCGGCGACGGCGCCGAAGGGCGCGCCCTTGCCCATCCGCATCTGGAGCGCGGCCTGTTCGACAGGACAGGAGGTCTTCAGCATAGCCATCGTGCTGAAAGAGTTGTTGGGCCAACATCATAATTATATTATCAAGCTGATCGGCACCGATATCTCCGATGCCGCCATTAAACAGGCCAGCTACGGCATTTATAACAAATTCGAGATCGAGCGCGGTTTGCCGCGCGAGTGTCTGCAGCGTTTTTTCTCCAGCTGCGGCGAAAACTGGAAGATCAATGACGAAATCCGCTCCATGGCCACTTTTCGAAAGATCAATTTGATGGAGTCATTTGCCGGATTGGGCAAATTTGACATCATTTTCTGCCGCAACGTGGCCATCTATTTAAAGCTCGAGGATCGCGTGGCCATTTTCAATAGAATCGCGGATGCTTTGGAATCGGACGGTTATTTGATCATCGGCTCAACCGAATCGTTGACCGGCGTATGCCCGCGTTTTATTCCCAAGCGCCACTTAAAGTCGATCTTTTACCAATTGCGCTGATTGCGGATAAAGAGTTGTTGGCAGTCTGAGGAGGAAAACGAATGCAAGAGCTAAAGATTCTAGTCGTCGACGACGACCCGGTCACCCGTGCACTGATATACAAGCGGCTGTCCAATGATGAGTTTCAGGTGGAAACCGCCGAATCCGGCGTGGATGCCGTGCGAATGATCAGCCAAACCCTCTACGATGTTGTGATAACCGATATGATGATGCCCGGCGGCATCGACGGTATCGGGGTACTGGAAACAGCAAAAGAACACAACCTCAAAACCGAAGTCATCCTCGTGACCGCCCATGGGACTATCGACAACGCTATCTGCGCCATGAAAAAGGGGGCCACCGACTATTTGCAGAAGCCGATCAATTTCGATGAATTGTTATTGCGCCTGGCAAAGATTCAGAATCTGAAGAACTTGATGAAAAACGCCAGTGATTTGCGTTTCGCCATGGAGGTGACTGAACAGACCTCGTGTGAAACCATTCAGAACCTTGAAATGATGGTGGCTGCATTAGAGGAACGTCTGGTGTCCATGCGCGCCGTCCTGAACCGCACGGAACTTTCGCCTGAAGAGCGGATTGCCTTGGCCTTAAGCTGCTGAGCACCCGTTGAAAAACCAGCCTAAATAGAAGGGCCGATGCAGGCCTGAAGGTCTCCGATTGCGGCACAAGCTGCAAATCCCCATTCCCGCGGCGCTTTTCCTTTTCGTACTCACTCCGATAAGTAAACCAAACGCTTTGGCCAATTAATGGCTAAGACGAACTCAAACAAAACCAACAACTCAATAAATCCAACAAAACCTAGAGGTCGGCCTGATGAATGGGAAGGGGCTGTCCGAGGATCAAATGGGCGGTTTTGCGAAACTGCTCTGCAATATCGGTGACAAAAATGGTAAGTTGGCCTTGCGGGATGGGTGCGGGGTTTGATCCGGGCGCTTTCAGGAAATCGCCCACTCTTTCGGCAATGGCCTGGGCTGAATCCACCAAAACGACGCGAGCGCCGATCTTGCGCTGAATCACGCCTCTCAATACGGGGTAATGGGTACACCCCAAGATCAAGGTGTCTATCTGCTTTGTTTTTAAAGGATGCATGTACTTCCGGACGATCATGGCTGTTTCGGGCTTACTGATCCACCCCTCTTCCACCAGGGGAACGAGCAGGGGACAAGAAACGGCAAAGACTTTGGCACCTGGATTGATTCGCCGGACATGCCCTTCATACACGCCGCTGGCCACTGTTGCACGTGTGCCGATCACGCCGATCCGTAACCTGCGCGAATACTGGACGGCCAAATGCGCACCCGGCCCGATCACCTCGAAGATGGGTATCTTGAACCGATTCCGAACGGCCTCAAACGCATAACTGGAAGCCGTATTGCAAGCGATGACGATGAGCCGGGCGCCTTTGCGTATCAAAAATTCGATATTGTTGATGGAGTACCGAATGATGGTATCCGCACTTTTACTGCCGTAAGGCGTTCGCGCAGTATCCCCCAAATAGGTGATAGCGTGACCGGGGAGCCGCTCCAGCAGCGCTCGCACCACAGTCAATCCACCAATTCCGGAATCAAATACGCCGATCATGGAGATCCTTTGTCGCCCGCGGCCGGCACGTCCGGCGCGTCCTCGGTGAGCGCCTTAACGCGCCAGTGCCCAGCCCGGCCTTAATCCTTTGGGGTGCTGCCGATCACAGCGTGCGCATATGCGAGCAGCGCCTTTGTATCCACCCCCCGATGTATGCCCGGGCAGGAATCGGCCATGATTTGCCAGTTGGTGACATCCACCAGCAGACTGGGGATGAAGGGCCAGCGCCTGCACATCAGCGGTTTTACCGGATGAATGGTGCAAATCTTCTCCCAGAAAATGCAGTAGCCGTCGGCGCCCTGGGCTAAAACGGACCTGTTGGCGGACAACACGCAGAATCTCTCGCGCACTTCTTTTGCGGGCAGACCCAGGTACTCGGCGATCGCCTCAATATCACGCTCGCCGACAAAGGTGCCACCGTATCCACTGCAGCAATGACCACATTGGGTGCATTGGAAGAAATCGGAAGCGTGACGCCGATCAGAGGACATGGCGGCCGTCCAAAGCGCACTTGAGCGTCATTTTATCGATATATTTCAAATCGCCGCCTACAGGCACACCGGAAGCGATCCGTGTCACACGGACATCGCTTCCGGACAATTGCTGGGCAATGAAGGCGGCTGTGGATTCACCTTCCACGCTTGTGCCGGTCGCCAGGATGACCTCCTTGATACCCTTGGAGGTCACGCGTTCCAACAATTCACCAATGCGCAGGTCTTCCGGCCCCACCCCTTCCATAGGTGCCAGCGCCCCTCCCAGAATGTGATACATCCCTCCAAAGGCGCTTGATTTTTCGATGGCAATCATATCGGCGGGCTGTTCGACCACGCACAGGATCGCCGGGTCACGGGCGGGGTTTTCACAGATGTGGCAATGCTCAGCATCGCTGAGCCCGTAGCACGAGGCGCATAACCGGACGCTCTGTTTGACCGCCAGAATGCTTTGGGCGAGGTGTTCAGCTTCGTTTTGGGGACGGCGAAGAATATGTATCGCCAGCCGCTCGGCGGTCTTTTCACCCACACCCGGAAGCTTGGCCAAATTTTGAATGAGGTTTCGAATGGATTTCGGGTAATGCTGCATGATCTATTCTCGTTCGACAACATTTCTGCCTAGTCGCCGCTTCAAATGGTGAAACACTCCGTCGGTTACATGAACCCAGGCAAATTGAATCCACCGGTCAACTTGCCCATTTCAGCGGCCACCATTTCCTGCGCCTTGCTCAAAGCATCATTGGCGGCCGCCAAAATCATGTCCTGCAACATATCGACGTCATCCGGATCGACCGCTTCTTTGTCGATGGCGATGGAGACCAGTTGCTGGCGGCCATTGGCCACAACTTTGACCATACCACCGCCCGATGAGCTTTCGACTGTTTTTTCAGCAAGTTCTTCTTGAAGCTTGAGCATTTTGGATTGAAGCTTTTGCGCCTGCTTCATCATGTTTCCCATACCCTTCATGTGATCCTCCTAAATAACTTTAATATCCACAACCTTGCCGCGGAACAACTCGACAGCTTCCATTACCAGCGGATCGGTCAATGCTTTTTGCTTCAGACGCTCGGTTTTCATTTTCTCTTTGCGCTTTCCACCCGTATCCTCGCAATTGGCTGTCAGGACTATCTTTATGGGCTTGCCGGAAAGGTCGGCACATATCTTTTCCAAGTAATCCGCATTTTTTTGAACATTTTTAAAGGTAAAATCGTTTCCGCATACCTCAAGTTCCAGTCGTGTTTCCTCCGGAAAAGAGGCCCGGCATTTGTTCAAAAACGCCCCCAACGGGGGTTTGTCTGCAATTACGTGGCGGACGACACAATCCCATAATGGCGCCCCAAGTGGAGCAGCGACGCATGAGGGGCGGGCATCCGCGCGCGCCGGTTCTGTGGGGGCGGTTTGCCTTGAGAGTGATTGATCTTCTTGCTCCTGGGAAGATGGGGGGGATTCACGAGGCCCCATTTCCTGGGATGACGTCCGTTCAGCCGGATGTGCTACGGATCGAAGCTGATCCAGCCCCTTGATCAGGTTCTCCACGGACAAAGCCGGCGGCGATTGGAACAGTTTCAAAAATACCATCTCCAAAGCCAATTTGGGTTGGGCGGACCACTTGATCGACGGCTCGATCTGAAAGAGCAGATCCAATGCTTGGGTCAGAAAACCGTCCGAAACATCCCGGACTTGAGATTGCATCTGCTTAATTTCATGGGCGGGCAGATCGACGAGTCGCACCGCCTTGTCGCCGAGTTTTATAATGGCCATGCTTTGAAAATGGGACAGCAGGTCGCAATAAAACCGCTTCATTTCCAATCCCCGACGCCATACCGTATCGATCATTGCAAGAACCTGCGCGATGTCACGTGCAAAGACGGCCGCGGATAGTTCAAAGAGCTGTCTGCGTTCGGCAGAGCCCAGAAGCTCGGCGATCAGATCGGTTTTTATAGGGCCTTCGGCGCACGCAAACACATGGTCCAGCAGGCTCAAGGCATCGCGCATGCTGCCGCCCGCTTCCCGGGCAATCATGGTCAAGCCCGCATCGTCTATCACCACGCTTTCTTGATCGCAGATCCGGCGCATCTGATCCGATATGGCCGACAGATCAATCCTTCTCAGATCATGGCGCTGGCACCGGGATAAAATGGTGACCGGGATTTTGTGCGGATCGGTGGTGGCAAAAACAAACAGCACATGCGCGGGGGGCTCCTCCAAAGTTTTGAGCAGTGCATTGAATGCTGCCAAACTGAGCATATGCACTTCGTCGATGATGTAAATTTTATGGCGGCTGTGCGCCGGCATGTATTTGAGATTCTCGCGCAGTTCACGAACCTGATCCACACTGTTATTGGAAGCCCCGTCGATTTCGAAAACATCCGCGGCATGACCGTTGGTGATTTCATCGCAGGAACGACAGGCATTACACGGCGTTGGGGTGGGGCCTTGCGCGCAATTCATAGCTTTTGCAAAAATGCGCGCCACGGTGGTTTTGCCGGTCCCGCGCGGCCCGGTAAATAAAAGCGCATGAGGCACTCTTCCCGCGCTGATGGCGTTCTTCAGCGTGCGGGTCACATGCTCCTGCTGGACTACTTCATCGAAGTTTTGTGGCCGATATTTGCGTGCAAACACCAGGTAGCTCATAAAATTTCCAACCTCGCGGAAAGTCTCTTGCAACTCACCCGGGTTTTATAGCGCACATAAGTGTCTTGCGCAACATTCGGGCTGCTTTTCCTGTTTTGATGTTGCTCGAATGGGCAGAGGCCCTTTTGGGTTGACTGAGACCGCAGTTCAGGATCCTGATCGTTGGCGCAACCGAAATTCGCAAATGATTATTCGATGAGGGACACGCTTACGAATCTATCTGAAGGTAGGAAGGAGGGAATGATCATGCGCCCGCTGTGTTTAGGTGCCGTTTAGGCTGTGGCGGAGAGAGTGGGATTCGAACCCACGGTGCCGCTATTAACAGCACACACGATTTCCAGTCGTGCTCCTTCGGCCAGCTCGGACATCTCTCCGTGATCAAGCATTGTCATGCCTGCAGCCCATCCGCTTATTCTCCGGCGGGGCGCCGGATTGGGGTGGCGGAGAGGGTGGGATTCGAACCCACGATCCCGGGTAAACGGGATACCGCTTTTCGAGAGCGGGGCCTTCAACCACTCGGCAACCTCTCCAGAGAAAAGGGCTGCGTGCAGGTTCGGTTCAATAGCCTGTTTGTGGGGCAGTGTCAACAACACGGTTTGAAGTGTGCGTGCGAAATTGAAGCAAGCAATTCCGCCTGGGGTAGGTGTTCTGATTTGCCCTTCCGCCTGCGCGCGGCAGCATTCGTTCACACGATCGAAAATGGAATACTTATCGAATAGCTGTTCCACTATTTGGTGCTTTGCGCTTCCCGTTCAGGGTTTCATCATCGCCTGGACCGCTTCGGTATAATCGCCGCCGGGCTGATAGACAACCAGCGGGGCTGCGATGCGCAGGCCCGCTCGGCCTCCCTTAATGCCTTGCACCAACACCAGTCTGGCATCTTGGCCGCTGTGCGAATGCACGGTTCGGATCTGCTTGGGCTCTATGTCCGCCCGGCGCATTTGATCCGCGAGTTCGATGGCCCGTTCGGCCGGATAGATGGTCCCAAATTGGCCTCCCGTGCGCAGCATGCGTTTTGCGCATGCCAAGACTTCTGGCAAGTCTATCGTGATTTCATGCCGCGCCAAGGCGCGCTGTCTGTTGGGATTAATTCTTCCCGAATGTGGGCTGCGGTAAGGCGGGTTGCTGATCACCCAGTCGAACGGTCCCTTGATTTCATTGTTCGGCAGCGAGCGCATGTCGGCATGGACCACAGTAATTTGCAGGCGGCTTTGGTTCTCATCAACATTTCTTACTGCAATTCCGGCCAGTTCGGGTTGGATCTCCACTGCGCTGATATGGACATCGGGATGGCGCAAGGCCAGGATGAGCGGTATGATACCGGACCCGGTACCCAGATCCAATATGCTATTTCCCCGCTGCGGCGCCACCGCAGCTGCCAGCAGAATCGCATCAATGGAAAAACGGTATCCATCACGCGGTTGCGTCACAATTAAACGGCCATCGAAAAAAGTATCCCGGGTCAGCTCGGCCATGAACTTAAAATGTTCCCACTTTCAGTTTGATGTTGCTGATCCGCGTGTCGCCCATGGCTGTGTTGATTTTGGCGATCATCTCTTTTTCAAGAAAATGGAGGTGATGCAACCAGGTCGAAGAAGTGACATGCACAAGAAGTAAATCACCCCTGAATGCCACCGGACGCGCATTGGCCGCAACGGCCGGCCCGACCGCCTGTTCCCAAATCTTCCAGACTTGAACCAGAGACTGATCGTTGAGCGGCCGGTGTTGCTGAAGCACCTTTTCGATCACCGTCCCGATAGAGACAAAAGTTTTTCGGCGTGCCCGCTTCTCTGCCATTGTAGTCCGCTTTAATCTCTGTTTGAAGGACTGATGAGTAAAGAAATTTACTTGCGACGCTTTGCACTTTCGAAGACCCGAATCAGCATCTCGATCCTTTAATGCAGATTTAAAAACTTTGCAATGCATGAACCCGCATTCGCCTGTAGGCCGTTTTTCCTTGACTTCAAACCAGTGTCGCTTTAAAGTAGGGCCTTGTTAAAGAGGCTGATTTTATTACGAGTAATCAATGTGATACGCCGACGGCGAGCATTACCGCCCCAATGGCGCAGTCCTTGAAATTCGGAATTCAAAGCTTCCAAGCGACCAAATGCAAAGAAAGACAGGTGATGCGATCATGGCATGGGATTGGGAAAAGTTAAATCAGCAACACAGGAGTGGACAGCCGCCCCAGATGGACGAGATCCTCAAACAATTTAAAAACATGAAAATCCCCGGAGGAATGATCTTGGTGGCGGCCTTTATTGTGGTGGCTGCAGTTGCATATTCCAGTTTTTTTACGATAAATACCGGTTCGGTGGGGGTCGTGCAGCGGTTTGGCGAATTCGTCCGCATTGCGCAGCCCGGATTGAATTTCAAACTTCCTTTCGGCGTTGAACACGTCAGTAAAATTCCGCAGGAGAAAATCTTCCATGAGGAATTCGGCCTTCCCGACCGATCCGAAGCGCATCAAGCCGCAGTCCAAATTGGAGAGGATGTGGGGATGTCGCTGATGCTGACAGGCGACCTGAATGTGGCTGTGGTGCCCTGGATCGTCCAATACAAGGTCAAAGATCCCTACAACTTCCTTTTCAAAGTTAAAGATGTCCGCGGCCTGCTGCGTGATCTTTCCGAAGCCAGCATGCGTCTGGTGGTCGGCGACCGCAGCATCAACGAGGTGATCACAAAAAGACAGGAGATTGCCGACGAGGCCAAATTGGTGCTGCAAACCGAACTGGATGAAGCGGAAAGTGGTATTCAGGTGGTCACGATTGAGCTGAAACGCACAAACGTGCCCACACCGGTGCAGTCCTCCTTCAATGAAGTCAACCAGGCCATCCAGGAAAAAGAAAAACTAATTTACCAAGCAAAGGAAGATTACAACAAAGCCATACCGTCGGCCCGCGGCCTGGCCGAAAGAACCATCAAGGGAAGCGAAGGGTATGCCCTGGACCGCATCAATCGCGCCCAAGGCGATGCCTCTCGCTTCAACTCCCTCTATGCGGAGTACACCAAATCCAAGGATGTAACCAAACGACGCCTCTACCTGGAAGCCATCAAGGAGCTTTTGCCCAAGCTCGGACCGAAATATATCGTGGATTCCGATCAGAAAAATCTACTGCCCCTTTTGAATTTTGGTAGAGAACAACAACAAGGTACCGAAAAATGAATCAGAAAACCTTCATCGCCCTTCTGGCTGCAGTGGTTGTCATCGTCGGCTTGATGTCTGTATACACGGTTGACGAGACGGAACAAGTGGTTGTCACCCTTTTCGGCAAAGTGAAGCGGGTTGTCGAAAAACCAGGCCTGCACGCTAAGATCCCCTTGTTCGAAAAAGCGATTACCTACCCGAAGAACCTGCAGGAATGGGATGGTGACCCCGGCCAGATACCAACCAAAGATAAAACATACATAACTGTGGACACATTTGCCCGCTGGAAAATCGTCGACCCGGTGCTTTTTTTAAAAACCATCGGCACTGACAGGCGCATGGCCATCAACCGGCTCAATGAAATCATCGATCCGGCCGCGCGCAACCTGATTACCTCCAACCGGCTGATTGAGGCGGTGCGCAACACCAATCGGGAATTGGACATCCTTGAAGCCGGCTTGGAAGATCTTATTAAAGAAAAACCGGTGAGTTACTCCGTCGCCATGGGCCGCAACCAGATAGAAGCGTTGATATTGCAACAGGCTGAAGCCAAGCTTAATCAATTCGGGATTACTCTGGTGGATGTCAAAATCAAGCGCATCGATTACGTAGAAGAAGTGCGCAAGTCCGTCTACGGCCGCATGATTGCCGAACGCAAGCAGATAGCGGAGAAATTTCGCTCGGAAGGCCAGGGTGAAGCCCAAAAAATATTAGGCGATAAGGAACTCGATCTGAAGCGGATCGAATCGGAAGCATATCGAAGAGCACAAGAACTTAAGGGCTCGGCGGATGCTGAATCCACCCGCCTTTACGCGGAGGCGTTTGCCGTCGATCCGGAATTCTACTCCTTCATCAAGACTTTGGAGATTTATTCGGAAGTACTGGATAAAAACAGCAGTTTGATCCTCTCCACAGAATCGGATCTATTCAGGCTTCTGAAAAGGTATTCGGTTACAAAATAACGCTGTGTTAAAAACAAAAGCACCGCGGATGCAAGCAAAAACCAGCGGTGCTTTTCTTAAGACTTGCCGTTATACTCAATCGCAGCAAACATTACTTGCCCTTTCTGCGCTGATGTCGCGTGCGCGCCAACAGCTTGCGATGTTTGTGCTTTCGCATTTTTTTCCTGCGCTTCTTAATAACGCTGCCCAATCGGTCACCCCCTCTCGCTTCGATTTTGCCCGTCTTCATACCACTCATGCGAGCCGGTTGTCCATAGGTTTTTCAGCCGCGGCAAACCCCAACCTCTGACAACGCATGTCAGAACAAAGCAGCACGCATTAATTGTGCCTGGAACAAGTGAAAACCCCACCTTGAAAGGTGTGTCTCACGCGTTCACCCGCATACCTGCTTGAAATCGTTACCCTTGTGTGTTAATGGCGCTTTTATGAGCGAATCGCGGACCGACCGGCATTTCAACGCCGATGAAATTCAAATCATCAACCAAGCGGTCACAATGGCCGAAGAGCTGGTCAGCAACCATTTTAAGATGTCCGCCAGCCAGTGGCTGCGGCCTAAATACGATGTCAAAACCTTGATGGACCTTTCCCCTGAAGAGCAGGTAGACGGCCCCTTCGCCCAAATCATACGCTATGAGGGTCAACGGAAGGGCTCCACACTCGGATCGGAAGTATACGACTTTTATAAAATATGCCTTCAAGATCCGGCCATTCTAAAAGCGTTGCGCAGCAGCCGCGAACTGACGCCGTTACCGTTCGGGCTGTACATTATCATCCACGAATTGGTGCATATCGTCCGTTTCAGCAAGTTTCTGCAGAATTTCCATGCCTCCCGGGGTGAAAAACTCATTGAAGAGCACCGCGTGCATGAAATCACGCGCCAGATTCTCATCCCGATTCGTTTGCCCGGCGTTGATGCCGTGATCGATTATTACCACCGCTGGCAATTGCCCATAGAAAGCCTGAGTGATCAATAATCCATTAACCTTTTTCTCCAACACCATGTCCCCAGCCAACCCAACCAACCCAAATAGGTTGGGGATTTTATGCACTCCAAGCTTGACATTGTTCAATAGTTTACTATATTTGGCCAAAATTTCCCACCGGAGGCCTTCCGGTTGGGAAAAGTTCATTTGCATCAGGGGTTTAAGTGCTTTTCAAACGCCGCCCCTTAATTCCCGAAGGAGGTTGCACAGGCAATGCCCATCTACGAATATCAATGCGATCATTGTGGCAGAGTTGAAGAGGTGCTGCAAAAAATAACCGATGAATCCCTGACCCGATGCAACCATTGCTCTGGAAAACTGCATAAACTCATTTCCCAGAGTTCATTTCATTTAAAGGGCACGGGTTGGTATGTAACCGATTATGCCGGAAAATCGAAAACTCAGAGCAACGCCCAAAAACCTGAAACAGCCTCCAAAACTGCCGAATCCGGCGAATCTAAGCCAACCACTGAAGGTACATCAAGCAACGACGATTAAGTTCAAGACCGGTGTTTCTAAGAATAAGAGGCCGGGCTTTTCCTTGCGCAAATGCTCAGTGCTGGAATCGCACCCTCTTTCACAGAAAACCCGGAATGATTTTGGATTCGTACTCAGGAGGGGGGTGACCGACAGCAAAGGGACGTACACAGTGCGACGTTAAGTGTAACTCAGGATGGGTTTTCAACCCAATTCAGATTGCCATAAAAAAGGAGATGAGAAAGATGAAACTCAGACCATTGCAGGACCGCATTCTTGTTCAACGGGTTGCAGAAGAAACGACCACCAAAGGCGGCATCATCATTCCGGACACGGCCAAGGAAAAACCGGCGGAAGGGAAGGTCGTGGCCGTGGGCAACGGAAAAGTGGGTGAAGACGGCAAACGCGTCCCGTTGGAAATCAAACAGGGTGATCGCATCCTGTTCGGCAAGTATGCCGGTACCGAGGTGAAGATTGAAGGTGAGGAGTACCTGATCATGCGTGAAGACGACGTTCTGGGCGTCATCGGTTAAGCATACCCGCAACAATGAATGGAGGAAAGCAAATGACCGCGAAAATAATCAAGTACGACATGAAAGCCCGCGAAGCGATGCTTAAAGGCGTCAGAACGCTCGCGGATGCCGTAGTGGTGACCCTTGGGCCTAAAGGACGCAATGTGGTAATCGATAAATCATGGGGTTCTCCTACGGTTACTAAAGACGGCGTCACAGTGGCCAAAGAAATCGAACTCGAAGACAAATTTGAAAATATGGGTGCCCAAATGGTCAAAGAGGTCGCCAGTAAGACCAGCGATATGGCCGGCGACGGCACCACCACGGCTACCGTTCTGGCCAGAGCCATTTATGAAGAGGGCCAGAAACTGGTGGCTGCCGGGAACAATCCCATGGCCCTTAAACGCGGCATTGAAAAAGCCATCGAAGTGGCCGTTAAAGAACTTCATAAAATGAGCAAACCCACCAAGGATCAACGCGAAATTGCCCAGGTGGGCACAATATCGGCCAACAATGACGAGACCATCGGCAACATCATTGCCGAGGCAATGAACAAAGTCGGTAAAGAAGGCGTCATCACCGTTGAAGAAGCCAAAGCGATGGAAACCACACTGGATGTAGTGGAAGGCATGCAGTTCGATCGTGGTTATCTATCGCCTTATTTTGTGACCGATCCGGAAAAAATGGTTTCTTCATTGGAAGACCCGTTTATATTGATTAACGAAAAGAAGATCAGCAACATGAAAGATTTGCTGCCCGTTTTGGAACAGGTGGCCAAAATGGGTAAACCTCTCCTCATCATCGCTGAAGACGTTGATGGTGAAGCCCTGGCCACCCTGGTGGTCAACAAATTGCGCGGCACGCTGCAGGTGGCGGCGGTAAAGGCGCCGGGATTCGGCGATCGCCGCAAGGCCATGCTGGAAGACATCGCCATCCTGACCGGTGGCCAGGTCGTATCCGAAGACTTGGGCATCAAACTGGAAAACCTGACATTGTCCGATCTGGGAAAAGCCCGGCGGGTGACCATCGACAAAGACAACACCACCATCGTTGATGGCGCAGGCGCACGCTCGGCCTTGGAGGGACGCGTCAAGCAGATTCGCGCCCAGATCGAAGAGACCACATCGGATTACGACCGCGAAAAACTGCAGGAGCGGTTGGCCAAATTGATCGGCGGCGTTGCTGTCATCAATGTCGGCGCCGCCACCGAAACCGAAATGAAAGAAAAGAAAGCGCGCGTTGAAGACGCCCTGAACGCTACCCGGGCGGCCGTCGAGGAAGGCATCGTGCCCGGTGGCGGAGTGGCTCTGGTGAGAACGCTGCCCGCTCTGGAGAAACTGAAAGTAAAAGCGGACCAGAAACTCGGTGTCAAGGTCGTTATGCGCGCCATTGAAGAACCTTTGCGTCAAATCGCCAACAATGCCGGGTTCGAAGGGTCGGTCGTTATCGATAAAATCAAAGCCGGTGAAGGCGCCTTCGGCTACAATGCCGAAACGAACACCTATGAAGATCTCATTGAAGCCGGCGTCATCGATCCGACCAAGGTGGTGCGCTTTGCCCTCCAAAATGCCGGCAGCGTGGCCTCTTTGATGTTGACCACGGAAGCCATGGTGGCCGAAAAACCTGAAGAAAAACCCGAGCCAATGCCCGGCGGAGGCCCTGGTATGGGCGGCATGGGCGGTATGGGCGGTATGGGCGGTATGATGTAAATCGCTGTTACGAGCCGGTTGAATCAATACGAACCTCCGTGTCTGATTACACGGAGGTTCTTTTTTGGTGCGATAATTGCATAATTTCTAGATGCAGATGTAACGGGATCTATGAACTCCCGAATCGTCATATTGACAACGCTCAATGAACCAGGTTACTGAAATCAAAAGTAAACTCAAGATTCCGAACCGAAAACAGATGGGGATTGTATCAATGAAGATCAGGACACGATGCCGCACCCTGGGACCGATGCTGCTGTTGATCAGCTGGGTTTTGTTTGCCGCCACCCCTTCCTTGACAGCCGCCGATGAAACAAACGCTACGCCTATCGATTACGAGGCCGGATTTTACTACACCGTCAAAGAAGGCGATACCCTGTGGGATCTTTCTCAAAGGTTCAGTGATACGCCATGGCAATGGCCGGATCTTTGGCGCGAAAACAAGCAGCTTCCCAATCCCCATTGGATCTATCCGGGAGAGCGTATCCGTCTTTTCAGAAAAACCGAGCAGCATCGGGTTTCCGAGCCCCCTTCAAAAGAAATCCCCATGGCGGCACCTCAGGCGGAGGCCAGTACTCCTTCGAAAGAAGCCCAACCGGTCATCGAGTTCTTATATTCCAACATCGATCAAGTCGGTTTTATCCGCAAACCGGCTGTCCAGCCCCTGGGAACGATCATTAAATGCGTGGGTGATAAACGTCTCATCAGCAAAGGCGATATCGTTTATCTTCGCTATAACGATTCCAGCAGCGCCGAGGCATTCGCGCCCGGCACCCGCATGACGGTCTACCGAACCCTTCAGCCAACCGACGACCCGAAATCAATTACCACAATCGGTACCCAGCATCTGTTGGTTGGCCTCATCGAGCTGACCAAAAATGAGGCCGATTTCGCCGTCGCCAAGGTAATGAAATCCTATCGCGCCATCCTTCTGGAAGATTTGGTGATGGCCTATGATTCCAAAAAACCGTACATGCCCGTGGTCGACAGCACGCAGGGCATCGACGGTCAAATCATCGCGGGCGAAAATCACAGCAAACTTCTCGGCGACTATTTCATCGCCTTTATTGATAAAGGCATTCAAGACAATATCTTGCCGGGACAGATATACAATATATACAAGCAGGAGAAGGCAACTGTAGCGGCGCTCAAGGGGGGAGTGGTCGACCTGGAGCGTATATATTGCGGTTCAGTATTCGTATTGCACACCGAACAGACCACCTCGACGGTAGTGATAAACCACAATATACAAAAGATAACACCCGGCGAACGATTTCAGACACCTTAGATGGCGCTTGTGCGAAACCGTTTTTCATTAAAGTCAAATCGAAAGCAGTGTCCTGCTTAGAAAGGCGTTCGTTGTTCTCACCGGCCAGCTGTAACGGTATCAACGACGACTAGAAGTGTTCCCATGTCACGCGCAGTACTTCTTGATAGGTGGTGACACCTTGCAGAAATTTATCGACGGCACTTTCACGCAGGGTGCGCATGCCCTCTTCGCGCGCTTTATTGCGGACGGCTGCCATATCTGCCGCTGACGTTGTCAATCGTCGCACCGAATCGGTATATTGCATCAATTCCAAAATACAGGTTCTTCCCAGGTATCCTGTACCGCGGCACTTTTCGCAGCCTTTGCCCCTATAGAGCGTCAAGCTCCCGTTGCGATTCAAATCCAACCCAAGCGACTTTAACTCCTCCCCATCGATTTCGAACGGTTCTTTGCAGTAATTGCAGATTTTTCTGACCAAGCGTTGGGCCAGAACACCGACCAGGGTGGCCTGAATTAGAAAATGGGGCACCCCCAGATCCAAAAGCCGCATAAGGGCGGATGGTGCATCGTTGGTGTGAAGCGTTGAAAAGACCAAATGTCCGGTAAGGGCGGCCTGTATGGCATTTTCCGCTGTCTCCAGATCACGCATTTCCCCGATCATGATCACATCGGGATCCTGCCGCAAAATATTGCGCAATACCGAACCGAACGTAATACCAACAGAAGTTTGTACGGCAATCTGGTTAAAGCTTTCATGGATCATTTCGATGGGCTCTTCCAGAGTGACAATGTTGATGCCGGGGCTGTTGACCTTGCTTAAGGTGGAATAGAGCGTGGTTGATTTGCCGCTGCCGGTTGGTCCGCATACCAGTATAATCCCGTGCGGCATCGTTATGAGGCCCTGATAGCGTTCCAAATCAACCGTGGAGAAACCGAGCTCTGGTAAATCCCGGAACAGGATGTCCGGGTCCATAATGCGCATAACCACCTTTTCACCAAAAGCGACCGGCACGGTTGAAACCCGGATCTCCACTTCGACCTCGCCCTTGTCTGTTTTGATGCGGCCGTCCTGCGGCCGCCTTTTTTCGGCCATGTCCATTCGGGCGAGATTTTTGATGCGGCTGATGATGGCTGAATGAACGGCTTTGGGCAATTTGTAGATCGTGTGCAAAACCCCATCTATGCGCATGCGGACCAGACAAATGTCCCTTTTGGGTTCAATATGAATGTCGCTGGCCTTTTGGTCAAAGGCATATAGAAAAAGATGATTGACGGCGTTTACGATGTGCTGATCGTTGGAAGGCAATTCGTCTGCGGCACGCAGGCGCACATACTGTTCCAAATTGCCCAGGTCCACACTGGGACCGCCGAATTGGTCCTGGGCAGCCACAATGGAGCGCTTGAAGCCGAAGAACTCGTTGATAAATTTGATGATCTCCGATTTGGGACTCACCACCAGCTGCACGCGCAACTTGCTGGCCATGGCAATATCGTCCAACACCTCCAGGTTGAAAGGATCGGACATGGCAACCGTCAGCACACCGTCTTTGACGTCCACCGGCAATGCCAGATGCTTCATGGCAAAGGAACGCGGAATGGTGCTGGTCACGATATTCAGATCGAGCTTAAGGGGATCGATTTTGTAAAACGGCACTTTCCAGGATTGCGCCAATGACTGGTATATGGTTTCTTCATCCAGGGGCAAGCTGGGATTGTCCAGGCGGCTCAGATTCAAAGATGCAATGACATCCACGATGGACAGCCGGTTGGCGATCAACTCAGCCGCGGGTATATGTTCATATTTTTTGGCCCTGGCTTTCTCCAGTTTTTGCAACAAGGCATCTTTCTTGCGCAAAATCTCCTTGGCATTCGTGGCGGTCAGCAGTTTATTTTTAATCAGGATCTGGCAGACCAGATCCGCACGGAAGGGATTTTGGGGCTGCGTCTCCATCGTGGACCTCTCTCCGGCGTTCTATATCGACAAGCAGCATGAAGTCAGCTGACCTTCAGGCAAGTGGTTCATCTCAAGGGTCATGCAGGCTCATCTTGATTTAACCGAGCCTGAATGACCCGTATCACGGGCGCAACCCACTGCAATGTTTGTTTGACCCGACGGGCGAAAGCAGGATCGGCATCCAAAGCCATAAGCTGCGGCGCGGACTGCTCCAATAATTTGAGTTGATCGAGGTCCTGCGGTTCCCCCAATCGCCCCATGCCCCGTAGCACGATCCGCAGATGCGCCACAATGTCGGACAGATAGGTTGAGAAACGAGGATCCTGGTAAATTTCACTTTGGGGATCTGCATAAAAAGCAAACGCTTTGCGCAGCACCATACGCGCTGTCTTGCCCCCTGCAAGGGATATGAAAATCAGCCCTTCGCGCTCCAAGGTCAGAAGAAACTGAAAACCCGGGATGCGGCCCGGGCGGAGCGGGGCCGGGGTGGAGTTCAAAACACAACGGCGCAACGCATCTTGAATCGCATCGAATTTTGTTAAAACACGCAGCGCATCGATATCCATCCGCCAGGCGGCATAGCGTACGATTTCAGTGTTCAGACTGTTCCGGACGGCCAGTACATCTTCGGGAGTGCTGCGAAGGTCGATATGGCCTTCTTGGTTATGGGTACGCAACATTTGGCTCGCCAGTCCGAAGGCGTTCCGGTCACTGGCTTCCACCCGAAGCGGTGACTGGAAAAGGTCGCATAATAAAAAAGCGAGTGCACGCTTGGGGTCAGGCAAACGATCGGCCAGCAATGGCAATGCATTCAGAAAACTAAAGCGGTCATCAGCGTTGGGAGCATGTCTTAGAATGCACCACACCATTTCAAAAACGCCGTTTGCAAATCGGGCGAAAGTATCGATGCAAGCAGCAAAACGAGATCGATTGAAACTGCCGCGGTCGTCAAAACAGGTTTCCAATGATCGGAAAACTTTATCTGCAGCATCACCGGTTATTTCGAAACGATCGGCCAGAACGGTCAGATCGCCCGCCTTGAAATCCAAGGCGCGCACAGCGGCGATCTTCTGCTGTACGGCCATGCGTTCTTTCACCAGAGCAATCAAATCGAGCAATCTTGGATGTACCATCCCGACCATCGTGGTGCGGTTCTGGATTTGGGCTTTGATGGCTTGACGCTGGATTGTCAGGGAAATCAGTACTTTTTCGGACACCTGCTCCAATCGTTCATGTAAATAAGAGAGGAGCCGTTCAAATGGCAAGGGATCCGAGGTCGCCTTTTGCAAAGCATATAAAAGCATGCTGCTCAGACGTATATACTTCGCTAAAGCCGGTGCGTCCATGCCCGTAGCGCTGATTTCAAAAAGCCGCTCCGCGGCATCCTGCGCCATCCTTTCACTTGCGTCCAAATAGATGCGAAGATAACCGTACGAGAAATCGAATGCGGATGGATGCAAGGCCTGGGAAAGAACGGCTGACCCCGGAGGGCAGGTCCGCTCAGGTGTTTTGGCGTTCTGTCCCGGTTTCCCCGGCTCGGTGGGCGCCGTGGTTGAACCGTTTGCAATGCGGGATTGATCATCCTGCATCCAAGGCAAATTGTTGATTTCGACAAGCGGCTGGATCAATTGGGAGCGAAAACTGCGAATGCGGTAAATTTGGTTGAAGGTATTACCGTTGCCGTATGATTGCGAAGGCCCTTCTCCAGGGATTAAAGCCAATTCGCAGAAGGCCCGAGCTTGCTTGATGAGCTCACGCATATTCACGGCCGACAAGGCGTTTATTCCGGCCACTACGGTTAAATTCGGATCCGGCCTTCCATTGCAGTCACTGATCAACGGCACGGTCATGGCGCGGCCAAAATAGCGGAAGGTGATGGAAGCGTTATCTTCCACCGCCGAGCGGAAACGCGCTAGAATATTCAGCGACAATCTCAGCTGATCGATCTTCTCGATCGACTGGCCGGGCAGCTGAAGATAAAGCGCAAATATGCCTTGCGCGTAGAAACAATTAAAGGCTTGATCCAAGGCGTTGGCAAGGTGGGAAGTACCATTGGTGATCTTGCCGGTCCGCAGAATTGCATCGGTGCCGCGAAATGCCAAATTGCCGAAGAAAATGTAATAATCCGGTTTGGAGAGCGATTGCTGTGAATTCCCGATCCGGCGGATGATCATACCACCCTCGTGGCCGGGCATTTTCTCCAGGATATGCAAGCGGCGCACGATTTGCTCAAACATTACGGCAGTTGCGCGCGCACCACGAGCGTGCCGCGCATGCGTTAAAAATAGACTCAGCAAATTGACCAGTTCAATAAGCAGAATGCGCCAAGGCTCGCACTGTTCGATCGGGATTCTCACCTCCGGCCAGATCCATTTCCCTCAAAAAATACTATCCAGAACAGCAGGCATTTTCCAATGGTTTCACTTTAATAAAAAGCCCTTGGCGTGTCAATCGCCATGCATGCAGTCCAGCGTGAGCCGGCAATTGGGGTGAATGCATTTCTCAAATTAAGTGGTGGGACCATAAAGTCTGCGCCCGGGTTTTGTCCTTGACGATAAACCAGATTCTGGTGAGGTTTCCTCATTCATTCAAATGTTGTTGCCAAAAGACTTTCCCCCATATTTCCCCGGTTATTTCCTGTAGGATCACATTTCCGGAAAGATCTCCGCCAAGAAAAAAATCCTTCATGGGTGTCGCGGCATTCTTGACTGTCGTTATGTGGTCACCCATCCG
Organism: Desulfobacteraceae bacterium; assembly: GCA_003599575.1. GTDB lineage: Bacteria > Desulfobacterota > Desulfobacteria > Desulfobacterales > Desulfosarcinaceae > Desulfatitalea. Next base: position 119,337 of record QZKV01000133.1, on the reverse strand, counting down.
CCCCTCATATCGTCTCGCCAGCAGGGGCACCTCCAATCGGCTTTTCGGCAAACCGGAATCCCCGCAAGCGTGCAGAGCATACACCCAGGAAACACCCCCCGACTCACAGGGTTGGTCGATGGGTGCAAAGGCAACAATCACGGCCTGTCCATTGCGTATGACGACCTTGCCGGTCACCCGCTCTCCGGGCAGCGCCGTCGGGTCCGGCGGCACAGCGAAATCAAGGAACCAGCCGGCAAATTCCGCCGGATTATCTTCCTGTTTGGGATTGTTGTTGTTGACATCGTTTTCGTCTCCATCTTCGCTGTCCGGGACGGTTTTGTATTCGGATTGCCATCCGCTCAATTGTCGATATACAACTCCGTCGCGCGTAAATTGATCGACAATTTGGCGGCGCGCCAATTTCCAACCCGATGAGAGCAGGCCCTGTCCGCGGTTGCTGAAATATCCCAGGTATTCACTGTCGTCGCTGTCGTCTCCGAAATCCCAGATGCCGTAAATACTTTGCCGTTGCGTATCGTGGCGATCCAATTCTCCCAGGTACTTGCCGGTCCCGAAAATTACCATGTAACCCGGCGCCTTGGGCCAGCATGCACCGGCCATGGACATGGCATCTGGTCTTCCGGTGATGGGCTGATGCTCACCGGCCTGGAATAACGGTTGCGGTTTGTCTCCTTGGCGCGCATCGATCACGCCGTTTTCATTGTTGTCTTCTCCGTAGGCCACGCCCCAGCGGTGCGGCTGGCCCGAGGTCAGGTCGAATTTCCATAAATTACCCTTCAAGTCACCCGCATATACGTAATCCACACAGCGGTCCAGGTTGACATCGATCAAGGCTGGTGGGGATAGTCCGTTGCCATCACCGGCGCCTGTGTCGATCTTGCGGATCAATTCTCCGGTAACGACATCCAAGATATAAAGAACAGCCTTGCCGCTGCTGCTGTTATAGCCATTGCTGAAGATGGCTACCGGGCGATAGGAATCACGCGGCGCATTGGCATTGACCACATACCCTTGACCGAAACTGTATCCCATATCCGGATCGGTCTCGTCCGCTTCATCTACAAAACCATCGCCATCATTGTCCATAAAGTCGCTAGCAGGACGCGGATATTCCCACATGACCATCTGGCTGATGTCCTGTTCGGTTGTATCCGTTTGCCGATCATCCAAACTGAAAAGCGTTTCATAGGCCCCCCAGCCCTTGTCCGCTTCGCCCCTTTGACGGCTTTGCAGGTGCAAACAATAATAACCCTTGCCGCCCTTCCCCAATCCGCCCAGCAAATAATATTTGCGCAGGTACTGCCCCTCCAATACTTCTCCGGCATAAGGGGTTGCATCAACAAAGTAACGGTGGTGCCCGGAATAATCGGGCCTGCTGAGTGTCTTTAGCTGATGAAAAATCAGGTTCGGCACATAGGCAAACCGTTCCTGGCCGGTTTGAGCATCAAATGCATGCAGCATCCCGTCATTGGCGCCTACAAAAAGCGTCTCACCGGCCAAAACCGGCGCAGAATGAACAATGTCGCCCAGCAGAGAAGAACGGCTTCGGTAATGCGGGAATTCACGCCCGCGTATATAGTCGAGCAATTCGGTAGCATTGAGGTCGGAGGGGGACCCCTCGAGCAAATCGGATCCCAGGGCCCGCTTCTGATCATCGGACAGATCGCTGTACCGGAAGGGCACTCCTTGCGGTTCCCGCCATGGACCGCCGTAGGTGACAATAAGCCGCTCGTCGTACGCACCATCGGAGGGCATCAGATGGTCGGCGGCACGCCAGAGCGCATTTTCCGCCCGCATATCCATTTCAACGCTGTTCGGATTGTATGCAAAAGCCAACACATCGCCGGTCCACTCGCCGGGGTTGTACAGCGCCTGATAAAAAACGGACCGATCATCGATTTGCAGCCCATTGACCACCGGTCCGGCTTGTGAAACCGAGCCATTGTTCGGGCCTGAAGCGTATTTCAATGCTTCGATCAGATTTTGGGCATCGCCGCCAAAGGAAAAAATTCCGCGACCGTTCACCACGGCATGCAGCAGATCGTCCGTCATGCTGGGCTGCCCTGCCCTGGGCTGCGGCCACTCAGGTGAAGCCGGGCCGGAAAAGGCAACGCAAAAATCCGGCCTGAAACCGCTCTTATCATATTCCCGAAGGTCAATGGTACCATTCGCAGCGAGTGAAAGGGCGTGGGTCCTCATGTGCTGATGGACGGCATTATCGCATGAATGGGTGGACACTTGATCATCCAAATCCGCCGCCAGATCCTTTTTGTAATAGTACATGGCCACATCCGCCAGGGTCTCATTCCACGCATCGGCATGGGGTTTGCCCTGATCACCGTCCGCATTGCCCACTCCTGAAAACAGATCATTCCAAAAGCCGTCACTGATGACAACGGCATGCGCGCTTTGACAACCGCCGCCCTGCCCTGCCGGTTTGAAGGGCGAGGCTCCCAATGAGGATTTGCTGCCGTGATCGAAATAGCGACCCACCTGATCCAAGGCCGTGCGCAAGGGGGTTTTGCCCCCGGATGCGGAGGCGTATAGTGCATCGAGCAGCCTTTCGCTGCGATCGACGGTGCGGACTGCGTAGCCGGAAGCGGTATCTTGATCACCGCCATCTGAAAAGGCACGCTCAATGACGCGTACCGGCTGTACACCCATGCGAGGCGCTCGGTTCACGGCCCAAATTCCCACGTAGGCCTGCCGCAATCCGGTGATCAGTTGGGCAGTGAGGGCTTTGCCGCGATGTCCACGCCGGCGGTGGTAAGTAAACCAGTTGGCGAAATTTTGCAGTTCCTCCCGATCGCTGCGGAAATGCGTCGTTCTCGTCCGGTGATCGAAAATAACCGGTTTCAGGGTATTCTTCTCACTTTCTTCAAACACCGGATGCAATTCGTCCTTCTGCACACGCCCATCGCCGTCGTCATTGAACCGGAAGTAGCGGCGGCGATCGTCGGCAGGGGTTGTTCCAAGGTCCAGCCGCTGATCGCCGTCAACATCCTGCCATGTCACCAGATAGACCGACTCTCCCCCATCTTGTTCTCCGTTTCCATTGGCATGGCTCAGAATGAAATAGTGCGCATTGGGGATCACAATGGTTTCTGCGCCGCTGCTCGTGATGAAAAATGCCGCGCTCAATAAAAATCGCGGGTCACCGGCCGCTGACCTGGTCGGATCGGACCACGGCCGGTGCGGGTCGGCCGGACCGAAAGCGTACTTTTCGGTGGCCGGCCAGGGCTGATAGGTCCGATGCGGGTCGTAGTAAAGGCGGTTGCAGCCGGCCCATTGGGACCGCCACAGCAGCCTTTGCGAAGCATTCAAGGCGCGGTGAAGGCCATCCACGTGATCGGGTAAAGGCGAATAGGCGTCGTCCGGGAAGAGATATTTTTTGTGATCGAAAAAACCCTCAGGCTCGGTAGTCATGAACTCCCCGTCCATGCTGCCGGAATCGTCCCACACCAGCATGATCATCGGCCCCGGTGCATTGATCTGCAGATCCAGGGGCAAGTCGCTGATGTCTACGGCCCAAGCGACTGTTGCATGGATAGCGTACCCAAGAAATATAATGATGCCAATGAGTACACCAAAACAAGGGGCTGGAAGCAGAGATCGGAAGTAAATCATATGCAGAAGGTCCTGATAGTTAGTGTCCATCCAGAAATGGCTATTTTCGCCGATTTCGGTGTTGGGCGAAAATTTTAATCCTCGAAATATGTCCATATATTCCTGCGGTTAAAATTTTCGCCCGCCTTGAACTCGACGAAACTATCTCATCCCTGGATGGACAATAGTTAACATCATCACATTTTTTTCCGCGCGCTTAGCCGAAATTGTGGTCTTGAATTAATAGCGCAGATTGACCCCGATCTCGATCAGGTTGAGGTCCCCTTGCCTGGTACCGAGGCCGTAAACCCTATTCTGATACAACCGGGATTCGGTCAAAATGAGCGAGCTGCCGGTGGCCACCTTCCATTCTACTGCCGCAAGAAAAGTATCCGGATCCATGCCACTTCGCATGCAGTTGTCGTCTCCCTTTCCGTCCCCATCCCATTGCGCGGGGTCACGGAAATTGATGCGCGCTTTTCCGGAATCACGTCTGGGATGGTGCCAAAACACAAACTGTTCGTTCAAATCGTCTTCCAGCAGGTCCTTCAGGCGCTGAACACCTTCCATTGCCGCGCTCTCGGTCAGGTAAAAATTCTCCCGCATCTGCCGTTCGTTGGAAGATATTTTAAGCTCGATGATGCTGGAATGGATGCAGGCTACGCCCAGAATGGTCACGGCCATCAACACCAACAGAGTAATCACCAGAGCCGAACCGGACTGGTTGGCCCTGAAACGATACCTCCGGCTCGCCGTCTCTTTTTTGGTCGAAATCATCTGAAGTCCTTCGCCTTTACATATTCGTATGTGAATGTGCGCCCACCCCGCCGATCGGACCTTCGAACTGTCATGCTGATGCGTTTTGTTCCGGTGGTTGGGAAATCATCCTGCACCTCCCACTCGATTGTGGGGCCGCCGATGCCGATGTCGAAGGGTCCGTGATCTGGGGACGAAGGATCGTAGCCATTGTCGGTATCCATCAAAACCGCATCCGTGTAAGGTCTGGATAGGATATCTTCAATGTGTCGGGCAGCCGCCGTCGAATCATAGAAGTTCCCCTGGGCAATGTTGAGTCCGTTCAGGCTGGTACCCGATAGCGAGGCGACAGCCAAGATTCCGACGGTGAATATCGCCAAGGCGATCATGACTTCCAAAAGTGAGAACCCGTTCCGACTGCGGTCGAAGTAAAACATGGCATGATCCTCAGTAGAAATTCTCCTGCTATAAATTGCGGCACTCGACCATACTTTCCAGTATCCGACGTACAAAGGCATCGTTGCCTGCAGTAAAAATCCGGTCTCCGACCACATAACTGCGATTATCCACCTGTTCTTTGATTGGAAATGCGCTTACCGCCAGCAACCACACCCGCACCGCTCGAATCCGGTCCAAAGAGACGGGAGGGTCGAGCGCGCAGCCGTCCGCGCCGGTGATGCGCTGATCATCATCCGTATCGTCGCGTTCATCGATCATACCGTCATTGTTGGCGTCGAGATGCGTATCGAGCAAATTGTCATTATCCGTATCCACCGCCCAGATCGTAAATGCTCCGCCGTTCCAGGTATCCTTCTGGCCGTCTCCGTCCGCATCGATGGCATACGCAAATGCGATGTGGCGGATGTTTTCCGCCAGGGGACGGCGCCCGCCGCCGTTGTCCCAGGCCAGGTAGAGGCGAGCGGTATTTTTGTCGTCACGTACCCTGAAATTGGCGAATTCTCTGTTGCGGGGATCTCCTTTGAAGTCGCGCGGCCCGCTGTCGTCCGGCGCCCCATTCTCGTCCAAATCCATCATGTAAAACAAGGCCGGCTCTCCGTCCGGGTCCGGCCGGGTACCCACCAGGTCATATCGCCTGACGTCGGTGATACCGAACTTTCCGGTGTTTTCCGGATCGAATCCGGCCATACGGATCTGTTGTTCCAGGATGGCTATGGCGCCGCGTAAATTCTGGTGCATCGACACTCTTAGCTGCTGGTAGCGATAGGCTTTTTGTTGAACGATGTGCACCGAGTAGACTGCGCCGATCGTGATGACGCCGACCAAAAGTGCTACCATCAATTCCACCAGTGTAAAGCCCGCCCTAAAACGGGCTCCATAGGCGGTCCAACGCTTTTGGCGGTTGCGCATATACCCTGTTCCGATTTCTGCCCTGGTTTTCATCGCCTGTTCCGTGTTTATCGCCAATCCGAACCATTCCACCGCGCTACGGAAATACCACCCGGGCTGTAAATGCTTATGCAGTAAACGCTCTGCCTTTTTTGATCTGCCAGATACACATAGACGGGCACGGCAGAAGTCGACATTCCCTGCCGGTTGAATGCCACTCTGGAAACATTCTTGCGACCATCCGGCCCATAGTTCGGAAAATTTACCCCACCATGGTAACCGGACAAATCTAAGACTTGTTGATTGAGTGAATTGATATATTGATTGGGGCCCGGCTTGTTAAAAAAGACCGAGCAGGTCTGTTTCTTATTGATAGCCATGAAGCGCGCCATTTGCAGATCGCCGCGCAACCGCTCGGCGGCTAGACCGGCTCCCTGCCTATCGAAATACGAGTGGAGCGCCGGAACGCCAAGGGTGCCAATCATCATGATGGCCAATACGATTATCGCTTCCAACAACGTAAAGCCCGAATCCTTTTTCATCTTTTTCACTTCGCCATGCATCGCCAAAAGCGCGCAAAAATGATTCCAATGAATGGAAACAACGCCAGCCGGGTTAAAGTGACCACCATTTTGAACATCCTGGTGGCGCCATCTTAGTAAAAGTACTTGCGAGGCGGGGAGAAAACCGCCACTAAAAGAAGGGAAATGTTTCATTCAGGTTTGCTCGAAGAATCAGAATAGCACTTGCCGGGCACTGTACACAAATGCCCCTTTTGCAGCGCAGAACGAGCCGAACCTTAAAGTGCTTTTATAAACGAAAGATGGACCGTCAGCCCATGGCGTGCGGCTTTCGAAGGTATTGGTCCGCCTGAACGAATGAGTCTGGAAAGCAGAGTGAAACGAAAGGGGGCGGACATATCGCTGGCAACTACTTCAAAAGCTTAGGCAGGTATTCATATGCAGTCGATTTTGAAAAGTCAAGCACTTTTTTTGAATGTGAAAAAAGGTGTAATACCTGCCAAACGGATAGATTCGACCTTCGCCTCTGCCATCGGCCATCCCAATTTAATATTTTGACACCCAAGCAAACATCATATATATTTCCACATGTCCGGACCTGATCCCTTTTGCAAAGAGTCCAAGGGGTTATGAAGCATACAGCGCGACCCATAACTTTCAGGCTGTTTCTTTTCTCGCCCGTCTTTGCTTTTTCCAAATCCGACCATAAAAGACGAACGGTGCGGATTGCTCAAAAGCAACCAGGTTTCTTAACAAGAACATCAAAGAAAAAGCTTTTGATCTAGATGGCTATTTTAACACGGGTGAATGCAATATCAAGCGCGAGGGGTTCGATGCAGCTGAAATAGTCCAAGTATTGCTATGCATAAGGGAGGGGAGCACATACCCAAGGGACTATTCACGGAGGAGGCAAGCATGATAAGACTTGAAGAGGGTCAGGTTGGATTTGCGAAAAATCATGAGGAGTTGATGTATCCAAGCGTGACTTCCTGCCTTACGATTACATGCGTTTTGGCCGATGGCGGAAAATGGGGTGCGCATATGAGTATAAAACCATATCAGAACAATTTTCCCCATAACGTCATCCTGCCGGAGCTGAGAACGGGGATGTCTACGGCGAAGGCCTTGGATAAGGTGGCCAAGGTGTGGATCGTCGGTATCTTGGATTTGTGGGCGACATACTTAGGGCCGCGGAAGGATCCCAACGAGGCGATCAAATCAGGTAATGATGAAAGCATGAAGAAGACCAGAGATAGACTGGTTGACTTGCTCGGGTTACGCCACCTCTCGGGAAAAGGGTGTGGAGTAGTGCCGGGTGAATCCACGTTCGTATTCATGAATATGGAAGGAAATGTCAAATTCGGCACCGGAAGTGCATCGGAAGCCATAGAGGTCGAGTTCTAAGTGCTTTCAAATGGCGGCAGAATTTATTGAAATGCTTGAAATGTTGCTGCAAGACCATCCCTCTGCGGGCAGCTCAGACTTTATCAGGGTATGATCAGATGGAAAAAAAAAGACAGAAAAAAGAAATTGAGGATCATTTCTCAAATACAGGCCGATTGCCTTACCCGGTTATCGGCAGAATCGCTGAGCCTGAAAATCCAGGGGAAATTTGGGTGGTATTTGACGGCAATGATCCTGTTCCCGCAAGATTATTATCAAGTATAGACAGGCGTGAGTTGCTTAAAAAATCAAACGTCGGCCGCCAAGTACTCCTTATGTTCGAAAACGGGCTTAAAGAGTTTCCCATTATAGTAGGCCTGCTTGAAAATATTATAGAAGACATCATCTCAGTGGAGATTGCCCCGGAGGCGAGCAGTCCCGCAAAACCTGCCGATCTGTTCGTCGATAATGAAAGGATCGTCTTCGAGGCCAAAAAAGAGATTGTTTTGAAGTGCGGCAAAGGGAGCATCACAATTAAAAGAGACGGTAAAGTTGTAATTCTCGGGACAAATCTGACCAGCCGATCCCGAGGCCCGAACAAAATAAAAGGGGCTTCAGTCAGCATCAATTAAATGAACCTTGAAAACCTGACACCATTTGAAGCGGAACGTTACGCCATAAGCGACAAGGAGGGTAAAAATTTACTCCTTATCGTGGTCAAAGCGACCTACAATTTTGACAAACATGGTGCGCTCACGGCTGCCGACAAGAAGCAACCCATTGAAATGGCGGATATTTACTATGGCACACCTGGCGAATCAAGTATTCGCTATGCATCGGATTTCTCGTTTGGAAAAACCGCAACGGACATTGCACTGATAGGTCATGCCTATGCGCCAGGTTCGAATTTCAAAGAGTCCTATGTCCGTTTGAAAATTGGAATTCTACAACACCTGGTCAAAGTATTCGGTGATCGAGTTTGGGAAAAAAGGGTCGGATTTTTGACCATGAGTTCACCGCAACCATTTGAGAAAATCCCCATAGTGTTCGAACGCGCCTACGGAGGTAATGATCGCAGCAATAAAGATCCGCAAAAGCATGAATATGAACCAATGAATCCGGTGGGTGTTGGATTCAGGTCTAAAAAAGGAAACCTTCCGAAAGAAGGCAGCCCGCTCCCAAATTTCGAAGATCCAAACAAACTTATAAAACGCATTACGGACAGGCCCAAACCGACCGGATTTGGTTTTATCGCGCCTTCCTGGACACCGCGCAGGGAATTTGCCGGTACATGCGACAAAGCGTGGCAAACAAGCAGAATGCCGCTCCTGCCGGTTGATTTCGACACCCGCTTTTTCAATGCGGCCAATCCGGCACTGCTATACCCAGGCTTTATGAAAGGCAACGAGTCGGTTGAAATTGCAGGTGCTTCACGGTTGGGCACCATCCGATTCGATCTGCCTGGCCTTTATCCTGAATGCCTTGTTGAAGACGCGAATGAAGAATCCGCCGTAAAAATGAATCTTGATAAAGTTTGCTTCAATACGGATGAAGATCAAATGGTTCTGGTGTGGAGTGGCAATTATCCGGTCCCGGGTGAGTTCCGGGCTATAAAGAAGGTGGTCTGCAGGTTATATAAATAGCAATGAATCAATCGAGAAGAACTGAAAAACCTGTGCTTACCGATGGCCCTTCGGAAAAGGGCTTCTACGTTGGCCTCTACCTTGAGCATATGGAAGAGTCATCATTCCTCTACGAACAGCGATTGGGGCTTTTCGAAGACCCGCAAATCACCTGGACGGATATCGAAGATTTTGAAGAGAGATTGGAAGCCCATATCGATGCGCTCGTCGTAGGTGAAGACCTCGCCCTTGATGTTTGTCGCATGCGGGCAGCTGAAGGAGATTTCGGAGAACTGCATTCGGCTATTCGAGTTTTTTGCCGCCAGAAGCGATTGGACTATTTACAGGAAGCCCTGGAAGAAGCCGAACTCAATGATGATAGCATCAGAAGCATAACCGAAGCATTAAAGCATGAGCTTCCCGCAGAATGGCAAGACCTGATTCGAAAAATGCTTTTATTCGATGAAGTTGATCTCATCAAGATCGCCGCTACTGTAGCAGCATTTAAACGCCTCCCATTTGGGGACGAGTTGCTTAAAATAGTGCAGGATAAAAAGAACAACCCTGTGCCAGAAGTAATCCACGCGATCGGTCGTCTCGGAGAAAAAAGAGCTCAAGATCTTTTGTTGACCCTGCTTAAGGATGCTGAAGGCAAGATCGCCTACGAGATATCATTGGCGCTATTAAGGATGGGTCACTTAAATATACTCGGGAATTTGTTGAAGACCGCGCGGGAAAAAGAATGGCCTTTTATCCTGATCGGTATTGCTGGCAATAAAGAACATGTTCCCATCCTTCACGACCTTTATTATAAACGCGTAAAATCGCCCAACCTGCTCCTTTGCTTAGGCTTTTTGGGTGATATGTCATCCATCCCCATCCTGGTGGACAGCCTTCTTGATGAGCAATCCGGCAATATAGCCGCCATTTCTCTGAATCTAATCACGGGCGCAGATCTTTACGAAGAGGTCTTTATACCTGAAGAAATAGACGAGGATACGCTCTTTGAAGATGAGGTTGAAAAAGTGAAAAAGGGTGAACCTCTGAACGAAAACAGCGAACCGCACGGCGCACGTGTAATTCAGCTTTCGAGAAACCCGGACGCCTGGCAAAAATGGTGGCAGGACAATTCCAAACGATTTGACCCCTCGCTGTGTTATCGCAACGGAAAACCATTTTCCAAGGCGAGTATCATTGAAAATCTGTTGTCTGAAAATAGCCCCCATGTGGTACGCAAACTGGCCCATGAGGAATGGGTGATTAAAAGCGGAAACAATTTGCCTTTTGAAACGGATCTTCCGGTCTCCATGCAGAGAAAACTGTTAATGGATATTCAAAATTCCAAGGCTGGAATGGAGCACAAAAAATAGTTGTCAATGACCATAAAGCCTGATTTTACGTACCCAATCCATGAGGAAAAGCCATGGGCGTAACCGTTGGCGTCAACAAACTATCCGTGGTCCATAAAGACAGCGGTGGGATTTCCATCGCCTTTCCGGACCTGTGCAAAACCCAGTGCGGACCGGCCGTGGTGCCCATCCCCTATCCCAACATCGCCAAGTCCAGCGACACAGACAAGGGCAGTAAAAAGGTCAAAATCGACGGCAACCCGGTTTGCCTTAAGGATTCGAACTTCAAGACCAGCATGGGCGATGAAGCCGGCGCCCTCAAGGGCGTGGCTTCCAGCAAGACCAGCGGCAAGGCCGAATTCATCAACTACTCCTTTGACGTGAAAATCGAAGGCAAGAACGTGCCCAGGGCATTTGATTTGATGCTGCACAACGATAAAAACACGCCGCCGTTTCCAGTGCTTCAGCCGCCGATTGTTGTGATTATGCCGGAGCTGAAGCCGGTTTGTTTGATTTGTGACAAGAAATTTTAGCTAAAGGCATGTAAATACAAGATGCTAATTGTCACCGGCATAGGATTAGTTACCGCAGTGGGGCATGACGTTCGCACATCATGTGCATCCATAAGGGCTGGCATTACTAGACCCAAAGAAATCAGCCATTATTACGTAATGGATGAGGAGAGTCACAAGGCGGAACCCTTGACCGGTTACCCAGTGGCAGGCATTACTGACGGTTTTAGTAGCATTGGAAGATGGCTTACGATGGGAAAATGTGCGTTGAATGATCTCATCAACTATTCCAATTTGCCTGCAAAAGAAGATGCGACATTCTGGCTGAAAACCGCTATTATATTTATAACGCCGGTACTGAATGCGGCCCGTTTTGATTTAGCTGGTGTGGTTAATGAAAACAATGTAAAGAATTTTTACGTTGTACCATTTATCCGGCAATCCAAACTGCCTGTCAAATTAGAAAACAGCTTTCTAATTTCAGAGGATAATCCTGGAACGATGAGTGCCTGTTATCTGGCAAATGAATTACTTCATAATAGATCTGATGTTGACCGGATAATTCTACTTGCCGCTGATTCCAACATCGACCCCTATTCATTATGGTGGTTGAATGCGAGAGGTCAGTTAAAAAATAGCAACAACCCGACGGGTTTGGTTCCTGGCGAGGCGGCTGCTGCCATTTTATTGGAAAGTGAAAGGTCAGCACAGCGAAGCGATGCAAATAGGTTTGCTTTTATAAACAATTTCAGCAAAAAATTCGAAAAAAACTATTTCTATAATGACGAGACTCAAGAGCATAACACTGGAATAGGATTAAGCGAGTCGTTAATTGAAACACTATCGGCCGCCCAATTAAACAAACCATACACAGGCACTTTGTATCTCGATATAAACGGTGAGAATTGGCGATCCATTGAATATTCTCATGCTCAAATAAAAACACCGAAAAATTTACTTGATGCCAGAGCGTTGACAGTCATAGTTTCAGCTGCAATAGGGGATATTGGGACCGCCAACTCCCTTTGCAATTTGTGTGTGGCCATCGAAAGCCATCGACGCCACTACTCACAATATAATGTAGCCTTGATAACGGCCAGTTCACCTTATGGGTACGTTGGCGCTCTATTGGCCACGCTGACCCAGACAAACTAACGGAGTAAGAGCGCATGTCTGAGGACACAAATCACATTGCCTCCGCTGAATTTCAACATCTACATCTTAAGGAAAAAAAAGGCACAGAAGGCGGTGCCTGTCTAAGCGGACGTTGCACTACTAATTATGATACAATTACATGTTCTTACAGATATCAAGGCAGAGAAGCAGCTCGTTCACACTTGGATATTTACAATAACGAAAATATCCCTTGTATCGCTCATTTAGATAATGAAACGGGCCAAGAGGCGCCTCGCATTATAGCTGCTTTTAGTAAACGAGGAACGCGAAGAAATATTGCAGTTAATGGAAAAGTAGACGTTGAAGTAGTTGATGAAAAGGGCAATGTCATTGAGAATGAAAAAATTGATATCATGAAAGATATTATACGTGATAAAAAAGGAAATCCAGTACAATGGCGAACAGACGTCCCGAAAACAATAGATAAAGAAACAAAGAAAGAGAGAAATTATAAGATTTTCAATAAAAATGAGGTATATGTTGAATACAAGAAGTATTGGTTTTTAAACTTCACTATTGCTTCTGTGCCATGGCCTAACCAGGTTCATCATGTACTTAATCATAGTTCTCTTTACAAAGCGATCTCCGCTTTTAAAAATATTCCCGATGTTGTCGCACAGGGCTTACTTAAAGAGTTGTATAATATTAACCATAAAAACAACGCGATAATACTGCCGACAAAGGAAAAAGACACAAGAATAACGGGCTTACCGACGCATGGATCACACCTATCTTATAGTAATAGAATTCTTAAAGAAGTTAATAAAGCCCTATCTGGATATAAAAAAATCAACGCAAATCACAAACCAGGACACCAAAAGCCTGATCCGATTTCAGTAGAGAAACAATTAAAGAAAATTTCTGAAAAATGGTATAATAAAATCATCGATACGGTGACATCAAATAAAAAACTCTCAAAAAATAAAGAGGTAATAAAGATTAATGATATTAAATAATCTTCTCTATTCTCGCAGGAGTGTTTTATGCAATATTTCATTCTGGATAGCTTAGGGCAGTCGGATAATGAAAAGTTTTGTTTAACAACTTGCCAACCCGAAGGATTAGAAGATCCTGATCTTAGATTGGATTACGGAGGTTCACTAAAGAATATTTATCCCAAGAATCCTTTTGATGTCAAAATGTATCTTGATGCGGATCATCCCAAACACATCAAACAAGGCTCTTTTATTAGCACTACTGAGTGTTATTTCATGGTTGACAAAAAGGTAGTAGAAGAGCTAAAGAATTTTTCTATTGGTGATGTCGAATATTGGCCATTCACACTTATTAATCACAAAGGACGAATTCATTCCCGAGAATATAGTTTTGTCTGTCCTGTAGAACAATATGATGCGCTTGATTTCGATGAAAGCGAAATAGATAGAGATAGTAATGGCACTGTGATTGGCGTTGACCGAATTGTTTTGAATAATAAAAAATTGAAAAAGGCCCCTGATCTAATTCGCATTAATGACTTAGCAATGTTCGCCTTGTCCAATACCTTGGTTAAAGCATTAACAGAGAAATATACTAACTTCGCATTCGATAAGGCTGAACAGGTATAATAATGACCTCTGAATATCTATCCTCCTATTTGGATAATGCCGAATCAGATATAATAAGATTAACTGCAAAGTTGCTTGCAAAGCCTGAACGAGAGATCGCTTTAGCTTTGAGTCTCGCATACCGCCAAAAAGGCGCCTGCCACTTTTTTTTATCCGGTCAAACGCATGTCTTTTTCAATTGCCTGCATCACAGCGCTGCGAGTTATCTGTTTTTTTTACAAAACAGCAGACTTGAAGACAAGGTGACATCTGAAAGCGCCCCCTTTTTTGACGCAATCAATTGTGGTTTGTGGGATTGTGCCGATGAAATGGCCCGACACTCAAGGACAAGTTGTAATTTCGACTATGAATATGAAGATGATTTCCTCTATATCTTTTTTCTTACCAATCATTTTTTTAATAATGATTCAGATTCCCAAGAAATTTGCAAAAACATATTAGCCGATTATGAGAAGGTTATCGAGGGTACTAGTGATACTCGGATAGGTATTTGTAGGGCTTTTCTAAAAAATAATTCCGCTCAATTCAATGAACATTTCGGACAGTTTTTGATTGAGAGGTCGGAAAGAATAGAGAAAATGATAGATAGCGAAGCCATTGGGGAAGATATTTGGTCCTGGTCTCGATATTTTTCTACCGAAGGTCTATCTTTGCTGAAACTCGCGGAGTTAAAATCCTTTAAACTGAGTACTAACTATTCTCAAATCCCCGAGGCCTTGCGAGACCATCCTATGGTACAATTTTCCTCCGATATATGGAAAAAGATAGATTAAGACCCATATTTACAGCCGAGGACTTACAGCTAAATACCGTTCTTAAAAAAATAGTAGTGGCAAATCGCACTCCAAGGCACGAAATACATCGCTTCAACAATTGCAGCCCCACTCCGCCTTGATTCAACTTCAAGCTCATCTTCAACTTTGCATAACGAACATTAAACTAATTTTCAGAAATTTTTGAACCTTTCATCTGGACATTTCCCGAGGCTGTTATGTTGATATCCTTGCCTTTGATTTGAATCTTGCCATCCTTCTTCAAAATAATGCTTGCGCCGCCGCAATTCAGGGCGATCTCCTTGCTGGAGTTGATAACGGTTTTTTCATTGACGATGATCGACAGATTCTTGTCGATACTGAACTTGGCATCGTCACCGACGGTCAGGGTCATCTTTTTGCCGATCTTTTCGGTGTGGTCCTTGCCTATGTCAACGGAGTTCTTCTCGGTAACAGTAATGCTTCTGTTTTTGCCGACCATGTAAGTTGCGCTCTCGGTTATGTTTTCATCCAGGCTTTTTCCGACCGATACCGATTTGCTATCGCCGGTGGATTCGTCCAGCTTCTTGCCAACGCTAACGCTCATGTTTTCGCTGATGGACTCGGTGTGGCTCTTGCCCACGGATATGGACTTGTTTTCACCGATGGTTTCGTCTTCATTCTTGTCAACCGCCTTGGTGCGGTCGTTTGCGACCTTGAGGGTTTCATCGTGCCCGATGGTCTGGTTCTTGTCATTTTCAATAGCTATGGTCCAGTCCTTCTGGCCGTGGATGTAGATTTCTTCGCTGCCCTTCTTGTCTTCAAATCGGATTTCATTGAACCCTCCGCCGCCGGTGCTGGAGTTTGATTTGAGGGTGCTTTTGGTTTTTTCATCGGGCAGGCTGTAGGGAGGTGAGTTGGCGCCGTGATAAACGCGCCCGGTAATGATGGGGCGATCGGGATCGCCCTCGATGAAATCGACGATCACCTCCTGTCCGATGCGCGGGATGAACATGGCGCCCCATCCGGCCCCGGCCCAGGGTTGGCTCACGCGCACCCAACAGGAGCTGTTTTCATCCTTTTTGCCTTCACGGTCCCAGACAAACTGAACCTTCACTCGGCCGTACTTGTCGGTGTAAATCTCTTCTCCGGAGGGCCCCACCACAACAGCCGGTTGAGTCCCCTCGACCACCGGTTTCGGGGTAACCAGCGGCGGTCGAAACGGCACCTCATGCGGGGTGCAGGAAAAGCGATTGCTGTACGTGGGAACGACATGGCCTGAGGCCTCAACCGGTTCACTGGCTTCGTGATCGAGGACCGTCAGCACATAGGCCTTGTTGTTCATGTCCGAGCGGTAGAATCCTTTCAGTTCAAAACGAAAACCGCTGGCAAAATCCCTGCATGTGCTTGATCCTTTTATGGTGGTGATCGACGCTTCTTCCGCCTGCATGCGCAGATTGGCCAGGCGGTCTCCTTCGTCCCGCTTGCTGAAGCGTGCGGGATAGTCGTATACCTCGCGTTCACCCGGCCCAAGATCGTGTTGGGTGGTCACTTCGACCTTCAAGTCGGCATTGGGCATTTCAAAATTGTAGTCATTGACCGAATACTTGCCTGCTCTGATCTCTTGCTCCATGGTCAGGTCCGTGATGACATCTTCTTCCTGCCATCCTCCGGCATTGTTTTGATAACGGGCCGATGCCTGATGGGAACAGGGTTTGTGTTCGTCCGGAGAATCGGCGATGATCAAGGTATGTTTTTTTTCTTCATGTTGAAAAAAGTAAAAAAGCCCCTCCTGCTCCATGAGCCGGGAAACGAAATTGTAGTCCGTCTCGTTATATTGAACGCAATACACCTTTTCCGCATAGCTGCCGCTGAGTTTGAGCTGGTAATCGGAAAAACCGGCATCCTTGAATATCTTTTCAATGATATCGGGAACCGACAGATTCTGGAATATTCTTGAATCCTTTGTTTTGGTCAGCAGCCAGAGCCAGGGGACCATGGTGGCCGAATAACGCGAGAACCGCGGCGCATATTCACCTTTTTCCAGTTTGCCGCTTTTGTGCACGAAACGGGATACCAGGCCGTGAAAATGTCGTTTTTCTCCTTCAAACAAAGTCACTGTAACCGCGACGGCTTTGCCGACGATGTCTTTGAAGGCGATGTTGTGGTTCTCTGAGACCAACTCCAGTTCAAATGCAAAAGGGCGGGATATGCCTTCCCGGCCGCGGAATCCGGTCAGCAGCAATTCATCCGCGCCAAGGGAGGTGTTGATGATCAGCGATTTGTTTTCCTGGGTGTAGTCCATGACCTTTTCCCTTCATGGAATTTCATATCAACAGCAGTATAATTTGCATCACGCAGGCCACCGTCCGGCCATTCGGGTAACGGGATCTGCAATGGATTGAAAACGCGCCAGACGGACACGATCCTGTCCCTTGAACGACAGCAGGGGCATCAGCCCTGAATTTAAAATCTGCTCCACTGCCTCGACGGTCAAGACCACTTCAGCGCAGGGCTTGACTATGGATTCACCGTCGTGCACAAAGACATGCGTGGGCAGGTGATCGATATCCTGCACCGTTCCAGGACGCATATCCCAGCCATCGCGGGTGTGAGCCATTCCCAGCAGCAGGGCGCAGGCAAAGACCGGATTGCCCCACAGGTAGTGTTCGTGCGCCGGCGCCGCACCGGTCTCTTCAAAAGCAAAGTATGCCACCTCATCGGTTTTTTCCCCATAGGGCAGGCGCAGCAAAAAACGGCCCAGGGCCAGGCCAAGCCAGCGGGCCTGAGGTGAGGTGCGCAGGGTTCTCCAGGCGTTTTCGACCTCTGGTTCAGAGGCGGCTCGCCAGTTGGCCGGCGCGCATAGATCATCCAGGCAACCGCATCCAATAAGGCTGAGGCCGCCGGCGCCGATGAAAGGCGCCCCCAAAAGCCGGCCCAGATCACCCAACCTGGTCAGCAGCCGGAGATCATCCGGGCTCTTTTCAAACATATAGTTGCCGGCAAGCAAAGCCCAAGGCGCCTCACCGATACGCTGATCGGAGAATTCGGCCAGTTTTCGATACAACGCCGTGCTTTGTGGATGTTTATCTTCTGCCAAGACTGCGGCTAACTCGGGCTTGCTGATATCCAGCAAATAGACTTGAAGATTTTCATCGGTTTCCAGGCGCCGGAGCAGAAACCGCATGGCCCGCCAGGCCGCTTCCAGGGATTGGAACCGGGGATGGTGAAGGATATCGGCCATGGTTGCGGAAATTGTGCGGTCGATGCCGCTGAGTAACTCTTCCTGTTCCTGTTCAATGTCCGGCACCAGGTGGGGCCGCACGAGATTGCCCAAAAACCGGTCCCAATCCGATCGCCGGGAAGACACTGGAGCATGCACGGCTTCCGAACCGGCATTCAGCACATCATCCAAGAGACCGGCCGTATTTGTTGCATGATTGCGCCCGCCTTCTGCCTCCCGCGGGTGCACGGGATTGTCCTCGCGCCTTTCGGCTGCGCTTGACTGGCCCAGCAGCCGGGCGGCTGTTTGGGAAAAGGTATTTGGATCACTGATTTTCTTGCGGACCTCCCTCAATGCTTTAAAGATATCGGCCTGGGAGTAAATCTGATCGGGTTGGAAATCATCCATCTCCCCGAATTGCAATTCAATGGCCGGCCTATGTTCGCCGGCTGCCGGCAGGCGAAGGCACGCACCCAGTTTTGCCAAGACCGCCTCGTCCGAGTCGCGGTCGATGGAGTACAACTTGCGCTCGGCCAAATCCACCCTTTGCAAACCAGGTTCTTTTTCTGCCCGCCCGCTGAAATCGCCCATGACAAGTATTTTGAAGGGAGTACCAGGCTGCGGTTTTTCAAGCTTTGTTTCCAGATTGGTGGAGAGCACAACCTCGACCGCATGAAAACCCTTGGTTTCGTTCATAACGGCTCCTTACGCTTGGGAGGCAACACCCAAACTCAACAAACTCAACAAACCCAACAAACTCAACAAACCCAACAAACCCACCAACCTCAACCTGCCAGTACCGTCACCACCATTCCGGCCACGGGTTTGCCCCTCTCCTGACGCAGAATGTCATGGGAAAGGGTTTTGAATGTCAAACCGGCTTTCTCGATGACCATTCGGACATAGGACTCCTGATGACAATAGCGACCGTGGGGCTGAATTCGATAACCGCTATGGAGGTCTACGGCCGGCTGGGCATCGTGCTCCAGGGTAAAGATAAAGTGCCCTTTACGCGGCAATGCCCGGGCCGCGGCAGTCACCACCTCATCGAGATCCCCGAAATAGCACAGGGTATCGGCCGATACCATCAGATCGAACTGTCCCGCATGGTCGCGAATATAGGCGGTCAATTCCGCCTCCCGGAGCGAATCATAGCAGCCGGTGATCAGCGCCCGCTTGAGCATGCCCGGCGAAAGATCGACGCCCACCAGCCTGCGTGCAAACGGCCGCAAAAGCGCACCGCACAGCCCGGTTCCGCAGCCGGCGTCCAAGATATTCAAATCAGCCATAGGTGATCCGCAGGCGTGGGCTACGGCGGCTGCAACCAATTGGGGCGCGCGATAATCAAGGGTTGCCAGACGCTCCTCGAATGTGGCGGCAAAGCTGTCGAAAACATGCTTGACGTAAATGTCGGGCGCCCTTTGAGGGACTTGATCCCCGCTGCAGGCTGCCAGCAGGTGGCGGGCCTCGGGGTTGTCCGGTTCGCTCTGCACCCATTGGCGGAAAAGATCGGCCGCTTCCTCAATGCGCCCCAGGCAGGAAAGAGCGATGCCCAGATGGCGTTTGGAAGCAGAAAGCTCGGGGTCCAAGACAATGCTTTGGGCATAATAGGAAACGGCCTCAGCCAATTGGCCTCTCTTGGCCATCAGGTGTCCCATATTCAAGAAAGGGGCGAAAAACTTAGGTTCGATAGCCATGGCCCGGGTGTATGCGGCCTGGGCTTGATCCAGTTGACCTTTGGCCCGCAATACCGATCCCAGGTTGTTCCAGGCATTTGCATTGCGGCTATCCAGGGCGATCAC
This sequence comes from Desulfobacteraceae bacterium, assembly GCA_003599575.1. Classification (GTDB taxonomy): domain Bacteria; phylum Desulfobacterota; class Desulfobacteria; order Desulfobacterales; family Desulfosarcinaceae; genus Desulfatitalea. The sequence goes on along the minus strand of QZKV01000133.1, from coordinate 99,720 downwards.
CTTGCGGTAACACGCTTCCGCCTCCTCCAGGCGGTCGGACTCGCGAAGGATATTGCCCAGGTTGTTGTGGGCATCGGTATACTCCGGGGCGCTGTCCAGGGCCAGCGAGATTAAGCGGCAGGCCTCTTGGGTCAAACCGCGCTGGTGCTGCAGCACCCCATAGAAATGCAAAGCATCCGCATGCCCGGGATCGACTTCGAGGATTTTGCGATAGACCTCCTCGGCTGCTTCCAATTCCCTGCTTTGCTGCAAGCCGACTGCATATTGCACGGCCTGCTCTACGCTCATGCGCGCCGCCTCGGGTTCGGCAGCATCTTTGGTTTGACTTGGCGACTCCATCCTTGCCTCTCATATGCAGTGCTACAATTGAGTTTCTGTTGTAAACCTGGGATGCAGATACCGATTCCGGACATGGTGATCCTTCAGCGACCATTCAGAGCCGCGCTGTTTTACTCATCCGCATTCCATGCGAACCGGACCAAATCAAACTATTTCTCAGCGGATTTCGTAGCTGAACCCATCTCCGTCCATGGAAACCTGGATGGTTTTGATCTCTTCTCCCGCGGCCATGCGGCTGAGCAGCTCCCGCGACATCTGGGGCAGCAGGGTATTGGTCATGATGTGGTCGGCGTTACGGGCTCCGGAATCCACATCCTTGCACCGGCCGGCAATGGCCTCGACCACGTTCTCGTCGTATATGAAATCAATCTCCCGATTTTCACGCATGCGTTTGACAATACGATTGAGCTTCAGGCGGATGATCAACTTCATGTTGTTATCGGTGATAGGATAGTAGGGCACCACTTTTAAACGGCCGAGGAACGCCGGCTTGAAGTGCTTTAACAATTCAGGTTTGACCATTTCGGCCAATCCCTGCGGATCAGGGGCGGTCTCCTCGTCGGCGCACAGTTTCATGATCAGGTCGGTGCCCAGGTTGGAGGTGAGAATGATCAAGGTGTTTTTAAAATCGATGCGCCGGCCCTCCCCGTCTTCCATGGTGCCTTTGTCGAATACCTGGAAGAACAGCTCGGTGACGTCGGTATGCGCTTTTTCGATTTCATCGAGCAGTACAACGCTATAGGGCCTGCGGCGGACGGCTTCGGTCAGCACGCCGCCTTCACCATAGCCCACATAGCCGGGCGGAGAGCCTTTAAGGCTGGAAACGGTGTGGGCTTCCTGATACTCGGACATGTTGATGGTGATCATGTTCTGCTCGCCGCCGTAAAGCAGTTCGGACAGCGCCAGGGCCGTTTCGGTTTTGCCCACCCCACTGGGGCCGACGAGCATAAAGACGCCCGTGGGCTTGGCCGGATCCTCGATACCGGCATGGGCGGTTTGAATCACCTGGCTGATGGCTTGCAGGCCGTGATCCTGGCCGATGATGCGTTCTTTCAGGCGTTGACCCAGGTTCAAGACCATATCGATTTCATTGGTCAGCATGCGTCCGGTGGGAATGCCCGTCCAACCGGAGACCACGGCCGAAACTGTTTCGGCCTCCACGGCAATCTGAACCAGCGGATCGCCGGCTTGACGATGGGCAAGCTCGGCTTCCAGCTCTTTGAGCTGCGCCTGCATGGCGGTCAGTTCCTCCCCTGCCCCCTCGCTCTTTTCATGCATGGCCTGAATCTCTTCATGCAGCTTTTTCACTTGAACGGCCGCTTCCATTTCGCTTTGCCATTTTTGATTGAGCTGATCCAGCCTTGCCTGGGTATCAGCTTTGGCCTTTTCAAGGGCTTCCAGTCGCTTGCCGTGATCCTGGCCGATGGCCGTCTCGCGGGTCAGGATCTTGATCTCGCGCTCGATCTGACCAATGCGCCGCTGGGCTTCCTCCACTGCCGGCGGGCTGGTGGTCAACCCAATGGCCACCCGCGCGCAGGCCGTGTCCAGCACGCTGACCGCTTTGTCCGGCAGTTGACGCCCGGAGATGTAACGATGGGACAACCGCACCGTATTCAAAAGGGCCTGGTCGGTGATCATGACCTTGTGATGCTTCTCCAGAAAAGGAGCGATGGCGCGCATCATGACCAGGGCCTTTTCTTCATCCGGCTCTTCGATTTTGACCACCTGGAAGCGCCGCGCCATGGCGGCGTCTTTTTCAAAGTATTTCTTGTATTCGGCCCAGGTCGTGGCGGCGATGGTGCGCAATTCGCCCCTGGCCAGGGCCGGCTTGAGCAGATTGGCGGCATCTCCGGAGCCGGCCTGGCCTCCCGCACCGATCAGGGTGTGAGCCTCGTCGATAAACAGAATGATGGGCACGGGGGATGCTTTGACTTCATTGATCACGCCCTTGAGCCGGTTTTCAAACTCGCCCTTAATACCGGCGCCCGCCTGCAGCAACCCCAGATCCAACGTACGCACCTCCACGTTTTGCAGGATGGGCGGCACATCGCCCAGGGCAATGCGCAGGGCAAAACCCTCCACCACGGCGGTCTTGCCCACGCCCGCCTCGCCGGTCAGAATGGGGTTGTTCTGGCGACGCCGGATCAGGATATCCACCATTTGGCGGATCTCCTTGTCGCGGCCCAGGACCGGATCGATCTCTCCTTTTCTGGCGCGTTCGGTAAGGTTAATGGTGAATTGATCCAAGGCCTTGGTGCCCGCCGGACCGGCTTTGGCGGCGCCGGGAACGCCGGCGTCCCTGGGGCCGCCTACATCCTCGGCCGAGCCCGAGACCAGGTCCTGGAAACTTTTCTTCAGTGTCTCCACGGAGATCTTCTTGAATGCCTCACTGCTGGAGAGCACGATGCGCGATAGCTCGTCGTTGTCCAAAAGGGCCAGCAAAATGTGGCCGCTGCGCACGCGCGGGCTCTGGTAATCCACCGACGCGGCCATCCAGGCTTCCTGAATCATCTTCGGCAGGCGCGGTGAAAGAGCCGGTGTCCTGGCATTGCCGGTCTTGAACTTTTCCATGGTCCGGGTCAGATCGGCGGCTACATGGGCCTCGTTGACTTCAAAATACTTCAAAATCTTCAATACATCTGTATCGGACAGCTCCAGCAGCTTGAGCAGGAAGTGTTCGATATCCACTTCGTAGTGGGTCTGGGAAAGACACAAGCCGGCCGCTGATTCCAAGGCATTGCGGCAAGGTTCGTTGAGTTTTGCGATCAAGGATTTCAGATTCGAAACGGCCATTATATACTCCCTTCGTTGCTGCTTCTTGTCCGCTTAAAATTTCACCAGTTCAAGGTCATATTCCTGGAACGTAAAATAAATATCGTCATGATAGGCATATCCCCGGGAGGAGACCCAGGTGGTCCAGCCCAGCAGGGGGACATCCGCGCCTCTTTCTCCGAGCACACATAGAGGGACGTCCTCTCTTTTCAGGTAAACGCGGATGTCGAATTCAAATTCAATGCCCACCATATATCGGATCAGTGAAAACACGGGCACCAGGAGATCGCCAATGGGCATCAGGCGGATGAATTTGCTTTTCTCGACAGGGCCCAAGTGCACCCTGAACTTGGTTTGGCACTCATACACCTGGGAGCCGCAGATGGTCTCCTTACCCAAGGCGGCATTGGCCTGGCCCAAGCGGGTGCGGTCCTGGGGCTCGAGCGTCACGGTTCTTTCAATAAATTGTTCAACCCGGGCCCGGGCTCCGGCGAAATAGGACACCGCGGCCTCAATGGACACGGCCGAAGCCATGGGCCGGGACAACAGTCCGGTGTAAAACACCAACGACTCTTCCGGCAGACCGATCATTTGGGTCAGCCCGGGCGTGCCCAATCCTTCCAGGCTGAGCAGGTAGTGCGAAAGGCGATCCATCGCGCCGGGTAGATAATTTTCCGGAAAACGATGCTTTTTCCAGGCCAGGTAAAACAAAGTGATCAGTCGATGATGAAACAAATCCAGAAATACAGCTAAAGAGTCGTCTTTTTCTTTTTTACGTTCAATGACCAGACGCGTATACCACTGGGGCAAAACTCCCGAAGGGCCTGTCAGCCCCAGGAAGGCCACTTGCATACACGGCGCTTCTTCCGACCCCATGGGCTTTAAATCGGAGATCTCACTGGCCGGAAAAGAGAATCCCTCTTGGACGGTGAAACGAACCGGCTCTTCGCCCGGCACAAGGGCCTTGCCAAGAGGTTTGCGGCCCTGATTCAACCGCTCCAGCAAATGCACGGCGCGGTAAAAAGAAAATTCATAAAACCGGTCAAACAGCTGCTCCTCTAAAGAAGCACCTGTTTTCCGCTTCGGGGAGCCCATGTTTTTACCGGTTCCTCTCTTTGAATGGTTTTGGCAACGAGCTGGGAAAAGGAGTTGACCGATACATATTGAGCCAAAAAATGTTCCAGGACGGATGCGAAGAGATACAATCCGGCCCCGACGTATTTATCCTCGTCAAAGGTGATGGTCACACAGACCCCGCGACAAAAGGAGTTGCCGACCCGTTTGGTCACGTGTTTGGTGTCCACGGCGACGATGCCGTTGATCTGCTGCTGGCTGGACAATGAATTGTCGAAATTATACAGGCGCAGCATTTCGCGCAAGGCATGTTCGCCGTCTTGCACCAGAGACATGTAATTCAAGGAAAGATGCGATATCAAACGCCATTGCAGCACGCCGCCTAAAAAAGGCCGCCGGGTATTGGTGGGTTTGATGATGCAGGTGATCTTTGCGACCGGTGCGGCCGACTCCAGATTCAGGTCTCCGGCGGCATCCCCAAAAGGCAACCGGGATGGCAAATCACGGTTTGTGCAGGTCGCCCGAACGGTGAGAATATCTTCGCCGGGATCGGTGGGCTTGAGGTTCAGATCGGAGAAGGACAAGTACACATCGGTGCCATGATCTTCCGAGCGTTCCGAGGGCCGGCGCTGAATGTGCCAGAAGACCTGGCTTTCTTTGCCGATCTCTCCCAGGTGGTGACGCATGGAGTAAAAGGGTTTGTAATCGATTTGTCCGGCGCCTGAAGTGGTCGCGATGACCTGATCCACAGTATATACTTCGGTACTGTCCTGGCGGCGGATGTCCGGAATGACTTGATATTCGGACTTGCGATGCTCCACCCGGATGGGTTCGGTGATCCGCTCAAACAGATTCACCACCGGCGCCGCGTTCAGGCAGAAGGTATCGGCATTGACCACCACATCGGCTTTGGTCATCCGATTCAAATAAATGCGCAAGGTCAGCGCATCTCCAAGCTGCCCGGCGTCCAGGAGGCCTTTCAATCCGGCAAGATCGAAAAATAGAAATTTTTCCGGGAAACTGAAGTATTCAAACAACAACAGATAGCCCGGAAACGACCGCGCCGCGTAAGGCAGCATGCCCTGGCTTTCATCAAATCCTACCGCCTGGACAGCCGAGGGGGGCAACTCCAAAACGGTCTTCCCGCCGCGACCGCCATCGGCCTCGCATTCGATATGGCTGACATGGTTGAACAGCAGCTCGTATAAATGAAACACGTGCTGATAAGGGCCATTGAGAAAAAACCGCAAAGCAGACCAGTTGATTTTCGACAGGCTGATCGCATTGAAGGTCTTGATCTCCAGTTCGATCACCTGAACAGCCCCCTTGGTCAATCGCTTGGGCTCGGTCAGACCGGCCGCGGCCACTTCCAGAGGCAGGATATGGACCGCTTGGGTGGTTCTGAACCGGCAGGCGGCCCCTTTGACGGGCTTGGAGAACAGGGAGGTATGCCGATCGATCCGGTAACCGCCTTCGGGGATGTTTTGGCGGATGGGTTCGAACTGGACGATGGACATGGAGGGAATGGGATTGATGTAGTGCGGATAAATGATATTGAGCAGGGATTCGGTGATTTCCGGGAAGTCGTCGTCGATCTTCTTGTGGATCCTGCCGCTGATCAACGCAAAGGCCTCGATCAGTCTTTCCGTATGCGGATCCTCGCATTTATCACCCTCCAAAAGCAGCCGTCCGGCGATCTTTGGGTATTTGCGCGCAAATTCAGCACCCATTTCGCGGATAAAAGTCAATTCGCGTTCATAATACTTCAGCAGCTGATCTTCCATGGGTCTGCCCTAAGCCGGTTTCGCCGGAGTTGAGAATGTAAAGTGTGAAGTTGAACGTGAAGATATTTCGCTTGTCGTACTCGTACGCGTACTCGTTCTCGTACTCGATCGAAACAATGCGTTAGCGAAAGCCTTTTCTATTCGAGTACGAGTACGCGTACGAGTACGATGAACACCGTATTAAGTCGCGCCCCCGGGAGTTCGGCTGTCTAAAATTTCCTATCCGCTCCGTTCATCATTGATGACATAAGCCCCGCGGCTGGTATCGTAGTATGTATCAAAGGCCACCGGCTCCCTTATAGGATCGACCACCAACATGGCGGTGATGCGGAAGCTCAAACTGCGTTCCTTGGTTTCGCTTTTTTCCCAGCGCACTTTAACGTTTTTCAATCGCGGCTCGAATAAGGCGATGGCCTTTTCCACATCCTTGAGAACCGACTGCCGCGCTTGGGTGCTGTTGGGGTTCACGGCAGTATAATCTTTCAAACCGTAGAAGAGCACAGAAGTCGCCAGATACCGGCAGGTCTCGGGAATCTCCCCGATAAATCTGCGGGTATTGAGCAGATGCTCGAGATCCCTGACCACCAAGGCTTTGATCTGCCGGTAATCCAATAGATGATACTGGGCAGGCTCCTTGGCATTGCCGGGTTCAGCGTCAATGAGCCTGTCCAGTATGGATGCTTGTGTTTTTTGTCTATGCACGCTCAACTGACTTTGTTCTGCTGCACATCATATGAGAAGGGCATGGTATCTCCCGGACTGCCATCGGGCTTCTGCGATTTGTAGGTGTATTCCACCTTTCCGAAATTCAGGGTCACATTCTCGGTCAGGCGGTCTTCTCCGCCGGAACCGCCTACGGATACATTCGTAACGATCACGGGGGACAACTTGATCGTTATGTATTCCAAGGGATCTTTGCCGGCTTTGCGAACCGTCAACAAAGCCTCCTTGATATGCTGGCCGTTGGCGCAGGACTTAAACAGCGGCGCAGAGGCCTTATCGATATATTTGGTGAGGCTGATATCCTGTACATTGGCCTTTCCGGCCCCGCCGCCACTGCCCCTGTGAAAAGTGCCGCTTTGGCTGATGCCCCAACTCCAGGCCAGCACATCGATCTCATCTTTATGCTTGGAATCGATAGCTTCCCCCTTGATACCATCTAATTTTATAAACATGTCAACTGCCATACTGTTCCTCCTCCTGAATATGGTTATTGCTGCAATCTGAACCGTGTGCACACGTCAAACCTATAATGGTAAAGCAAAACCATTTTAATGGGTGATTCCTTCACCTCCTTTCAATGAGACCGATCGACTATTTGGCCGGCGGCGGGAGGTCCGCAACCAGACGCAGCGAAACGCTCAACTCATCCAGCTGATAGTGGGGTTTGAGAAAGGCCACGGCACGATAGGCACCCGTTTTACCAGGTATTTCCGAAACATCGATACGTGCTTCGCGCAGGGGATATTTGGCCTTCATCTCCTGGCCGGCATTGTCATCGCCGAGTGTATAATTGCTGATCCAGCGATTGAGAAAATCCTGGGCGTTTTGCCGGCTCATGAAACTGCCGATCTTATCGCGCATCATGGACTTGAGATAATGGGCAAACCTCGAAACGGCCAGAAGATATTGCAGTTGGGAGGAAAGCCGGGCATTGGCGTTGGCGCTGTCCGAAGCAAAGACCTTGGGCTTATTGGCCGTTTGGGTGCTGAAAAAGGCCGCATAGTCGGTTCCTTTGCAGTGCACCAATGGTACGAATCCCAGATCGGCGAGTTCCTTTTCACGCCGGTCGGTAATGGCCACTTCGGCAGGGCATTTCAAAGCCACATCACCCTCGTCGGTTTTGAAGGTGTGCACAGGCAGCCCCTCCACCAGCCCGCCACCTTCCACGCCGCGGATGGCCGCGCACCAGCCGTATTTGGCAAAGGCTTCGGTGAGCCGCGTGCCCAAGGCATAGGCGGCATTGCCCCACAGGTATTTTTTATGGTCCGTTCCGTCTACCTTCTCTTCAAAATCAAAGGCCTCCACCGGCACGTTGGCTTTGCCGTATGGCAGGCGCATGAGAATGTGGGGCAGGGTCAGGGCTACATACCGCGAATCGTCCGAATCCCTGAAAGAGCGCCACTTGGCAAAATCGGCCGTTTGAAAGATCTTGGCCAGATCACGCGGGTTGCCGATATCGGAAAATCCGTCCAGATTGAACATGGCCGGAGAGGCGGCCGAGATAAACGGCGCGTGGGCTGCGGCCGCCACCTGGGATATTTTCTCCAGCAGCGCCATGTCCTGGGGATGGCTGCTGAACTCGTAGTCGCCGATCAATGCACCGTAGGCCGCACCGCCGAACATGCCGAATTCTTCTTCGTAGATTTTTTTAAACAGAGCGCTTTGATCGAACTCGCTGGCCTTTTCCATATCCTTGAGCAGATCTTTTTTATTGATATTCATCACCCGGATTTTCAAACGCGTTCCGGTTTCACTCTTGTTGACCAGATAATGCAGCCCTCTCCAGGAACCTTCCAGTTTCTGAAAATCCTGGTGATGCATGACTTCATTCAGCTGGTCGGAAATCAGCTTATCGAGCTGGGCGATGCGGGCGTTGATCATCACTTCCGTATCCTTGGAAATGGTCATGGTGCCGCCCATGATCTGGCCGACAAATTCACCGATCAAATCCCTGGCATAGGTTTTTTGACTCTCATCCCTGGCCAGACGGCCTTCGGCGATGATTTGGTCCAGCAGGTTTTGTTCTCCTTCCACCTGGCCGGCGACCGCCTGTTTGGATTCTTGTTCCTGCTTGCTCATATGACCCTCCCTAAAACGCACAATTTTCAGGTTAAGCACAGCGGCATTATCTGCTCCGCACAAATTACCAGGCTTGTCTCAGTCTTCCTTCTTTTCGCCGCCGACCTCTTTGCTCAGCTTTTCCAGGGAATCGGTGTTTGCCATAACCTCTTGAAGGAGTTCTTCCAGCTTATCGTTGCCATCGAGTTTGCTGAGCAGGTCGGACAGCCTTTTTCTAGCCTCGACCAGCTTGCGCACCGGGGTTACCTGTTCCGCCACCCGTTCGGGGTGAAAATCATCCAGGGACTTGAAGCGCAATTCCACGGCGATTTGCGAATTGTCATCCGTTAATTTATTTTCCACCTTGTAGGCCAGCCTGGGCTTCATGCCTGCCAGCACCTGGTTGAAATTATCCCGATCGATTTCGACGAATTTACGGTCTTTCACCTTGGGCAGGGGTTCATCCGGTTTACCGGTCAGATCTGCCAGTACACCCACCACAAAGGGAATCTCCTTCATCTCAATGGAGTCGCCGACTTCCACGTCGTAGGTGATATGTACTCTGGGAGATCGCACACGATCCAGGGTGTGTTGTAAACTTTCAGCCATGGTTTTCCTCCTTTTGGTGCCTAAGATTTGTATTGCATCGCCTTGGTGACATCTATGGTCGTTATCTTTTTCAATATTTCTTCTGCCCGGGAGGCATCCTCATCAGCAGTGTTTCCCCGGCTCAAGCATTTATATAAAGCGCCCAGCACATCTGCAATCCATACCGGCGATTCCCATCGCCCCAGCCCCAACTCTTCCACCATGGTATTGAGTTCTTCGGCAATGGGCCGGGCGAGATCAACACGCCCGGCACTCACACACAACTGGGCCATCATCAGCCGGAAGCGGGTCTTGGCCCTATGGCTGGCGGATGTCACCGAAGCGGTAAACAAGATGTCCAAAGCCTTTTTCAAGCTTCCGCCATTCAACTCCGCCAGGGCTGCATTCCATAAAGCCATCTCATGAGATTGGGTATCGACGATGCTCGCCGATACAACCGCAGGCCCAGGTCCTGCAGGGGTGTGAGGTCCTATGGTTTCCGGGAAGGCAGCATACGGCGCCGAGGCTTGGCCCTCTTGTGGTTCACCCGCCGGGGCGACCGGGTCCGGTTCGGCATCCAGCTTCAGTTTGAGTGTTTTTGAGGTATAATGGGCGCACGCTTCCAGGGCCTCTTTGAGGTCCGCGGTCCGCGGGGCCTGGTTGCCGAAGCGCTCGTCCAGAAGCTGGTCCAGACGGGCAAAAGCTTCAAGACAGGCCTGCATGCCCCCGTTCAAGTCTTGGTAAAAGCGTTTGGATGACTTGGCCACAGCGGCATCGAATTGCTCCACGCTGGGCTTGCCCTCCGCCATCAAGGCTTGGCGGGCGGCGGTTTTTTCATCGTTGCCGACATCCGTCTCCGAACCCACTTGAAGGGATTCCTGGTAGTTGATCAAGGAGTATCCGGGACCGGCGGCAGGATCGGTCAGGGGGACTTGCTTGATGGGCAGCCACATTTTTTCATTCATGAACTCCAAGGGTCCCGCCCGATAATCAAGGTCGCCGTCTTCGATTTCGGGGTACATATGATCCCAAAACTTTTCCAGCAAACCGCTGATGATGCCAAATCCCTGGCACAGGCCTGCGAATCCATCGGTCCTGATCAAGGCCTCGCAAAGCCACACGGCGATCTGAAGGTCCTTGGTCTTTTCGGTCAGGGCTGCAATGGCCAGGCGTTTGACTTTGTCCCAATCGGCGGTTTTGATCTCCCTTCCCCAATCGCCCCGATCCAGCGTGTCTTCTTCTTTGCGCGCTTGTTCGATCTCGTCGTAGACCTGTGAATAGCGCAGGTTCTCGCCGGCAGGATTATCCCCTTCCAAAGGCCTGAGCAAAACAGCGGTATCAAGCATGGAATTCCCCCTTCAATTCGGCATCAGGATGCGTAAAAAGCACTTCTCCGATTTCCAGGATGCCCACATCCTCGTCACCCACATGAAATACATGCTGGCCCACGGCCTTGGACAACCCACTGCCCAGGGATTGCCAATCGGTCATTCGGCCGAGACGTATGCGATCATCATCGACGGCAAACGAACGCGGATAGTTCACCGGAAAAAAACAACCCATGGTCAGCCCTTTCCAGGTCGTGATGCGGCCCTTGGCCCAGATCATATCCATGAGCGTTTTGGGGGGGCTGACCACCAGCTCCCGGATGCATTCGATCGGTATCCATAAATAGCGCTCGTATTCAATGGCTTCGATAAAGCAAAACAAGCGTGCATCGGTATCTTCAAATCCTTTAAAAGGTAGTCCATTGATGGTGCCGCCAATGGCCGGCCGGCCGCCGGCCACCTGCGCCGCTATCCGGGCGGCTGCTTCGGTTTGGTTATCTGCCAGGAGCGCCATGGCTTGCCAATGGTCATCAAAATAAACCGGCGATTCCGGCACAAAGGTGGGCCGGATCTCCAGATCGGCGACCTGCAGTCTTTCCTTTTCAGCCTTGAACAAGTTTTCATAAACCGAGGTCCCCATTTCGGAGGTGGGGCTGTAGCTGGTCAAAATTTCAATATGCCGCAAGGCTTTGTCCCACTCTCCAAAAAGAATCAGAACCTGGATCAACAGCGATCGGGCGCCGCAGTCGGCCGGCGTTTTTTTCACCATAGCCACCAATTCATTTCTGGCCTCGGTTAATCGGGCGGCCAGAATAAGCTCCTTTGGATTCAACGGTTATCTCCTTTTAAGATTCAGCAGCTGCTTTGATTTCTTCTGGGTTGGCGTTTCGCAAAGCGGCCCAATCCATCACAGGCTCCACAAAGCCACGAAATCGTCGATCGCTAGCGGTTGGCGAAAGACAACCAGGTGCGCCTGCTGAACAGTACCGCCCCAAAAGACAGCGCGAGGAATTTCCGGACAGCACGCCCATAAATGGCGGTGACACTGCAAGGCCGTTTCCGCAGGATCCGCTCCGTTTTGCAGGTTGTTCAGGGCAATCACGATCCGGCCGGTCCGCTGCCAATCGGTCCGATAAGTGTTCAAATGATCATCTGAAAGCGCGTCGCCGCGTTCACCACCTTCGGTCTCGTTAATATCGTGATCGTTCTCCGGCGCTCCCAATTGGCCTATCTCATCGGAAAGTCCCCGTAAATCATCATACCTTTTGGCGGCAATGCGCTCGATGCGTCCCCAGGTTTTGGATAGAAGAGCGGGCAACAATGCCCAGCGCTCCTCCCAATTTTTAACCGGCCCCTCTCCCGCGATCAGCAACGGAAAAGGCCTTCCGATATGATCGCTGCTGTCGCGGGCCAAACCGCAGATCAGAGCGCCTTTTTTGGCGGCCCGCAGCCAGAACCGCCAGGAGTACGCCGCCTTGGTAGAAAGCCCCTTGTGCTGCAGTTCGACATACCCCTTGGTCATCCAATCGGCCACGGCATCCGTCAGCGGCGTGCCGTTTTGCACATCGATGTAATCGTTGGCCACCGGGTGCTTGCCCGAGGCCTTCCAACGCCAAAGGTGGTTATGATGGCCTAATCCCAGCACGCTGCAATCTTTCTGGGTGGGCTGCCGGGGGCGCTGTACAGCAGCGAAAGGACCTCGTTTTGCCCTTGAAACTGGTACTTGGCCTTTATGTATTTTATGCCCATGCGATTTAAGGCGGCTTCATCACTGGGAAAATCATTACGGCTGAAGGTGTATTGTCCAGTCTTGAAATCATGCAGAAACTTGGCAAACGCATGCTGGCCGGTATAGCGCCGGGTGAGCAACAGGTTGCCCACGGCGATTTGGAAGGTCACATCCCCGCAATTGCCCGGAGACCAGACAAATGTTTTGGATACAGGATAGTTCAGATTTTCCAGCCGCGTGCTGCCGTTGGCACACTGCAGCTCCAGCACGGTTGAATGGGGCTGCAATTGGGCATCCCGGTTGGCGTCGGTCGGATAGGCACGGATCTGGACGCTGTAGCTGCTTTTGGTGGGCCGCGCAGCTTGAGCGCTTTGGCTCAAATAGGCCATAAAGTCCGTATTCATCGGCACCGCCAAACCCAACGTCTCCTTGGCATAATACCCTTTGGCCAAACTGCGACCGATGAAGGGGCCGGCGGGCCCCTTGATAAATTGAGTGGCCAGCCCATCGCTGCCCATCATGATCTGGGCGATGTCCCTGTCCGTGCTCACATCCTGAAGCTCCGTGAGCACATTGTCCTTCCATAAGGTTTGAAGGTGACAAGCCGCCTCGCGGCTGACATATTGCTGCATGAAATGCAAATTACCGTCGATAAGCGCCCAGAACAGGGCTTCACTGTCGTCCTGCCGATCGGCCATGATGGCCTTGAGATCATCGAGGGCGCGCTGCGCTTTTAAGAAGGGAGATTCACCCGTGGCCGGATCCTGCTGGTATAAGGCCGAAGCCATTTCGAAAGCCACTTTGCGCGACTCGGTGGCTTTCACCGTCGCATCCAGCGCCGTTTGATAGGCGTGCATCGCTTTGGCGGCATTGAGCTGCGCTGCAGGTTCCATGGAAACCCGCACCTTGACACCCAAAGCACGTTCGGCGCTTTTGATTTTGCTGCTCACTTTGCTGGTGGCCTTTTGGATCAAACCGGGATTTTCCAGGTCGGCCGGCGAGGTGTTCCGGGCTTCCTGGCGCACTTCCTCCCAATTGTAAACCAGTCCCACCCAGGATGGTACGGCTGCTTCCGGATTGAAGGTCCGGAACTCTTCTTCAATGCGCCGGATCAATCCTATAAACGGCCCCTTGTCCGTCGGCAGGCGCTTGGCAACGATTTGCCATTGTTCTTTGTCCTTGAGTTGGGACCCGCCATTTTCAAAGGACTGCGCAAACTTCTGCCAAGCTTCGAAGTAGCGTTGGTCGTACCATTTGGCAAAGGCCAGCTTGGCGCTGCCGATGATCAAAGGATCGAACAGGGCCGATTCGATCTCCGCCATAGCCGTATCCATTTTGGCTTTGCCCGCACGCGTGAAAGCTGCGGGAATGGAAGGCGAATCAATGCCCGCTTGGCCGCCCCAAAAATCGGCCAGGGTCACCATTGATAGCGCGGGATCGCTGCTGACCCAATCCGCCAGCCAGTCGAGCTTTATCCCGGGCAGGGTGAGCAGGTGTTTAAGCAAGGTTTGCAGGGCGGTCAGCTCGTTGTTCAGCCGGCTGCTGTCTTGGTCCCAGGCAACGGCATACAGGTAGGCGACGGCCAGCTTTTTCTGCACCTCGGGAATCACCTCGCTTCGCCCGAGAACGGATGAATCGTAGGCGGGCTGCGGATGAGCGCCCAGGCGGGCCAAATCTTCCTGTGCCAAGCGCGCTTTGAGCAAATTGATCCGCCGCACCAGAAGCGCCACGTGGGCGCCGAATTCCCCACTGGGAACGCCCGCCCCGAACGTCGTCAGCCGGTCGCCCAGGGTTTTGTCGAAACCCTGCATAAAACCATTCTGAAAAAGAGCGACATACTTTTGCTTTAGTCCTTTTTCCACGTCGATGCTATCGTCGAGCCATAGGCGCGGAACCCACCAGTTGCGGTTTTGCTCTTCGACCTGGAGGACGGACTCGCGGAAGCGATCCATGGTAATGATGTCGGCCAGAAGTTCTCCCTGCAACAGGGCCGGTTTCTGAAACTCCCTGCGCACATCCGACATGGCGTTCAGATTTTTAATAAACGTGTAACTGAGCAAACCGCATACCGCCACCATGAAAGCGATCCAGGCGGTCAGCCCAAGGTTGCGCGTGAGCGTCCGCCACTCCTGCATATGCTGGGTCGGCTTGAACAAATACCGGTCGGCGGGTAGAATTTTGGCAAAAAAGTCGTGCAGAAAAAGTCCCCGATTTGTGCCGCGCAACACTTCACGCTCTTGAATCAACCCCAGCGCGCTGAGAAAGTGGGAAAAGGGCGTGCCTTCCTGCCGTCCGCTGCTGAAGAAGATGCCGCGCAGCAAAGGCGTTTCCTGGTAGGGATTCTGCTGGAAGGTGCTCGTGGCAAAGGCGCTTAAACCTTCTTGCAATTTTTCCAGTTCTTCGGGGAACAGCAGCATGCCCGCGGCCTCGCCACGCTCTTTGGCGCGGTGCAGCAAAATCAGCCGTAAGTCGCGCAGGCGGTCGCCCACCGTGCGAACGGCTTTTTCGATCACCCCGGCCGCATCGGCACTCGATTCCCGGTTCAAAAAACCCATGGCCTGGTTCAAAGCGTTTTCGGGCATCAGATCGCAGAATTGCGTTGCGCCTTGAATCAAATCGCACTTGGTCACCATCACGTATACCGGCGAGCGGGCGCCCAATACGCGCGTGACCTCCTCAATACGTTTGCGGATATTGCGGCCGTCTTCCTGGAGCGCTTCCGGTGTTGCCTGATTCAGGCGGTCGGCTGCAAGCGTGACGACCAGGCCGTTCAAAGGCTCTTTTTTACGATATTTGGCCAGCAGGGTCAGAAAGTCCTGCCATTCTGCCTTGTCGCGCCCCTGGTCCACCGGCAACGCATACCGGCCGGCCGTATCGATGATGATCGCCTGTTCGAAAAACCACCAATCGCAATTGCGGGTCCCTGAGATTCCCGAAGTTCTGCTCATATCGGCAAAAGGCGAAGACAGCCGTGCGCTTTGAATGGCGGTGGTTTTGCCCGATCCGCTCTCCCCGATGACCATATACCAGGGAAGCACGTAAAGCGGATTGCCGGACTTGCGCAGGTGCGATTTGCGCAGTGCATCGATCGCCTCGGTCCAGCGGGCGCGGAGTTCCTTGGCCGCATCCTGTTCTTTGGGCGCCATGCGCTTGTACATGTCTTCATCTTGGGCGATGACCTGGTGGACAAACATCTGCTCGCGACGCCGCGCCCAGACCTTGCGTGCCGCAACCACCCCCAGTGTAAGACCCAGCAAGCCGATGAGCACGAAGAAACCGACCCACCAGGGCCAGCCGATCCACATCATCAGGCCGAACAGCAACAGCAGTCCCAGGGCCAGCAAGGTCAGAAGCAATAACACTTTCAAAGCCGTTCGCAAGATCTGTTTCATCTGCTATACCGTACCCATGAGCGTTCCCCCGATACTGCCGAGGATGAATTTATAGATCAGAAACAAAACAACGTACAAAACCACCGGCGCAGCGGCACACGCCGGTGTGAACCAGGACCAGCGCACCCCCTTGACCGGCATGGCATGCGGGCCGGCCTGTCCCGCGGGATAGGCTTCCGGAAAGATTTCTTCTTTTTCCAATGAAGGCAGGCCCACGGAACTGCCGGTGAGATACTTCAGATTGGAGGTGCGCAGTTGCTCCAGCAGTAAGTCGTCCCCCGCATGGCAGTACTGACCGGTAAAGCCCAGGGCCAGGCACAGATAGTACACTTCGCGCACGTCGCGCTGATGCGGTCCGAGGACATTGAGGCGTTCGAAAAACAACTCACCGGCATCGGCGGATTGAAAATATTGCCGCTGCAACTGCTCCCGCTGCCATTGCTGGCGTCCTTGCCATTGGGAAGAAAGGATGGCTTCGTCCACCCAGGCAAAAACGGCGAAGCGGGCGAGATTGTAGTCTTCCTGGGAAAAGCGCCCTTTCTCCGTACAGGCTTCACTTTGGCGGATCAAACGCTGCATATTGGCGCGCATCTGTTCGTAGGAAAGCTGCTTTCCGCCCTCTTTGTATACGACCAGGGCCGTATAAGCGATCATCTCCATGAAACAATCGGTTAACCGCATGACAGCCTTAACTCCTTCCCACGACCATCAGTTCGACTTTCAGGTCTTCGGGGGCCGTGTCCCAGTACAAGGCCAGATTTTTCCCCTTCTGCACCTGGGCCCACTGATCGCCATGGTGATCGATCTGGAAATAGGATGCATGACTGCGCCGCGGCAGCTCTTGCGGCGGCGCAGAAAGGTGTTGCATGCTGACACCGGAAAGCGAGCGGGCGATCAACAGGGGCAGTGTTTCACGGCTGCCCAGTTTGGCGATGCGCTCAACGGCGCCCAGCACCGACTGCGGATCGGATTCGGTTTCCAGCATGAGGTAGAAGCGATTGCGTCCCTCGAATACCGCGGGCGGCAGATCGGTACCGAAATAGGTGCCGTCGAACATCAGCGGCAGTATATATTCCGGCCCGGCGGTAATCTGGTCAAGCAGCCGGGTGATCAGCGACAGAGCGGACGCGAAACAGGGGCCCGGGGCGGCATGCTCGTACTCCAGCAGCCAGCGCTGCCCGTCCAGCGCCTCTCCCGTAAAGGAAATATCGCCCGAAAAAGTCGAAAGCTCTCCGATCAGCTGGCTGAGCAGCCCGTAAACAACCCACGGATGCACGGTACGGACGGCTGTGTAATGGTTCAGCAAGGCGGCATATCGGTTCAATGACCGCAAGGCCAGGAGGTAGACCATGTCGCGCGCGCCGAATTCGGCGGAATGAAGTCCGCGATCACGCTTGTAGGCTTCCAATTGGCGGCTGCGTGCGCCGATCTGGTCGCGGATCTCTTTGATGATTTTGAACAGGGTCTCATCGGCTCCCACGCAAAGGCAGGGCGGCACAAATTGGGCCGACAATCGCACCTGATCCTGTTCCCGCTCCAGTTTGGCCAGCGGGATCAGATCGTAATCGCCAAGCTGGTGTTTCTCCGACTCCCAGAAAATCTTCAGTACATAGGAGAGTTTTTGCACATCGGCGGCCGGTCCGTCGCGGTGAAGATCCGGCACCTGTTCGGCCGTGTTGGCGGTCATCCAGCGGGTGTTGACATCGAAGATATTAGGGTCGCCGGTCACCACGCTGACATTGCGGCCGGTCGTGCTGAATTTGCGCAAGCCGATATAAACACCGAATTGCTGGCTGCCCTTTTCCCAAGCGGCTTCAAAAGAACGCGGCATGACCACCGCATTGCCCGGGACTTCCACGTAGGTCATGTCGGGAAAAAGAAAACGTCCTTCCGTCAGATGAAAGCTGCGATTGCCGAGGGCCGACTTGCCCACCTCGTAGTGAACGACACCCCAGAAGTGCGGTTGCAGATATTGCTTCAGCGGAAAGTTCAAAGTCTCGTGATAGCGACTTTCGAGCTGCAGGTGCTGTGGCTGTAGAAATAACCCTTGATGCCAGAAGAGCGGTTTTTCCATCATTTATCCTTAACGTTCGCAACGATCCGAATCGGTACATTCCGCAACTGAAAAACCGAACATCCGACCTATCCGGTGTCCATTTGTTATTCCCTATTGCTTGAGAGTTGATGCGTATTTACCGATCATCTCCAAAGCGTCTCCTTAAGGTTGAACAGTGGCAAACTTCTTCTTGCAGGGCAGGCACCGGCTAGGATCTGATCTGCGAAGGTCCCAGGTCAAGGTCGATAACCAGCGTGCCGGGCTTGGAAATGGTCGTCTTTTTGACCAATCCTTTGGTCTCGACGACGACCGGGATATCGTACAGCCGGACCATACGGCTCTTTTGCAGCACGTAGTAACCGGCCGCCACGGCTACATATTTAGCCCCTTCGGCGCGGTCCAGTTTGACGGTCATATCCTGACCGGGGTGCACGATGATCCGTTTGGCAGTGGCCACACTGCCATCGAAAAGGTTGCACTCCAGCAACTTGTAGATTCCTTCGGTGTCGTCGGACAACTGGTTGAACGTGTTCGGGTCCCTGAGCTGATAAATGCACAACACCAGGGTATGCGGTACGTTGTCATCCAGGTTCAGCTTGGCATCGGCCTTCAAATGAATCTGGACGGCATCTTTTTCATACCCCCACTCCGGCGGAGGCGTGGGTTGTGAAGCGCAACCGCTGATCAGAAGTGCTGCGCAAATGGCGGACAAGAGTCTATAGATCATCGAAACGACCTCCTCATCATGGCGTAAGCGTCTGACAATTCTTTTCAAATTCTCTCAGGTAATCTTCCATGAAACGCCCCGAATCGAACCAGCGTCTGATCCGCTCGATTTTCTCCTTGAGAATATCGAAGTCTTCCGCCTTGCGCAACGGTCCGATTTTCAAGACACTGGAACGTTCGGTACGTTTGTCCATTTCAAGCGCCTGCAAAATCTGCTCGACTTTGGTCTGGCCCGCCTTCTTGAACGCCTCCTGGGTAATGAGAAACGCATCATTGATGCGTCCCAAATAGGCTTCCAGAGATTGGGTTTGATCCTCGCCTCCCAGATGAAACCCGATAAATTGCCGGATGGTCTGTTCGCCCTGGCGGGCGCCGCCTGAAAAAGTCATGTTGATGACGCTGATCAGGCGGTTGAGGGCATTGAAGATGGTGTTCAACGACTGTGCCAGCCGCTCAATCACTTCACCCGAAGAAATATCATCGGGAGTCACCTTGCGGCCCAGCAGCAGACTGAACACGCGGGTCAGCACCTGTTTATCAGCGACCGGAACATGCCCGTCGCCGGGGACAAATTTTTTCAGGACCTCTTGAACCGCGGCGCGGCCTTCAGCAGTTGGATAATCAGCCAAGCTTGCTTTCAAGTGCGATTCGATGGCCTGCGGCGCATTGGACGGATCGGCGGAATAGATACGGCGAATATCGTCGGCCAACCGGGCGGGCAAGGTTTCATTGATCATGGCCGGGTTTCCTGTTCTTCACCAAATCGGGACGAATAATGACCGTTTGCTCCAGGTTTTCCGGCGGGGACGGCGGGTTTGCGCCACCTCCGGATCGATGTGGTGTTTTGGGGGGAACCGGTGGGGCCGGCGGCCGGGGCATTGCCCCAGGGCTCATGATGATGGTCTCTTCCAAATCACCGCCCGCGCTGCCGGAAGCCGGTTGGCCCAAAATGACCGTTTTCTCCAATTCTGGTGGTGCGGCCGGCGGTTTGCTATCATCCGGTCGAGTGGAGATGATGACGGTCGCCTCCAACCCCCCGGGCGGCTGATCGGGACGCTTATTGGATGACGCCGGTCCCATCCATACGGTCTGTTCCAAGTCTTCCTGCGGGTCTTTTGAAGGCACGGCTTCATTCTGCGCAAGCGGGATGTCAGGCCCCAAGATGACCGTCTCCTGGTAATCCCCGTCCTCATTGGGAAGTGCGCCCGCGCTGGGCTTCCCGGACGGCGGTGCGACATTCACAGCGGTTTCCGTTGCCTGCGGTGATTCGGAAGCGCAGGACGGCCACTGCTTAAGGATGGTTTGCAGTATACGGGCGATCTGTGCATCGGCCGCATCATGCGCGGGCACGGCTTCTTTCTGTGTTTCGGCCGTTGATCTTGCGAGCGTTTCCGCGGCGGGCGGTTCACAAAAAAGAAAATCATAAACGTCGCGGCGAAGCGCATCGAGGCGCGAGCGGAAGTCGTCGGCGCTCCAGGCCGCAGCCGTTAATCGAGCCGATGGCATCAGCTCCAGACCCAAAGCCAGCGCGCGCCGCCATAATGCTTCCCATTGGGGGCCGGCCGGAGGGAGGCCATCTTGCAAAACGAGGTTAGCGGCTGAAAATTTGGCGTCGATAGAATTTCCGTCACCTTGCGTGAGACGCGCAATGGCAGCCGCATCGGATAAAAGCTGCTCCAGGGCGTTTTGCACAACGGCCATGCCCTGCCGGTCATTGACCAGCAGAGTGTAAAACCAGGCGCTGCCCAGAAAATGCCGCAGGCGCGCCTGGGGCAGAACGCCCTTCAGGGCATCGTACCCGGGCCGTCCGACCGCATCGACCATGCGCAATGAAAAATTCCAGAACAGCGGCAAGCGCGTGGTTTGAACCGGCAGATGCACCCAAAAGCTTTCCAGGGACATGCAAGCGGCCGGTTCGTCCAAAATTTCCGGCGTGCGGATGCTCAACGCGACCAGTTCATCGAGCAGGGTCAATTTCAAATAGAGCACTTCGCCGAAGAGGCGGGCGCCCTTGGGAAACAGGTACCTGTCGGCCGATGCAAGCAGTTCCCGATGCTGATGTAATTTTCTCGCCCGGCCCCCCTTCTGCTGCCGGGCCGCCTTTTGGACGACCGCCTCAAAGGCCACTCCGGAGAGCAGTTCCAAAAAATCCAGGGCGTTGATCGAGGGCTCCGGCTGCATCAGCATATAAAAAGGATAGAAAAACAGGGGCCGCAGGCGCTCGCGCACCAAAGTCCGGGGACCATAGCAGTCGCCGGCCGCATCGCAGCCGATGCAAGGCAGATCGCCGGCCAGATCCTGCCGTGCAAGCAGCCGGCCGAAAGACTGCACCAGGTGATCGCCATCATGCAGGTGGGCCGGGCTTTCGGCCGGTGCGACCCGGGCGTAGAAAGACGGGTCTCTACCGGCCTGGCGGCAGGCCGGGCAAAACAGGTAGCGTTCCAGGCTGTCGCTGTAGCCCGGCAATCCCCAAACCTTGAGCAATCGATCATCGCGACAAAGGTCCAGGCCGCCCCCGCAATGGGGGCATAAAGCATGACCGAAGCGGTTTTTGCTGCGGCAGTGAAAAAGCGGGCGCAGCGGCAGGAGCTGACCTTCGGCATCGACCTGCTCCGGCAGCACAGCAGAGAAATTATCGTACCTCTGCCCGCGCAGCCGCTTGAATCCAGCCTGCCAAAGCTGGTCAATCTGTGGATTGGTCACCGGCAGCAGTTCGCCCGGGCTGACACGGTAATGATCCAGCTGGATCAAAAAGAAAATTTCACCCACGGGGAGCTCGCGGTCTGCGCCGACGGTACCGGCCAACAGTCCGGCATAAGGACCGGCGCCCTCGAACGCTTCCAGGGGCGCGTCTTGTACGCCCGGCGCTCCGCCATCGGTGAACAGGCAGAACCGCAGCCCCGAATCTAGGGGTTCCAGGTAACGCAGCAGGGTCGGTGCATTCTCGTCAACAGGTTCCGTCATCGTGGATATCCATCGTCGTTGGTGCGCATACAGCCAGAGATGCACGAGAATATTTCAGAAAATCATTTCCTTACAATCGGATCCGCGAAACTTCTCCGGTGAAGAAACGATCCACCTATTTATTAGAGTGACTATTGTTACAGTGACTGCTGTCTGTTCGAGCTAAAGTTAATGATAAGAAGTGTTTAGGGGGAATTGGTCTTCCGACTAGACCTTGCCCGCCGGATACCACCCCCTTTTGCCGACACGTAAAGAAACTATATAAATTCCCTCTTTTAGTCAAGCTTCATGTATGGATCAGGCCGACAGGACAGAGCCACCAGCAGGAGCGGGGTGAAGATGTCAGGTGGGGTCGAACGGTAATAGGCCGGTTTTTGAAGAAGCCAATATCCGCCACCCTTGAGACTTAAGATGGGAGACCCGATCTTTCCGGACATACAGCGATGCGCCCCTGGTTCCCATCAGCACATAATTTTCTCTAACTTCGTCGAACAACCAGGAAATATCAATGTGTTGACATTCACGCACAAAAAATACGAAGCGCGATAATTCTCCGCGCTGGGTGAAGGCAATTGCGTCCGGTGGATTGTCCCCAAATCCTTTCCCCCAAGCTTGTTGAGGGTCCGGTCCGAGACCGAGAATATAGCAATCCCTCCAGAAATCCGTGGAACGCGCCAGCATAAAATAATAGTTCCAGTTGCGGCTTTTGATAGGTGTCTGATCGGGGTAACCAAGATAGACAAAGTCTTTGGGCAGGCGTTCTTCGATACCGAAGTCGTCAGGGCTCGCTGCTTCGACTTCTTTTGCGGCCGTTTGCCGGGCGCTCCACTGGGAAATCGCATACATCGGTGTATTTACTATTTTTACAGCGATAAAGCCGGCTATCAGAACCACGGCCACCTGCGATATCGAAAAGGGTCTCGCAAACGGCCGCAGTCTATAGATTTGCCACAATCTCAGAACAAGCACCAGGCATATGGCGGCGGCTGCAAAAACAGAGGGTATGAAGTAGTAGCTCCAGGTCACACCGTTGCTGTAGGCCGGCAGGATGATGTTAATCAAAATGGTGAAAATTGAAAACAACCAGACGGGCAGGCAACTGTTTTTGAGGCGCGCACTGTTTTCAGAATTCAACAATTCCCATATGATCCATCCAACCAGAACCAGCGCCAGTGGCAGGGACACCGAAAAGGGTTCCAGAATGGCGGCGATCGGGTTTGTCCCGGCATTGGAAAAGATGAAATGTTTTCGTGAATTCAGAAGAATAACAGCGGAAACCCACTTCCCCACCTGCACTTTGCTCAAATAGCAATCAACGGCCACCCAAGCGCAAAAAGAAAAGACCGCGCTCGCCCCGATGATGAACGATTTGCGCAAATTTCTAAAATTCATTAAACTATAGAATTTTGCTCGATCATCCTTCAGAGCGATGGTTACTTGCGTCAGTACAAACGCCGCGATGAAAGGTATGCCTTTGAGGATGATCGCATTACCGAAACCGACCAAGCTCCCACCGACTGCGGCCCACAATAAGTTTTTGGGGTTAGGGCCTTTATCGGAGCGCTCTATCCGCAGATGGATCAGATAAAGACCCAAGAGCGTCTGCCCGTAGCAGATGAAATCCGGTCGGATATCCCACATCCAATGAAACCCCGGATTGTAGATATCAAGCATTGCCCAGGTGATTAACAGAAAGGCCGCCCAAGTCATTCCCCTTGGGCGAGTACCTATAAGCCGCGTTGTCCAAAGACAGAATATAGCCAGGCTAAGGAGAAAATGACCGAAAATTATTATCCGTGCAACCATCGCCAGATCACGGCTTGATGCGATATCGAAAAATTTTTCCGCCCATACCAGGAAATGATGAAATAGCATGGGATGATTTTGGATGAAATCCAAATAGGGCCTTTCACCAACACTTAAGAGATATGCGGCATGGAGATGCTCGGCACCGTCGGATTCTAATGTAGTCCTAATCGGGAAAAAAAGAGCGTAAATGTTATAGAGGAAGCAGAGGCCGATTGCAAAATGCAGGGCAATTGGTATTATTTTAAAATTTTTGCTGGCGTTTGGCATCGGGTTAAATGCGAATGATTGCCCCACATGGTAAAAAGTTGAGATTGGTGATCAACGCAAGAGACCTACGCATAACAATTTATTTCTATATTATCAACGCAATATATTGAGACTTATAAAATTTTAACAAACTGGTGTGAAGGCTTATAAATTTTATATCGTACCTTGGTTGTTAAAAAGGGTATATTGGGGAATAAAAACCAAGCAGGTAATTTTGTGGGCACCCAACGGTCATATAGGGGAACAAAATTCATACTGAGTGAAATATTTTACGGTTCTCTACAGGGGTCAAGTTGCGTAACATTCATCTAACTAAGGGCAATGGTTGTGTCCTGTCCAATTTGCGGGTAGAATCAGCCACGATGCTGTGTCATGAAATGGGGCAATAGCCAGACTATCATATAAGAAAGATTTACTACAGAAAAGAATAACTATTAAATGAGCAGTTTTAGAAATTAGATGGGAAATCATCATCTTAAGCATAGGTGAATTGAATTTGTTGGAAACATGTATTGAGAACAAAAGCGAAGCATCTGTTACAGGCGCTAAGGTTTATCTGGCAATGATGCACTCCAAATTCTATCCGGCCCTTATTGCTGCCCTCGCCATCGCCACTACTTATATTATCCTAAATCATTTCTTTTATCTATATGGGTTCATTGACGGACCGTTCCATTTGTCTGCAATTCGAGAAATAGGGCGTCATTTCCCTCCGAGGAGCCCGATATTGCATCTTCCTGCCTCTACCGATTTTCATTATAATATTTCAGTGTTTATCCAAGGCTTGTTGTATTTGGCAACTGAGAATATGCATCTTAGTATCTTGGTGACCGGGGCCTTGTTTTCCGGGATGCTGATATACTCCTTTTCACTATTGGCAGGTAAATATTCAGTAAACCGAAAGGAGCTTGCTTATTTTCTGGTAGTGACTTTGTTTTCCTGGGGACCGTATCATGTAATCTGGGCGGGCACATTCTCTGCTTCCGGATTGATGATAAACGGTTTCTATTCACAAACTGCTGCATATGTATTTTTTTTGTTAGCGCTTTATCTTGCAGGCAAAAAAGAACAAAGCTGGCAAACCAGGCTATCTACTACTGTGCTCATAGCATTTTGTATAGTTCAGCACATGCTGACCGCCTGTATCCTGATATTTCTAATTATATTTGTTGAAATCGATCGGACAGAAGAGGAAGTGCCATGGCGTTGGAGCCGGTTTTTTTTATGCATAGTTTCAGTCTGTGCGGCTCTTTTACTTGCAAAGTTATGGCCGTTCTATGATACCGGCAGACTGTTTAATGAGGCGCTTGTAACGAGTATGCCTCATACAATAGCTTTGATACTCTTGTATCCGGCCTATTACCTCTTAATTAAAAAAATGCCTTTCCCATCCGCGAATTTCATTCAACGCTATGAACGGGTATCTTTGTTCTTGGAGTACGTATTGGCAGGATTAATTTTAATTGTCGTATTACAAGCACTAAGACCTGTTTACTTCAATCATGTGCTGCCAGCAGATGAATTCAGAACTTTGAGTCCTTTTGATATTTTTATTTTAATCGGTGCATTTTTTATTATAGGCATTCTCAACGGATTAAGCCGCAAGAATCTATTATTGTTTTGGTGGGCGATATCTTTGTTTGCAGCGGCATATCTTTTATGGTGGGCAGGTAAGGGCCTATACTGGCGAGTGCTTTTGTTTTCCTTTTTCCCTTTATGCATCCTTACCAGTTGCGCGGTTGCTAAACTTAAAACAAAAGCATGTAAAACCATGATCGCTTTAGCAATGGTACTTCTTGTATATTCGAATTTTCAGTTCATAAAATCTCTTTGCGGTAAGAACAAAAATGAAGACTTAGTAGCGCTCACGCAAACCACCCCGGAAAACGCTGTCATTTTAAGCGATCCAAAGACTTCTTACCTTATTTCCGGCTTTGGCGACCGCAATGTCATTGTATCCTTGGCTTCACACTGGGGACATTCCGTCCCAAATGCGGAAAGGTCAAAAAGAAAAAGAGATGTTGGAGTTTTTTTTGAATCATGCACAAGTGCTGAACAGCAGCAGGAAATATTAAAGAAATATCATATTACATACATTGTATATTCCGAAGATAATTACATAGCAAATGGATCAAATTGCCGCAACGAGAGTTCGGTCGTTTATGCTTTAAAGCAACGCTACAGATTTATTGGTACATTTGGACAGTACAGCTTATTTAATTATGACAATGAGAATTAAATTAAATTAAGCTATGCACAACATCCAGAAACTTTTTCGCGATAATATCAGGTTGAAATTCTATAGCCTTTTCATAGGCTGCAAATCGCATTCTTTTTATCGAATCAGGAAGGTTTACAAATTCTTGAATTCTAATCATCAAATCTGAATCTTTTTCAGGATCAAATAAAAATCCGGTCCTACCTTCTTCAATTAATTCATTAAGGCCCCCTCGTTTGGATGCTATAACTGGAACTCCGTGTGCAAAGGCTTCAATTATCATACGCCCGAAAGGCTCGTTCCAGACCGATGGAGCAACCAATACATCAGCAATGCTCAGGAGTTGGGCTGGTGGAACATAACCTAGATATTTAATGTTATCGTTATTATAATGGTCAGTGAGGTATGATTCATAGTCAATCGTTCCTGTTCCTGCAACGATGAATAGCGCTGTATCCTTTGAAAATTCTTTTGCGCACCCCAAGAATAATTCTACGCCTTTTGTAAAATGAAGACGACCGAGGAATCCGAACCTAAGAGGAAAAATAGGGGTATCTGGCCTGTCTTTTGATGAAGTGGCCCTGTAAGCATTGCCGATAACTACCAATTTCTTTGTTCGCAGGAAATATCCTGACCTTAAATGTCTATCCAAAATATAATTGCTAATGCCCAACGTTACATCGACCATATTGCTTAAAATTCGCTTTGGCAATGCGAATGGAAGACACCTTAGGCATATGTCCTTGCAGTTGGCATTTCCTCGAAACATGGTTGAACCTGGGCAAAGTAGATAATGATCTCGTAGTGTATGAATCAAGGGCAGACCAAACTGCTTTGTCACAATCCAAGCAGAAAGTGATATCCCGGCCAAATTATTGGTGTTGATTATATCGGGCTTTTCAAATTTTAAAATTCTCCTCAACACGGGTATCATAAACGGATTCAGGGTATCAAGCGCATACCACAGCGCTTGTAGGAGACGGTGCGCTTTATATTTGGAATCCGGTGTATAAAAATTCCGAACCTTAAGATAATATACCTTAACACCATTTAGAAAACTTACCCGATCTTCTTGATCAAGCGAGTGGCTTATTACTACAACTGAATGCCCCCATTCAAAAAGCTTTTCAGCCAGAAACTGAATCGAACGTTCAGCGCCTCCACGAAAATTTGGTGCATATAGCGAATTTATAAATAAAATTTTCATGTATTGTTATCTCAGGGTAAAATTGATCGGTTCAACATCATTAACATTTTTTCCTTTAATAATCCCCGTGGGTTAAATAAAATAGCTTTGACAAGTAGTAATATATAAGGTATTCTGTTAAAGGTCAATCTCGAATGAATGGTAGAATCATTGCAGATAAATACGGACCTTGCAATGCTATCGACCTTTTTTGAGGCACTTGCTGAAAAATCATCAATTTATGACAAATACCACGAAAATAATTTTATCAAATGGATGATAATAATATAATTTTAAGTCCGGTTCCAATTGGAAGTGGTGCCTATGTGCTTCATAAGCAACTAGCATCACATTTAAATAATTATAAGATTATAGGCTATCATCCGAGATTGGAATTCTTTCCTTTCGTTTTGCCATTTATATTTTCGAACAAAGGAGCCGCCCTTATTCATACAACTCCGGATTACGCACTTTTCTTTCGAAGGCGGAAGAGTCCTTTAATTCTAACCATACATCATTACATGGGTGAGACAGAGGGCCGGCAGTATAGCACGTTCTTTCAAAAAATTCATTATTCTACTGATTTAAAATTGTTCAGTAAGATATCATTCAGCCTCGCAGACGAGATCTTAGCCGTTAGCCAATATACAGCCGAACATATCAGAAAAGAGATAGGGCTCAAGAAGAATATCCAAGTGATCTATAACGGAATCGATACAGGATATTTCAGGCCGGTCCCGGTCTCAGCCACAAATGACTCAAGAATCCGGGTTTTGTTTTCGGGAAACTTGTCAAAGCGAAAAGGAGCCCAGTGGCTGCCTGCGATAGCCGACAGGTTAAAAGAAGGTATCGTTATTCGCTACACTTGTGGCCTAAGAAGGACGAAGGCTAATATAGATCATAGAAGGATTGAGGAAGCAGGGTATATAGATGAAAGAGAAATGCCGTATCTATATTCTTCACATGATATACTTTTGTCGCCGGCTGTACGTGAAGGATTCGGGCTTGCCGTAGCTGAAGCGATGGCATGTGGACTGCCTGTTGTGGCAAGCAACTGTTCAGCTATCCCTGAATTGATTGACCATGAGAAAGGCGGTTTTTTGTGTGATGTGGGAGATGTTTCCGCATTCGCTGAGAGAATTAATCAGTTATCGGAATCAAAGGAATTGAGAAAGGAAATGGGAGAATATAACCGGAAAAAAATAGAAAAGCTTTTTACGATTGATAAAATGGTAAAAAATTACGCTAAGATTTTTGACAAATATTTATAATCCCACCCAAGTGGGACAATATCAGGCATCATTTGTCCCCCAGGGAACTAATTATATAATCCTAAATTTGCTCTCATTAAACAAACTGTTCGTTTATCTTTATGAAAATGAGAAAGCTTAGAATCGGCATTGATGGGCGTTCGTTATCAAAGCCTTTGACGGGAATAGGCAGATATGCCTACGAGCTTTGCCGTGAGTTAGGAAAAATAGTTAAAAATGCTGAATTTTTTCTATACAGCCACTTACCCATTGAACCGGAAAACCTCCCTCATGCACATTGGATTCAGCGTGTGGATTCCAATCCCATGTCTAAACATATGAGCAGCTATGTATGGTTAAAATTACGATGCGGCAGCCTTTGCAGAAAAGATGAACTGGACATCTTCTGGGCAACCGCTACCTTATTGCCCAAATTATCAAAGCACGTAGCATCAGTAGTAACTGTACATGATCTCAATTATCTCATAGTCCCGGAAACAATGCCTCCCCTCAACCTCTGGTCTCACCGTATCTGGTTCAAAAACGATGTAAAAAAAGCTGATATAATACTTGCAAACTCAAAAGCTACATCTAATAGGCTTTATACTGCGATCCGTCGAAGGGCGAGTGCCGTTGTATATCCGGGCGTAGCCGATTTCTTTGAACCCAAGGGGAAAGAGGAAATTTCACGATGCCTAAAGAAATATAATATTCAAGGTCCTTACCTGCTTGCTGTCGGTACACAGGAGCCTAGAAAAAATTTAGAGCTTCTTCTTTTATCTTTTTCGGATTTAAAGAAACGGAAAGCTCTAAATAATTACAAATTGGCAATTGTCGGGTCAAGCGGTTGGAAAACCAGAAAAACTCGGAAGCTATTATCGGTTCAAAATAATGAGGATATTCATCAACTCGGCTACGTTCCGGAATGCGACCTTCCTGCGCTGTACTCGGGATCTGATTTATTCATTTTTCCATCCATCTATGAGGGTTTCGGAATGCCTGTTTCAGAAGCACGTGCTTGTGGTGCAAGAATTGTCACTACTGATATTCCAGAGTTGCGCGAAGCAGGGGGAGCCGATGCATATTACATCCGTCCAACATTAAATGGCATTAAAGAAGGAATCATTGAGGCTTTATCCTCAAAGTGGGAAAAAAGTGAGAGCGCTTTTGAAAATAGATATTCTTGGAGAGCAAGCGCAGAAATACTCGCTAATAATCTATTACTTGCCCATGAATTCAAAAAGCAAAAATATCCAGCTGGGTAAGGCATGCTTTATTAATCTTAGCTTTTTAAAATCTTAAAAACGCTATTCCACATTTCTTCTGACTGCTTTTTTAATTCGTTTGCTTTTTTCAAAATTTTAGCTTGTAATCTTTTTCTTGATTCATGCTCTGTCAACAGGTCAATTTTTTCATAGATTTGAGCATCAGTAGACATAACATCGATAAGACCTTCATCAAATCCATAATCACGAAAGAGCATTTTATATTTATGACTCCAGCCTGTTGCCAATGAAGGAACACCCTGGCTCAAAGCACTTGCCAAACCATGGAAACGGCTTCCCAAAGTGCCTTCACATGCTCCAAGTATTCCCTTTATTTTAAGAGGATGGCTT
Source organism: Desulfobacteraceae bacterium (assembly GCA_003599575.1). GTDB lineage: Bacteria > Desulfobacterota > Desulfobacteria > Desulfobacterales > Desulfosarcinaceae > Desulfatitalea. Next base: position 69,841 of record QZKV01000133.1, on the reverse strand, counting down.
TCTCTCACTATTGGTATATTGCCACCCGATCCTTCTGATACCTTCCGGGCAATCATAAGATCGTTGTCACCTTCATGGATAAGAAGGAATGGACCACTTTGTTTCTTTATAAGATATCGAGCACATTTAATCATAAAAGGTAAATAGGCTTCACTTTGATCTTTGGGCGTTTTCTCGATCATTCTGAAGTTTGGAACAAGGCAAAATCGATAGCTCTGAGCATCAAAATTGTCTGGCAAAATGCCTTCTATAAGATTAGTAAAATCCGGAGCCATTCTTATGTTAGGGTTTTCTCCTACCACTTCTGTAAGATGCTCATAAGAGATTGAGTCACGCGGGAAAATTAAATCTGCCGTTTGAGCGATGTTTTTTATATATTCTGAGATTTTTCCTTTCTTAAACGGGCCTAGAGCCTGAGGCAATAGAATCAGTCTTGTTCCCCGTTTGTGCCAACGCTTGCAAGATCTTGCAAGTTCTTTTGTGCTTTTAGGGCCCCACAGATCACTATATGCAAAGCCTGCTGCGTCCATAACAATATCGATTTCTCTATCCAGAATGACACCATACATTTCACGAAATTTTCTCGGAGTAAACGCGGCAAGATCTCCCCATTGAAATCCATAGCCCCATAACCAGGCTTTCTGCAAAAAACCAAGCCTTGCACGTTTATCAAAAGGAGCTGCTCCCTTATAAGTCGTTGGTGCCATAACAAAATCTGCATCAGGGTAAGCCTCGCTCATTTTTTCCAATGTTGCATATAACATTAATTCAGCGCCTTTGTTAATAAACCCAGCCATACGAATTTCAATCAACACTTTCGATCTCCTGCTGTTTTATCTCCCGTAAAAGCATTTAGCTATTTTGGTCACTTTCCTAAAACAACGAAGTGTTATGCGTGCAGGGAATAATATCCTATTTGCGACCTGCGTTTTTTTGACAGCCTTCTCGACAAACCTGATAAGTTTCTCCCGTGATTGAAAATCATCCAATTTGAATAAGTATTCAAGATGTTGTTGATATTTTTTTATATTCACTGGCACAATGGCGTGTGATTTAACTCTATCGTAATAGTCGGGGAGTTTACGACCGGTAAGTTTCCATGCCTCAACATAGCCCCGCCACTGTTCCTTTTTATTGGTGAGATCCTGACCTTTTAGAATCTCAGCGTAGTGTACGGGGCGAATATTTATTGCTTTATATGAGAGAGCTGTTTGAACAATGTTGCTTCCCAGCCCTGTTCTGACCACCAGCACTGATTCCCCCAATTTTCGATCCACGCCTTCCAAACCATGGGGATCACCCACTGTAATGTCTGCAAATACGTTCATCTTGTCAAAGCAAAGTCTGCATCTGGCAGGAGTGAAATAATCTTTGATCTGAATTCTGGTCTCTGAGGAGAAAACAGCGGACTTACCATTATCAGAGAAGATATGAACATCACCAGGATATCCTGATACCGACTTATCCCTAAAATACAGAACTTTCGAGCTATTTCTATCAATTTGTAAAGCCCTCTTGAGAAGGTAATCCAAAGCTGAATAGGTCAAAATCCGATCACACATTAAACCGATGGTAAAGCCAATCTTATTTTTCAACTTAGGGATTTTATCTAAAACATTTATCAGCCCGTGTATATGGCAGGGCGTGCCCACTATAGCTATTGGCCCGTTGTGATTCTTCAGTTCTTTAAAGAAACCAAGCAGAGGTACCGGGCAATATTTTGATTTCTGGGCCTGGAAAATTTCTTCCTTACTATTTGCAATCTTCACAACCGGGCGGGGAGGGTTTCCTGGTTCCATGACTACGGTTACAGCACCCTTGATTTGTCCGCTTTCAAGAGCATTGACTAGGAGGGCTGAAACGATGCCGCCACTTTGGGAGTTATCAAAAAGTTTTCGATCCGTTGCTTTCCCAACAAAGGAACCCAAGGAAAAACCTGCGAATGGATCATCGGGCATTTTTGACATGAGGGTTTTGTCAAAATGAAGGCCCGGACATACTTCGCAGCACAAACCACAACGGGTACATTTTTCTTCATTTACAATTGGCAGGTAATATCCACCAGTTGTTTCCTGGAAATGAATCGCCTCACAAGGGCACAAGCCATAACAGCTCCCACAAGTATTGCAAAGCTGGAAAAAGGGTACTTCAGAAATATTTCGGCCTTTATTCAATAATCGTCTCCGAATATTATATCCACACTTTCCCTTTGTATATAATTATTCTAAATGGCAGAATAAACGATCTAGTCATTTTTACGGCCAGGGGTCTCGTTTTAGAGTAAAAAAATAAGAAAAAATAGGAAGATGCTGCATATGATATCAAAGTAGCTATAGCAGCTCCTTGCCCTCCGAATCTTGGGATTAAGAAAAAATTAATCGAAACATTCACTGCGGCCCCCGTACAATGGCTAATCAAAGAAAAAATTAAGGCATCTTCCAGGAACACCCATTTACTGAATAAAGCCCGCATGAACATAAATACCCCGGCCCAGACATGTATTATCAGAATAGAAGCAGAACTCGAATAAGCATCAGTGTACAAAAAGGGTATCAGGGGGCGGGCGATAAATGTAACGGCTAAAGCAATAAGCAATGATACTGTAAACAGCACATCGAAAATTTGCTGTAATCTTTTATCATATTCGGAGGTTTTCGTCTTTTTGAGTTCGACCAGCCTCGGGTATGCTGACATGACAATTGCTGTGGGAATGAAGTACCAGACCTCTGAAAAAGTAACAGCAACGGAATAAACCCCGACCTCCATTGCACTGCTCATCCATCGAAGCATTACTTGGTCAACCCTAAGGTTGATTATGGAAAAAAATCCCGAGAGAATGAGTATCCACGATTGATTTAACAATTCCTTAGCTTTTGCGCTGCGTGTATTCCAGTTGCACACTGAAAATCCCTTGAAATGGTATATAAAAACCAGCAAAATTGCTGCAATAACGCTCTCTAAACTATATGCAACGGCGATACCTATAACTGAAGCCCCCAAGAAGACCAATAACGCTTTCAATGCCCCAGCTAAAAGAAAAGCGCTGGACTTTGCGATCACGGAAAATTTTGATTGAACTTGAGACTGGAACCATAGATCTATGGTTTCAAATGGACTGGCAAAAAGACTGAGGCCGATGACCAATAACACCCAGAATTCCTCATCCCTCGTACCGCGCGTAAGCAACGAGAAAGCGATAATTATAATAAAAGCAAACATGCTGCCGGCAAATTTAAGGGAAAAGGTAGTTCCTAAAAGGATCTCTTTTTCCTCCGGTAAGCGGACAATGTCACGCACTACAAGCCCGTTTAAACCCAAATAAACAAAGGTGCTCAAGAAAGCGATAATCGAAAGTGTGTAACTCAAAATGCCGAAATGCTCTGGGCCTAAGTGCCTGGCGACCAGAACACTGATCAGGAGACCGATTCCCAGTCGGGTCACTCTTTCGAGTGTTAGCCAACCTGTATTGAATATGATTTTTTGCAGCCTAGGTCGGTTCTCAATATGTTGGCGCAAGAATAAGGGCAGATAGTTAGGCATTGGTATAATCAGAATAATTAGTGTCTGAACGGAAAAGGGCTTTTTGCTCTTGTCCGCAAGGTCCCAAAACTCCGTTCAAAAAGTTAAAATGATTCAGTTCTCTTCAACGTCCAAAATCTTCCATAAGTCCATTCCCGCTCGGCCCTTGTCGGCAGCAACTTCTTTAGGCGTGATTTTCTTTAGTATTTTGAAAACTTTCTCGCGGACCGGCCGATGACTGTAGATGTATTGAAGGCCCAACAGCAACTGGGGGATTTCGTCCCGGCAGCAAAGGTCGATTTGGATGTTCGGGATGTCGGTTTGTCCAATTTTCAATTGATTATCGATCACTTTTCGCATAGCATTTTCCAATGAAGATTTTCCGGGGTTTACTCTTTTGGTCCGATTCTGAGAAAATCGGCCGCAACCATTATGTCTTTGGATTACAATACATTACATAAAGGTTAAGAGTAATTTGTGCAAGTAAATTCTTCACAAGCCCGGAAAGCTTCTCCTTTATAAATTGCTATAAGCTGCCGTTTATACTCTATATACAATTGTCGTTCAGGCACTATCTAGGGCAGGAGACCAATTGGGTTTTGGGGATATTTCCCAAAAAATTAAGCTCCAGCACTAATCTTTTCAAGCAATATTAGGAAAAAGATCTACTTCTAAGAGCTTCATGATAGACCTCGATATAACGCCCCACCATAATTTCGCTACCGAAATAGCGTTCAACGCGGCTCCGAGCCGCCCGCTGCATATCCCGACACAATGCAGGGTCTTCGGATAGTCGGCGGGCGGCGGCGGCAAAAGCCTGCACATCGTCTTGTGCACAAAGGATTCCGGTCACACCGTCTTCAATGACTTCAGGCAGGGCTGAGCCGCGTGTGGCAATAACGGGAAGACCACAGGCTTGGGCTTCCAGGGCGACCAATCCGAATCCTTCGAGCCGGGATGGTAATAGCAGAGCGTCGGCATCTCTATAAATCTCTACCATTGATGCAGTCGTCTTTGGCCCCCCAAGGTTCCGTGTGTTTGGCGGTAGACGATATGATCGGCTTGTTGCTGATTTTCCAATTGTATAACGCAATTCAAATGCCGGTCCAAGTGCCTGCATGATTGGGCCGAGTAAATCAACTCCTTTTCTAGATAGCCAGTTGCCAATATATAGTAAACGAAACGGACGGTGGATCTTTCTGTGAAGTGGCGCTTGAAATACGCCATTGATACCTATCCCGTTGTGAATCACCGTGATGCCGGGAATGCCATAGGTTTCCAATGTACGCTGCGCCGTGTATTCGCTTACGGCAACAGTCCGGATAGCTCGCTGCAGAACGTTTTTTTCTACGCGCTTGACCCATGTGCAATGGTAAATTATTTGCGCCCAACTTTTATAAGGTCGTACCGCTCTGTCATGGACGCAGTGGTGCATGGTGGCGACCAAAGGAATCTCTGTCGGAAAGAAACGACCTGGTAACCAAGTATTGATATGCGCTATGTTGGCCCATTCGGGAGGCTTTGGAACGGCAACGGTCCAAGGAGCATATTCGGCACGATGGGGCAACCAAGTAATCTCGGTGCGCAAGCCCCGGTTCCGCAGCCCTTTTGCCAAATTTTTGGTGAATACGTCGGCACCGCTACCGCAACGAATAGCAAGAAACCATATGGCAGGCGTTATGGGGTCGCTCATGATATGCGTTCTATCCGATAGATCAAGGTAGGCATAAGAGGTAATAAACGCTCAAAAACACGATCGGAAATTTTTGAGATCAGCGTCTCTGCCAACCCCTGTCGCCCTTCTAATTCAATGGTTTCGCGCAAAGCTCGTGTGCAAAGGTTCTCATATCTAAAGCCGGTTTCATCAAGCAGCCGTTCTATTTTATTGAGCGATAAGGGTTCGCAATCATAATAGGTCCCACGTCCGGTCGCGCGTAGGTAGGAACTGCGCAACCGATGCGGCAGCCAGCTTAAAAAAGCCAGATGATAGTGCGGTTCGACCAGCATCCATCGATTGGGGACGGCTAAATAGCCAACCCCCTTTTCGTTCATGACACGCCGCAACTCGCTGAGATGGTTGCGTTGTTCGTTGCGGTCACCGACATGCTCTATGACATGGTTGGTTATCACTACCTCAAAATAGCCATCATTGAAGGGCAATTTCGAATTTTCGACCATCTTAAATTCATAACCACATTTCAAAAGACGCTGGTCTACGACATCTACAGCCACAACTTCGCACTGCAGCATCGGATGCTTGGCAAAGTAGTGGGCAATTCCTCCCGATCCGGTTCCAATTTCCAGCATTTTCAGGGGTTGCGCCTTCAATGCAAGATCCAGCAGACGTTCGATTTTCATTGCTTTGAGCCGGCGTGAATGTAGATTAAGCGCGGCATGAGGGCGTCGATCGCGAAAGTTCGGTTCTTCCATTTTATCCTTCCAACGATTTTGCAAACAGCCGCAAATCGTTTTCCAAATAGCAGTCAGGCGAATTCAGAAGCAAAAGCATTGATTATAACCTCTCTTATAATTCTGCAAAGGAGGTCCAAACAGTTCACACCATCGATGACTTAATCAATCCCCGATACCTTTCCGCAATGATTTCCCAATCAAACCTTTCCATTACCGAAGCCCTGGCTGATTCACCCATTTTTTTGGCATGTTTGTCGTCGTTTCGAATGTCCAAAATGGTACTTGCAAGGGCACGCACATTTCCGGGGGGCACCAGCGTTGCCGTCCCCGGATCATCCAGGACTATGTCGTTGATAGCGGGAAGATGCGATACAATTACTGGGCACCCGCAACCCATGGCCTCCACCACCACTAACCCAAACCCTTCACGATCGCCGTCTTCTGACACTACGAAAGGAAATACCGCCGCGTCCGCACTCTGATAAAGTGTGGGTAAGCACTCGTTTTCAACGGAGCCAACAAAGTGCACCCGGCTCCGGATGCCGAGCTTTTCGGATAATCGAACGAGTGAATCCTTTTCCTGTCCGTCGCCCGCTATCTTCAAAATGGTATCCGGGTGTGACCGAAGCACCTCCGGCATTGCTTCGATCAGAAAGCGAAGACCTTTTTTCGGCACCAGTCGGCCCACGAACAAAATACAGCCGGTTTTCGTTTGATTACCGGCAGGTACGAAGCAGTTTTGGAGATCCACTCCCATGGGTATTACGGAAATCTTTCCAGGCCTTACCCCGATTTTTGTGAGATCTGCCTTCATCGCACTGCTCACCACCGTTGCCGCGGCTGCCTTTCCGAGAACCCATTTTTTGATTTTTCTGAATAACGGTCCTTGCAAACCATAGAGATCGCCGCCATGGGAGGTGCAAAGAATCGGGATTTTCTTTCCGGACAGCATTGTTGCGATTACGGCTATGAGCCCCTGGGGAAATATCCAGTGGGCATGAATCAGGTTGATTCTGTGCCTTCGAAGCATGATGCAAACATGGAGCAATTGGGCAGATAGAAAAAAAGGCAGCAACAAGTACCGGAGTGGCTTTTCCTTGAGATTGGCCAGAATCCCTCCATGATAGGCCAGGTGTTCGAATTTCGAAAAGAAATATGGGTATCGACGGATGTTCAGGCCGTCCATGGTTTCCATCAGTTTTGACCCCGGGCCATGTGGGGCCAGGATAAAAACATCGAAGGTTTGCTGCAATCGCCTGCACAGCTCGAAGACAAATGGGGGCTCCTTATCCCCCGGCCACCGTGGAAACGTGGATGTGAGGACCAAAATCCGCTTTCGCATCATGATCCGCCTGCACGGGGTTTCCTGACTACGGGGGTTCGCGATCCAGCCCGTCGTTCAAAACGCATCTGACAGATCTGCTCGGAAATCAGCCCCATCATGAAAATGATAATCGATGTTGAAAACAGCAGCGCGCTCATGTTGGTGAACCTGTGGTCCGTCAAGAAAGTGTAAATGTAGTACAAAAAGCCAGTCATGAAGAAAAAGGCGCTGACCGGAAGAAACATGCGCAGGGGGGAATACAGGGTACAGATTTTGAAAATGATCATGAAAAATCGTACGCCGTCGCTAAACAGCCTGATATTGCTTTTCCCCATTTTTCGCTTCTGGATTTGGATGGGTATGTATTTTACGCTATGGCCGGCTCGGAGGACACCAAGGGTCATAGTCGTTGGATAGGAATAGGTGTTCGGCAACAGGTAAATGAAACTTTTGGCTATGTCCGCCTTCACCGCACGGAATCCGGAGGTCAAGTCCTTGACCGCAACTTTGGCTACATACGTGGCAAGCCAATTGTATACGGTGTTGGCAAACGATCTCCCCACTGATGCCTGTCCTTCTCGGGTTCGTTGTCCTACCACCATGTCGTATGCGGGGAAGTAGGAGAGCATGGTCCGGATATCTTCGGGTTTATGCTGGCCATCTCCGTCCATGAAAACGAGGATATCCCCTGTGGCGTGCCGAATGCCTGTTTTTATGGCGGCACCGTTTCCGATATTGTACGGATGGGTCAATACCCGGGCGCCGGCCCGGGCCGCGGCCTCGGATGTCTCATCTGTAGAGCCGTCGTTGACTACGATAATTTCGAAATCCGGGTAAAGCGATTTGATCCCTTGAACCAAATCCTGAATGGTTTCCGCTTCATTATAAACGGGGATGATGACTGAAACGGTGGCCGGCGCTGTATTTTCGTTTTCTTTCAACTGCTGACTCCGGTTTTCTGTCTGGCCGAAGCTGATTCCACCAATTCCAATGTGGACTATAGCCGCTTCTCTCACAAGTTGCGCAATAATCCATATCGAAGATCCACCTTTTTGTCGACCATTAGATCCTGTTGCCCAAAAAGAGTTTCCCTCGTCATTTCGGTCCGCCACCTTTGAGGTGGCCATCTTTCCAACCGCTTTGAGCGGTTCACATTTTTCAAGCCTCCGGTCTTGCCAGAGGTATATGACTGACAATCCTTCATTTTTTACGCCACAGTTGCGGCTTGTTTTTGAGAATGTTAAAGCTGGTATCGGCAGGAAAAAAACCTATTTATAATAATGCTCTGCTCTGTTGTTTTTGGGGAATGAAATGCAGATTGACCTTTGTTAAGCTCATGTGAGTATAATTTCTATCCTTTTTATGACTGGGGACTTGGATGGATTCCTCAAAAGATGTTTTCGTTATCGGCGCCGGCCCCGCAGGACTTGCCGCAACATATAGCCTGAGACATAAAAATATTCCTGTAAAGTGTTTCGAAACCGACAGGGTGGTGGGCGGCATCAGCCGCACGGTTGCTTATAAAGGATACCGGTTCGATATCGGAGGCCATCGTTTTTTTACCAAAATTCAGGCGGTCAACGACCTCTGGCGGGAAATTCTGGGCGATGATTTTCTGAAACGGCCGAGAATTTCACGCATCTACTACAACGGCAAATTTTTTTATTATCCATTGCAGGCAATGAACGCCTTTTTCGGACTGGGGCCCCTCGGTGCCATCCGCGTTTTTTCAAGCTACCTGAAGGCCAGGATTCAACCGCATCCCAATGAAATTACATTTGAGCACTGGGTATCCAACCGTTTTGGGGCGGAGCTATACAATACCTTCTTCAAAACCTACACCGAGAAGGTCTGGGGAATCCCATGTTCGGAGATTCAGGCGGAATGGGCGGCCCAAAGAATCAAGGGGCTGTCCCTTTATTCCGCGATCATGAATGCTCTGTTCAAGCCCAAAAGGGTGATTAAAACCCTAATTGACGAATTCGAATATCCAAGGTTGGGCCCGGGTCAGATGTACGAAGCAATGGCCGAAAAGGCGGCTCGCAACGGTGCGACATTCTGTATGGAACACAAAATCAACGAAATACATCATGTCGACGAACGAATCAAAGGCGTTACCTGGGTCAACAAGGACCAATCGCACTTTGAGCCGGCAACGCATTTTATCTCTACAATGCCCATCACCAGCCTCATATCGTCACTATCGCCGGAGCCGCCGTGCGACGTCATCAATGCAGCCAGATCCCTGAAGTATCGATCCTTGCTGACCGTCAACCTGCTCATCGACCAGCCTGAATTCCTGCCCGATACGTGGATCTATGTCCACGATCCCGCCGTTCGCATGGGTCGCATCCAGTGCTTTGCCAACTGGAGTCCGTACATGGTGCCCAATGAAAATTCATCATCCAGGGGCTTGGAATACTTTTGCTGGGAAGGCGGCCAATTATGGTCCCGAAGCGACGATGATCTGATCGAACTCGGCAAACAAGAGCTCTCGAAGCTTGGATTGGTGGATCCCCAAAATATTATCGACGGCTTCGTCATCCGTATGGCCAAGTGCTACCCGGTTTACGATTCGGATTATAAAAAGCACCTATCGGTGATAAAAGATTACCTTTCGAGGTTCCGGAATCTATACCTCTGCGGCCGTTACGGTCTCTTCAAGTACAACAATATGGACCATTCGATTGTGACCGCGCTCATGGCGGCCGAAAATGTCTTAGGCGCCCAGCATGATGTCTGGTCTGTCAATGCGGATGATGATTATCAAGAGGAATTGAGTAATTGAATCCTTTTGTGACAATATTTGTCAAAGCTGCCAAATAAATGTCACCTCTCCTCGGTTGAATTTTTGCCGCTATTCAATGTTCATTATACTATTCGTAAAAATTTATGTAATTTTGAAGGCTTACGTTACCACTACTTTATACTGAAGTGTGGCATAAGACTTGTATAATGACTTTGCCAACAACGGATCGAGCAAGAAGCAATCTCGCCCAGACAATAACGGCTTTAAGCAACCCAACGTCAAAGGAGGTTTCAATGTTCACTTTGTATCGAAAACTGAAAGAGAGCGGCCACAAGGGTTTTACCCTGATCGAGCTGATGATCGTCATCGCCATCATCGGCATCCTTGCGGCCATCGCCATCCCGCAGTTCACCAAGTACCGCGCGCGCGCTCAGAACTCTCAGGCGCTGAGCGACATGAGAAATATCAAGACCGATTTAGAAGGGTTTTATTCCGAATATCAAGAATATCCGAACTGATTGTAAAACCGTGCGGCTTAGTTTTTATCAATGCTGATATGCCCATTAACAAATATCAGGAGGAAATTTATGAAAAAGATATTTATTTGCACGACCTGCTTACTGGCAATGCTTTTTGCTATATCACCCACGGCATTTGCGGATGATTCAAGCCAAACCGGCGTAAGAATATCACTTACAGTGGACAATGTTGCAGGAACCAGTGACCCTTTCATCTTCGATGCTTCGCCCAATGTCGGTCTTACTGTCTTCACATCGGATACAGCCTATTCTATCACGGCTGCAAACAACAAAACAAACGAAGCCAATGGCTTGGAATACGGCACTCTTTCATCTGCAACGGGCTATGCGCAGCGAACCAAAACGACGGCTGCAAGCCAAGGGCCAGAAGCCGCCGATTCTGCGACAGTTTTGCCTGGATCCGATTGGGCCTGGATGGGCGGCAGCGGCAGCTGATCCTTGCTAAAAATCTCAAAAACCGATAGAGATGAGCCCCCTTCTTGGAAAAGGGGGCTTATTTCTTTTTGCAGAGGCGCCTGTTCATGACATCCGAAGCGGCGATTGTTTTCGATGATGTGCACAAGACCTATGTGAGCGAGTTCAAGCGCAGGAAAAGCAAGGCTCTCACCGGTTTGACGTTTCAGGTGGAAAAAGGCCAGGTATTCGGCATCGTCGGCCCCAATGGCGCGGGCAAGAGCACGGCCCTGAAGATTTTGTTGGGATTTCTCAAACACGATGCCGGAAAGGTCCAACTGGCCGTCCTGGACCCCAAGGATCCGGGTGCTCATCGCACCCTTGGATATCTTCCCGAAAACCCCTGTCTGTATGAGCATCTTTCGGCCAAAGACCATTTGAAGTTTTCCGCCCGCATTCACAGGATGCCTTCGAAGGAAACCAAGACCCGGATTGACCAGGTTCTCGAAATGGTTGATCTGGCCCATGCGGCCGGGGAGCCCATCCGGAGCTACTCCAAGGGCATGACCCAGAGGGCCGCGCTGGCCTATGCGCTGTTTCACAATCCCGAGATCCTGATTCTGGATGAACCCATGTCCGGGCTCGATCCCCTGGGGCGGCAACTGGTGGTGCGCATCATCCAGGATTACCACCAGACCGGCCGGACCATTCTGTTCTGCTCGCATGTACTGACCGACGTAGAACGGATCTGCGACCAGATCGGCGTCATGAACAAAGGCACATTGGCAGCGGTCATCGCGCCACAGGAGCTTGTCAAAAATCAGGCGCAGGCAGCACCCCCGAACGGCGCATCGCCGTTGGAATCGTTTTTCATGCAGACCGTTCAGGCGGAAGCTACGCGGCCTGCCTGATATTTGGCCGGCGCGGCTCCACCCGGCGGCTGCGCCAAGTCCGGGAAGCAATACTTCGAAATAGAGGCTGATTCATTGAACAATATCTCCGCCATCACCCTGCTCAGCTATAAGGAAGGACTTAAACACCGCGTGCTTTACGGCGTGGTCATCTTCGCCTTGATCCTGATGACGTTCGCGGTCCTGATCAGCGGCCTGTTTCTCAGAGACATCTCCAAAATCATTCTGGATCTCTGTTTGTCCGCGGTCAATGTCGGGGGGCTTTTGATCCCGTTTTTTCTGGCGGTGCATCTTCTGGCCCGGGATATCGAGAAACGCACCATCTTCACAATTCTGGCCCAACCGGTTTCCAGAAGCAGCTACATCGTGGGAAAATATTTGGGCATCGTTCTCTTGACCGGCACGGTCATGGCGGTCTTATCCGGCGCCACCTTTCTATCCGTCTTGGCCGGCAGAGTTGTTTACGGCACCAGGTTCTTTTCGGAATTTTCAATGCAGGCCGTACTGCTCTCTATCTTCCTGAGCTTTGTGGGGATCATGGTGCTGAATGCGATGGTGGTGTTCTGGTGCAGTGTTACCACCAGCGCGTTTATTGCCACGCTTCTGACCCTGTTCACTTACCTGATCGGCCACACCATCGATGACGTCGTCCGCTTCCTGGCTGCGGAGATCAACCTGACGGGTGCCCATGTTTCCGATACCGTCCGCTACACCGTTGAGTTGGCGAAATATATTTTTCCGAACCTGTCCGCATTCGATATCAAGCTGCAGGCCGCGCATGGGCTGATCATTCCGGCCGCCGATGCCGCTTTTCTGTTCGGCTATGGCGCGGCCTATATATGCGCCGCTCTCTCTTTAGCCATGCTGATTTTCGGCAGAAGAGATTTCGCATGAACATCCAGCCGCCACATGGTCCTTTATTCCCTGCTTGGTGCAGACCGGCTTTGTTACTGCTGCTCAGCTTGTCGATGCTTTTGCTTCTGAATGCAAGGGCCTTTGATATCAGAGCGAAATACGCCGCCGAAACTGTCAGTGAATTCGGCCAGCTTCCCTCTGCCGCCCTCCAGACACTCAGCTTGGAGTTCAGAGGCGCCGTTTCGGACTATCTTTTTTTCAAAACCTTGACCTACATGGGATTGAAATTATCTCAGAGAAAGAACCCTTCTCCGGACGATTGGCGGCTCATCCATGAGATGCTGCAGAGAGTCACCGATCTGGATCAGCGCTTCTGGGATCCCTATCTGTTTGCGGAAATGATGCTGGCCTGGCAGGCCGGCATGTTCGATGAGGTCGGCGCACTGATGCAAAAAGCGGCCCGCTATCGTCCCGAGGACTACCGCCCGCTCTTTTACGCGGGTTTCAACCAGCTCTATTTCAAAAACGATGCGAAAGCGGCCGCACCTTTTTTGCGGGAGGCTTCGCTGCGTCCCGGAGCGCCCGGCTATGTCAAGGGGTTGGCTTCCCGCGTCAGTCTTTATGCCGGCCAGACCGGTGTGGGGATTTTCTTCCTTGAAAACCTTATTAAAAATACCCAAGACCCCAAAATGGCCAAGTATCTCGAAAAGCGACTCATCGCGCTAAAAATGATCTTCTACCTTGAAGAAAAAGCAAAAGAGTACGAAGCTCGGTACGGACACGCGCTTAATTCCCTGGATGATCTGATCACATCTGGAATCGTGCAGGAACTCCCGATAGACCCTTATGGCGGAAAATTTGTTCTCCTTAATAATGGCCGCGTATATACCACCAGCAAAATGGTGGATAAATAAACCGTAACAATGGGGGCAGTATTCCTTTCTCAGACAGACGGCCTAGTTTTCGTTCTCGATATCCAACTTATCCAGCCGGTAGCGGAATGATCGGAAGGTGATGCCGAGCAGTTCGGCGGCTTTGTTTTTGTTGCCGTTGGTGCACTCCATGGCTTTTTTAAGGTAGGCGTGTTCGATTTCGGCCAGGATGTTGTCCAGGGCAACGCCCTTGGCCACTTCGTCGATGTCGTAGCGTTTGTTCTGGACCCCTTCGATCCAGCGGCGCTTGTGGATGGACATGGCCAGGCTGTCGGGCAGCAGAATGTTCGTGTTGGACAGTGCCACGGATCGCTCGATGAGGTTTTCCAGTTCGCGCACGTTGCCGGGGAAATCGTATTTCTTGAGCAGGTCGATGGCGTAAGAGGATATTTTGGAAACCTCTTTGCCCATCTCCCGGCTGAATTTCTCCAGAAAATGCTGGGCCAGGATTTTCAGATCACCTTTGCGCTCGCGCAGCGGGGGCACCTTGATTTCGATGACATTGAGGCGATAGAACAGGTCTTCGCGAAAGCGTCCGGCGATGACCTCGTCTTCCAGGCGTTTGTTGGTGGCGGAAACAATGCGGATGTCCACGCTGATGTCGCGCGTACCGCCCACGGCCCGGAATACTCTTTCCTGCACGGCGCGCAGCAATTTGACCTGTATGGGAATGCTCAGTTCGCCGACTTCGTCCAGGAAGATCGTGCCGCCGTGGGCCGCTTCGAGCAGTCCCATTTTATCCTGGGTGGCGCCGGTGAAGGCGCCCTTTTTGTGTCCGAAGAATTCACTTTCCACCAGCGTTTCGGGAATCCCGCCGCAGTTGACGGGAATAAAGGCGTTTTCGGCGCGGTCGCTTTCCTCATGGATGGCGCGGGCGATGAGCTCTTTGCCGGTGCCGCTTTCGCCGGTGATCAGAACATTGGTGCGGGTTTTGGCCACCTGGCGCACCATCTGGTAAATGTACTGCATGCGCGGGCTGGAGCCTACGATCTTGCCGAAATGGACGGTCTTTTTAAGTTCGTCTTCGATGACCTGCCGGTCGGCTTCCACTGTTTTGCGTTCCAGGGCATTGGCGATGGTCTGCTTGAGCTCGTCATTGTCAAACGGCTTGGGCACGTAATCGTAGGCCCCGTCATTCATGGCTTCAACGGCCGTTTCGGTACTGGCAAAGGCCGAAATCATGATCACGATGCTGCGGGGGTTTTTCTGTTTGGCGGCGCGCAGAACTTCCAGGCCGGTCAAATCGCCCAGGCGGATATCGCTGAGGATCAGGTCGTAATCAACCGCCTGGATCATCTCGATGGCTTTGCGGCCGTTTTCAGCCAGAGCGATCTGATACCCTTCCCTGGCGAGCATGTATTCGAGCAGCTCGCGCATGCTGCGTTCATCGTCGACGATAAGTAAGTGGGCTGGCATAGTGAGTTTTCGAATTCAGATTTTGGGTTTGGTTTCGCCGGTCTCGTGCGACTGACAATAAAATTTTGAAAAGTAAATCTATTCTTATCTATTCAGATGGCAAAGGGCAAGAAAGGGAAGATAGAGCTTCCCGAAACGGGTTCCCAAGCTGGAGCTTGGGAAGCAGCGAAGCCGGAGCTTGGGGACCCGCGACTGCCATCAAAAGGATGGTTTCTAGCTTCACCCTCTCACCTGCCCCATCCCGTCTGGGGAGAGGGAATCAAAGGATGGTTTCTATTTTTAGGCACGTAACCAACTCGACAAAATACATTTGCATAAAACTTAACACTTAAAGCTGCTTCTAAATACAAACCCCGCCACGATTGCCCACAATAAGATTTTACCGGCAATTATTTCACTCCCCCTGCTCATTATACACAATCCTTCCGCCTACGATGGTCATCACGGCCTTGCCTTTGAGGGATCGGCCGTCGAAGGGTGTGTTGCGGCTTTTGGATTTCATGGTCTCGGCGCGCACGGTGAATTCCGCATTGGGATCGATCAGGGTCAGGTCGGCCGTCAGGCCGGTGCGCACGCCGCATTCAAGGCCGAGAATGCGGGCCGGGGCCGTGGCCATGCGCTCGATCAGCTTCTCAATGTTCAAGATGCCCTGCTCGACGAGCTTCAATCCCAGCGGCAAGGAGGTTTCCAGACCGATGATCCCGTTGGCGGCCCTGTCGAATTCGACCTCTTTTTCCAAAATCGAGTGCGGTGCGTGATCCGTGGCGATCGCGTCGATCGTGCCGTCGGCCAAAGCTGCGAGGATGGCCTGCCGATCCTCTTCCGAGCGCAGCGGTGGATTCATTTTGGCATGGGTGTTGTAGCCTTCCACGGCGGCCTCGGTCAGCGTGAAATAATGCGGAGCAGTCTCGGCGGTCACCCCTACCCCGTCGGCTTTGGCGCGCCGGATCGCCTCAATCGATTCGCGCGCGCTCACATGGGCGATGTGCACCGGTGCGCCGGTCAATGCCGCCAGGGCGATATCGCGCATCACCATTACGCTTTCGGAGGCATTGGGAATGCCGCCAAGGCCCATGCGGGTGGCCTGGGCGCCCTCATTCATGGCGCCGCCTTCGGCCAGGTGCAGATCCTCGCAATGCGATATCACGCGCAGACCAAACCCGGCGGCATATTCGAGCGCGCGGCGCATCAATTGACCGTTCATCACCGGCCGTCCGTCGTCGCTGACGCCAACGGCGCCCGCGGCTTTCAGCTCTCCGAACTCGCACAGCTGCCCACCTTTAAGCCCCTTGCTGATCGCCGCCACAGGATAGACCCGGATCAGGCCGGCTTCGGCCGCCTTTCCGAGAATCTGGGAGGTGATGGCCGGATCGTCATTGACCGGATCGGTGTTGGGCATGGTGCATACCGCCGTAAATCCACCCGCCGCCGCAGCCTGTGAGCCGGTCAGGATGGTTTCCTTGTACTCGTGACCTGGTTCGCGAAAGTGCACGTGCATATCGATCAGCCCGGGGGTCAGCCAAAATCCGTCGGCCTCGATCACCTGAACGCTTGGATCGATCGCCACCGTATGTGCCGGCTGAACCGCTTCGATGCGGCCTTTGGCAATCAGCACGTCGCTGGGCCGGTTCAGTCGCCCCGGATCGATGACCCGGGCGCCTCTAATCAGTATCGGCATTACGACCTCCCCCCAAAACCAGATACAGCAGGGCCATCCGCACGGCCAAGCCGTTGGTCACTTGATCCAAGATGATGGAATGCGGGCCGTCGGCCACCTCCGGCGCGATTTCAACTCCGCGATTGAGCGGACCGGGATGCATGATCAAGACATCTTTTTTGGCCAGGGAGACGCGTTGACTGTTCAGACCGAAGTGGCGCGCGTATTCGCGTTCGGTGGAAATCATGAACCTCTTCTGGCGCTCTTTTTGAATTCGCAGCATCATGATCACATCGGCGTCGGCTACGGCTGCCTCGATGTCGGCCGTCACGCGCGCCCCCAGATTTTCGATGCCCTTGGGCATCATGGTGGGCGGCCCGGCCAGCACCACCTGGGCGCCCATTTTGCTGAATCCTTCGCAGTTGGAACGCGCCACGCGGCTGTGGGCGATATCGCCGACGATCGCGATTTTCAGCCCGGCCAAAGAGCCCCTGTGTTGTCTTACGGTCAGCATATCCAGCAGCGCCTGGCTGGGGTGGGCGTGGGTGCCGTCACCGGCGTTGATCACGGAGGCTTTGAGGCGTGCGGCCAGAAAGTGAGGGGCGCCGGAAAAGGCATGCCGCAACACAACCACATCCGGCCGCATGGCCTCGATATTCCTGGCGGTGTCCAGCAAGGTCTCGCCTTTTACCAGGCTGCTCATGTCGCCGGAAATGGCAAGGCTGTCGGCGCTGAGCCGTTTTGCGGCCAGATCGAAAGAAAGTCGCGTGCGCGTGCTGGGTTCGTAGAAAAAAAGAACGACGGTTTTACCCCTGAGCACCGGCACCTTCTTGATGGGCCGTTCGGAAATTTCCCGCATGCTATCGGCGGTGTCCAGAATCAGCTGGATTTCCTCCACCGAAAGCGAGGCTATGTCGAGAATGTCTTTTTTGTTCAGCGGCATCGCTCACCTGGAATGGTGCGGTCAAAGGATGATACAAAAACTTTCCTGGACAGCGCAATCTAAAATATGCTTGCTAATATGAAAGTGACCGCTCTGCCGTTTTATAGCGCCTGCCTGTATGGAACGGCACAAACGCCCTTGGCCTCAGCGGATAAGATGCCCTAACCTGCCCCAGCGCACATCAAAATCTTCTTTATCCCAGGACCAGTAAATCAGGAATGCCTTTCCCTTAAGAGCGGATACGTCCACAAATCCCCAAAAACGGCTGTCGTTGCTTTCGTCGCGGTTATCCCCCATAACAAAAAGCTTGCCCTCGGGAACCTTGATCGGACCGAAATTGTCGCGAAACTGAAATCCCGGGGGATAAATGTGCGGGTCGGAATGAATGGCAAACTGGTTTTCCTGCAACTCACCGTTGACATACAATTTCTTATTCTGGATCGCAACGCTGTCGCCGCCTACGGCCACCACGCGTTTAATGAAATCCTTGCTCGGGTCTTCCGGAAACTTAAAGACCACAATATCCCCGCGCTTGGGCTCCTTGATGGGAATTACCGTGACATCGGTAAAAGGGATTTTCAGACCGTAAATGAATTTATTCACCAGGATATAGTCACCCACCAGAAGCGTATTTTGCATCGATCCGGAGGGAATCTTGAAGGCTTGCACGATAAACGAACGTATGAACAGCGCTAAAATCACGGCAATGACAAGCGCCTCTATATTTTCACGAAGCTTGCCTTTGGTGGGTTTGGCTGAAACCGCTGCTTTTTTCGTTGGGTCGGCTTTCAAAGTATATGAACCTCTTTTGGAATGAATTGGCGAATTGTTTGCCAGCGGGATGGCCGCGTGGATGATTCTATGATCGCGACCGAAATCGCCGCCTGCGCACCTTAATGGCTCAGGTAAAGTCCGATGCGCAGCACGAGGTTGGCCATTACCCCCGCCGCGATATCATCCATCACCACACCCCAGCCGCCGCTCAAGTGCCGTTCCAGCAACCGCACAGGCGGGGGTTTGAGCACATCGAAAAATCTGAACAAAAGAAAACCGGCCGCGCCGGTACCGAGGTTCAGGGGAATCCCGAGCAGTGCCACAGTCATCCCCGCAATTTCGTCAATGACAATACAGCCGGGATCTTTCGCACCAAGCTGCCGCTCGGCCGCCGCCGCAATCCATACCGCGAAGGCTGTCAGTACGATGCACA
Source organism: Desulfobacteraceae bacterium (assembly GCA_003599575.1). Taxonomy (GTDB): domain Bacteria; phylum Desulfobacterota; class Desulfobacteria; order Desulfobacterales; family Desulfosarcinaceae; genus Desulfatitalea. The sequence goes on along the minus strand of QZKV01000133.1, from coordinate 50,984 downwards.
TCAGTGCGGACAATGCCGGACGAAACTGAGCGAGCACATAAATGATGGGCAATGCCATCAAAGCGCCCGCGGTTCCGGGCGCCTTGGGTATCCGCCCCACGTAACCACCGGTGGCCAGAAATAAAACGGCACAGCGCCTGAAAATCATGGCTGCTTCTATAATCGGCCATGCCTTTTGTCAAGGTGTAGTTGGCTGGCGGCGGTTGCAACCACATCAATTCATTAAATTATCGAGAGTCCCCGGATTAATGGAGTTTAAGACGGGTTTCAAGCGTGTGGAGGCAGCGACCGCAGGATGGCTGCGTACACCTGGTGCAAGGGCAGGTTTCGCTCACGCGCAATCCCTCGGCATACTTCATATTCGGGCACCAGGCGCACCCCCCCATCAATTCCAAAAACCTTTTTGACTTGAACCTTGCCGTACTCCGATGCCACTTCAACGATCTCACGAACCAGTGCGGTGCGCCGGACATCGTGAAAGCGCACCCCCAGGCTGGTGGTTTCCGTTAAGATGCGCCGGACGACCGCCTCCCGGTGTTCCGGTGCGCACAGCACGTTGACGAGTGTTCCGGGGCGATTCTTCTTCATCTGCACCGGAACCCAGTACACATCCAAAGCGCCGTCTTCAAACAAGGTTTCCATGATATAGCTGAAAATCTCGGGATTCATGTCGTCGATACAGCTTTCCACGAGCACCAGCTTTTCCGGGGCGACGTCCGGCTCCGTCAGCGGATCCCCGATTAGGATCCGCAACAGATTGGGCGGCCCACTGCGTTCACGAGCGCCCGCACCGTAGCCGGTGCGGCGGATCCGCAGGGGCGGCATGGCTTTGAATTCAGCCCCCGTTCCGGCCAATATGGCCGCCCCGGTGGGCGTGACCAGTTCCTCCTGCAGGTTGCCGCCGTACACCGGGGCGCCCTTGAGCAGCTCAACCACGGCCGGTGCCGGCACTGGCAAAAGCCCGTGCGCGCAGGCAACAAACCCGCCTCCCATCGGCAGGGGCGACGCGATGATGGTTTCGACGCCCAAATGGGCCAGTCCCAGGCAGGCGCCCACGATGTCCACAATGGCATCGAGGCCGCCTACCTCATGAAAGTGGACCGATTCCTTTGCGCAACCATGGACTTTGCCCTCGGCTTCGGCCAGTCGCTCAAAAATGGCCAGACTGGTTGTTTTGACCGTTTCGGGCAGAGGGCTTTTTTCAATCAAGGTTTTGATTTGTGCGAAGGTGCGGTGTTCTTGGGTTGGCGCTGTTTGCACCTCCACACGGATGGCTTCGATGCCGTTGCGCCTGACCGTATGCGCCTGTAATGCAAACCCCTCCAGCGGCAGTTCCGCAATGGAACTTTGAAGCCGGCTCAGGGGAACCCCCAGATGAACGAGAGCACCCAAGGTCATATCGCCGCTGATCCCCGAAAAACAGTCAAAGTAGGCCAGGGTCATCGTGTTGGAAGGCTTCCTTTCTCCTGCCGGCCGTTCACAATCGATCATTCATGGATCGTTTCACGAATTACGGAAGGATTGTTCTGAATTTTTATGTCTAAAGTTTTGAATGAATAATTATACAGATGCTATTGTTATTGTAAGGGAATGGCCGTTCCATTGGCATGCAGATGAATGATCCCAAGCAACAGCCGGGCGGAACGGACCATGTCGTCCAGCCGGATCGTTTCCTTTACGGTGTGCACATTCTCCATTCCTGTTCCCAAAACCCCGGTGACGATGCCGCGGGTTGCAAACACATTCGCATCCGAACCGCCCCCCGACCCGGCCGTATCCATGCGCATGCCCAGACCTGCAGCCGCCCGCCGGGCCATATCGACGACCGCGTGATCCGGATCGATATTGAGGCGGTCGAAATCCCTCACCACCTCGACTTCCAGATGTGGGCGGTCATCGATACCCTCGGCGTGCCATGCGTTGACCACCCCCTCGAAAGCCGACACCATGGCCGCAGTGACCCGTTGCAGCTTGGATTCATCGTGACTGCGCACCTCTCCTCGAACCACCACCCGCTCCGGGACAATATTGATGGCCACCCCGCCCTCGATCAGACCGATATTACAAGTGGTCTCCCGGTCGATGCGGCCCAAGCTAATCTGCGCAATGGCTTTGCCGGCAAGCGATATGGCATTGATTCCTCTTTCAGGTGCGGCGCCGGCGTGAGCGGCTTTTCCATGCACATGGAAAGCCAGCCGATTGGCCGAGGGAGTCCGGATAACGATGGCCTCCGGATTGCGGGTATCCAGAACATACCCCATACGCGCGGATATCAGCTCGTAGGCCAGATGTTTCGCGCCCAATAATCCGACTTCCTCGCAGACGGTAAACACGATTTCCAGGGGTCCGCAGGGCAAGTCCTGTTCGCGAATGCTTTGCACCACTTCCAGGATGACGGCCAGGGCGCTTTTGTCGTCTGCCCCGAGAATGGTATCACCGGCGCTTGAAAATACACCCTGTTCAAAACGAATCCGGACCCCGCGGCCGGGTTCAACCGTATCCATGTGGGCCGAAAGCAGCAAAGGCTCGGAGCAGCGCTTGCCCGGAAAATACGCAATCAAATTGCCCGAATCCCCGCCGGTCTTTGAACCGGCATCATCGACGCGGGTATTGCAGCCAAGCCCCTCAAGATGTTGCCGGATCAACCGGCACAGCCGCCCCTCCTGGCGGGATATGCTGTCAACCTGTACCAGGGTTTGAAAAGTCTGCGCCAGGCGTTCGCGGTTGATCACCCTCATCATCTTACATCCCTATTGACAATTTTTTCGGTCTGCTACATTAATTCCCGATCTTAATGCGGAAGTGGACAGCTCACTGGTGGGGCTCCCGGACTTCAAATCCGGTGTGGGGCGCTAAAACCGTCCCGGGTGGGTTCGATTCCCATGCACTTCCGCCATTTCTTTGCCTTGATTTCAACTCCTTACCGAATTAAACCGCCGCCCCTGGCAACACTTTGGCAACATCTGCCGAACCAGCCCGGTATACCTCAAGCTGCCGGATCGCGACCAGCTTATCCGAGTCCTCGACCACATCATACCGCTGATCCATGTCCCTGATCGCATGTCCGGTGATCGCCATGCGCACGGTGCGGTCCACCCCTGCCCGGCGCATGTCGGTGATAAATGAGTGCCGCAAGTCATGGAAAATAAAACCGCCTTTCACATCCCGGCCCCACTCGATACCGGCTTTCTTGCATGCTGATTTGAGCCCCTGGCTGAAATTACGGGTGATCGGCTTGCCGTAGTACATAAAGACATGCGAATCATGCAGCGCGCGCACAATGGCCTTCAGGACCTCATAAACGATGGTTGCCATGGGTACAGACTTTGCCTTGCCCTCTTTGGTGTCGGCCGCTTCCAGCCGTATCATGCGCCCCTTCATATCAATCTTGTCCCAAGTCAGCGCCGTTATTTCACCTTTGCGCATCCCTGTCCAGTACGCGATTGTCAAAATGTCTTTCAGGTGCCGGGGACATTCGCCCACAAGCCGACTGAACTCATCGGCCGATATTGCCCTGTCCCTTGCATTTGCATGGCCCTTCAACAGCTTCTTAACACGCCGGAACACCCGCAACGGATCGCCGCCCACTTTTCCATTGTCGAACGCCTTGATTATCATTGTTTTTGAGTAGTTTAGCTCATCATCTATCGTCTTTTCCTTCAAACCCTCTCGACGGCGCCGCGCCTGCAGGTTCTCAAGATCGGCCGGCCGTATATCGGACACCGGCATGTCACCATAGACCCCCAAAAACTTGTTCACATAAACCCGGATTGTATCGATCGATTTCAGGGCATTGACTGATTCGAGCTCGAAATACCATTCCGCCAATTGCGAGAACGTGATCTTGCTATCCGGCAGCATATCGAAAATGCGCCCTTCCCTCTTTTGCCCGCGGCGCTTGCCGTCGGCGTCCCGCGCTTCCTCGATGGACGTTCCAACCATCTCCTTGCGCTGAGTGCCTCCGGGCAGCCGATAGGTGATCCAATACCGCACCCGACCGGATCGCTTTGCCCGGTCCAGATCCTCGCCGCATTTGCAACGTTTGTTTTTAAGTGATTGCCTTGCCTTGCAGGTAGGACATTCTGATAAGATTGCCATGAAAGCCCCTCGCTTTCTCCCCTTCGAAAAACCCCGCGGGCAGGCGGTAGGGTTCCGCTTTTCGCTGATCAGGCTATCCCGCGGGTTGTGAAAATTTATTTCCTGAGGTAATAATCTCTAAATTTTTCAATGAAGCCTGCGTGCCGTATTCTGATTTCAACAACTTGTGGGCTTACCTCAAAAGATTCAGCAAGTACGTTCGAAGCATATGACCAAAACTGATGTGTAATACAGTCTCCATCAAAAAACTGCCTTCTGTCCGATTCCAGCAAATCTATACAATGACTTTCGAGACAGCTTTCGGGAACCAACAATTGCTCCGCAAACCATTCCCCGTGCGTTTCAAACCAATATAAATCTTTCTGAGGGATATCATTTTGATAAAACTCAATATACTCCTGAACAGAATTGAACGAAAATCCTTCATACAATGATTCATGTATGAGATAGTGTCCAACTTCGTGCGCAAGAGTAAACCGATATTTTTCCACATAATTATCGTATTGATATTCATCAATGAAAATCCTGGTTCTGTCAGCACTTAGGTAACCGCTCTGCCTAAATATTTTCCATAAATTTGGAATCGGAACTATCTGCAAATTCAAATCAAATTCAATTATCGGTTCAATTGGAATCGGCAGCTTCAAAGATGGATGGTACTTTTTCAACAGATCATCTGCATACTTGCCCACATCGTTGAAAGTCAGATACGGCGCCTTGAAATTCATCTCAATTCCTTCTTGATAGTTTCCAAAAGCTCCTTGATTCTTTCACCATCTAAACCCTCTTTTCTTATTGACCGAAAAAGAACTGGTACTGCTGAAAGCAGCTCTTTGTCTGAAACAATATCATCGGGTATTCTTCCTGCGCTAATTGTTGCTAAGTCACAAAATTCTAACCAATCATCTGTACCTTCTTTAATTCCAAGTGCTGCAGCATACTGCAGCCGCTTTTCCCTGCTTTGAGGCGGCGATAAAATACCCCTTTCTAATTTGCTTATGTTTCCGGCATCAAAATTATTTTCCCGACAAAACTCTCTAAGTGTTTTCCTCAACTCCTTGCGCTTTGCGGTGAAAAATTCACCAAAGTTTTTAAACATGGTCGCACCCCGCTCCTCCTTACTGGTTTATTTCTCCCTCCTCAGACTTTGATGTAGAGAGCCTTCTGTTGTTACGCAATATACAACGTTGTAAAAAAATTACAACAACTTTTTTCAAAACTATGCAAATTTCGGTAGCGGGATGCTCCTCCAAGACGGGCATCTGACCATGGGGAATTATTTCACACCGTCAAAATCATTGCCTTGGTCCTTCTTTTTTTTATCAGGCGGTCGCGCAGCCTGCTCACTGCAATATCGCATGTAAATGCAATGATGCGGGCCGTGGAGATACGAACAATTCTTGTTCGCCTCCGGGTTGGAGCAATATCGTCCTTTTGGCGGACGTGCTGAGTCCATCATGGCAATGCCCTCCCTTATCCCGGCCACTGGAACCGCGCGCCGTCCAGCTCCATCAGCTTACCGCGCAACTCAATCAGCCTGTCCTCGATCAGGTGCATGACCTGAATGCAATGCAGCCGGTCGAAATCTTCTGATTCCGCCGCATCACGTACCAGCTGCACCGCCCCCAGGCATGGGTCGATGCCCTGCAGCACGCACTGGTAAATAAAATCATTCGATCCCTGCCGAACTACTGCCAATTTGCTCATGTGAATTTCCCCCCTTCTTTGATTTTGGAAGGAAGCTATCACCGTTGGGAAGCAATGCAACCCCTAATTGACCGTAATAATGGATAAAATTGAAACCATCAGTTTCAAGATTTACAACCGTCAGTTGTAATTAGAGAGGTTTTCCAGGCTGCAGTATGCTACGAAACCACTGATCGACGTTTTCCGCGTGCGCGTACCAGCGCCCTTGAACTTTTCTGGCAGGAAAACCGATTGAAAGGAAAATGCGGAACTGCCGCTCCGTGATCTGCAACCAATCGCAAATTTCGTCAACGCCTTGCAACAAATTGCTTGCCAGTTTTTTCGCCATGCGACACTGACCGACTTCGTGAGGGGCTCAAATTTCGACGATCTGACCGTTACCCCATAACCCTTTACACGTTTTCAGTTGTACTCGCAACATGCGCCGCGACGCTTGACGGAACCGCCACAAAAAACCCCGCTCCCCCCTTGGGTTGGGTGCCGTGGTTGCGAAGAGGGGAACGGGGTTGTGTGGGAGGGGGCAGGAGAAAGGAGTAAGACAGAAAAACCCCTGACCCCTCCGGGTCGAATTTTGGAGCCCCCCGGACCCTATTTTGCTTTTTTTAGGAACGGACGGTTACAGGGGGCTCCGACCGGACCATTCCGGCCATTTCGCTTAATCGTTAAACACCGTCATTGTTGTAAGCGAAGCTCACCGGATGCCGCAGGCAAACATCGCAGCTTTGATGCGTCGTGATCCGCAGCGTACCGCTCAAGGAATGGGTGTAAGGGTCAAGCAGGATGTCCAGCCCGCCCCAAAAACCGATGAAAAGCTCATCCCAATTTGCGAAAAACACGTCGCCCGCCGTCACTTGGGACGTGACGCCAGCCTTGTAACCGTTCAGCCGGTCGTTTTCTTCCATCGTAAAACGGCCCGATCCTGCATCCACCGTCTGACACTTCAAAGAGCCCCTCATTGCCGGGTCGATGACATAACCCAGGTTGCCCATCAGCGCATTATCCACCGCGACCGCTGATTCCATCGCGACGATTTCTTCACGGGTCGGCACCGCCGCTGCAAATGCCGTAGGCTGATTAATGCCGGTCTGATTCCTGACCCCGCGCGGCTCGCCGCTTGCCGCCGATCCGTACAGCGCCGCCCGATCGATCTCGAGCGCAACCCCCGCCGCCAGATCCTGTCGAACGAGGTTTTCGATGGCCAGCGACGATTGTAACAGCAGATTCCGCGTGATCTCACCGTACGCGCCCAACGTCTTTGGGCTCATTATAACCTGATCGAACGTCGGTTCGCTCTGGCTCACATCGCCGCCCTCCGTCGCGATCCACCCCGCCGTTGATCCCGCCGTCTTGCGCGGGATCGCAACATTGCCGACCAATCCGGTTAACGGCCTTGCGCCCGTTTTGAAAACGACCGACAGGTTGCGCAAAACATCGATGAAGCTGCCCGCCAAAAGATCGGTCGCCACCAATTCCTGACCCGCCGTTGCCGTGCCAACCGACAGGTCCCGGCGCCACGATCCGCCCGCAAGCACATCATGCGGAATCACAAACCCGCGTGCGTTCGGCAGGCCCAACTTCTGATGTGCCTGCACCGCCGCCCTGTGGCATTCCAACTCAAAACCCGCAGCCTGCATTGCCGCCGGATTTTCTCGCCCGAACACCATGGCCCGCAACAGCCGAACGACCGAATACTGCTCGACTTCGCGGCGTGTCATTCCGATACCGCCGCCGCCGTCCGGATCGGCAACTCTGATCGGCGCCGATCCCTGATCGTATTTTTCAAGGATAAAACGTTTGAATTCATCAACACCTTTGCCCTCATCGATGAATCTTGCCGCCTCATCGAGGCACCCGTGCCGTTTGCCAAGTGCCAGCATATCCTGCACCGCTTCGCGCTCCGCGCGCTCCGCAGCTCTTTTGATCTCCCGGGGCCTTTTGCCTTCCAATTCCATTTCACGTTCCATTTTCTTTCCCTCCACTGAACGACCGACACCAACCGAGTTGTCAGCCGGAATCGCTACCAATGACACTTCCAACGGCTCCCAAGACGTGATCCGGAAAAACTCCTTGCCGTCTTCTTCCTTCTCCAAAACCATTTTGTGAACCAAATAGGCTACTGACACCTTTTGCCGGATGCCGTCGATCACGTCCTGAAATATCTCAGAAGCCCGCTGTCCACGACCGAAACGCACAACCGCGCGCCCCTTGCGATCCCCTCCGATGAACGCCTTTTCGACAACGCCCACCTGATCGCCCGTCCTGTGGTCAACCAGCAACGGGGCGCCATCCTCCAAACGATCAAGGAGCACCGAACCGGCCCCATGATCGAGGATTTCAACACCCCAATACCGCTCGTACGGCTCCTCGCTCGAAAACGATAGGGCCACCGTGCGCTTTTTTTCGTCAATACTGCCGCGCTCGAATGTCGCTAACCGCTCGAATTTCTGTCCAATTACATTCTCCATTACTTTACTTCTCCGCCAAAAAACAAAAGCCGCCAGTGGTTTAATTCCACCTGACGGCTTTCGCTCGCCACGTCCCGGAAACGCTTTCCATCGCATTTGCCGGTTGTGGTAGGTTTTGCCCCGATGCTTTCGCTATCGGGATATTGATCGAACGCTTGCGCTGCTCGATCCTTGTGAAACCGGCGCTCTCGCTGCCGGATGATAATCTCTAACCCGCGTTCTGTCGCTATGTCAAGCGACCCATGCAAAATGTCGGAACAAGTGGACATAGTGGACTTAGAGGACATTTCTTTCCAAGAATTCTTCCACCGACCGGCGTGAAATTCGAACACTTCGACCCAAACGTACCGTTTCAAAATATCCGTTTTGGACGAGTTTATATCCGTATGATCGACTGATTCCGAACAATGTGCAGACCTCCGAAACCCTCATCCACTCTGCTTTTGCCGTTCTTTGTGAATCTTCTCCGGCAACCGATGATTCTGCCCTTGCCACCCGGGCAAGCTCCCGCTCAATGCCCTCTTTTCCGTTCATCTCCGCACCTGAAAATTTATTGTTACATGAAAAATTTTACCCACGAGCGGCCCCGAATGGTGCGCCGCCCGAAACCGCTGGTGTGCCCCGGCCTCCAAAGGACCCGCTTTATTGTTTCTTCCCGGCGCCCCCTTCCAGCTCATCCATCGCCCGCTTCACCATCTGCTGCGCCGCCGCCTGCAACGCGTTGACATCGAACCTGGCCTGAGCAAGGAGGGAATATTGCATTGTCAGCAATGCCTGCGTGCATGCCAGCGCCTCGATAATCTGCTGTTCGTCGCCGTGCTCGACAACCCGCCCGAACTCGAACGATCCACGCTCCATGGTTTGTCGGAACTCACCCTTTCCCTTTTGGGGCCCTGACCCCAAAAACGAACCGATCCCGATTGCTTTTGCACCGCTCATTTTTCCCAATCCCTTCTATCCAACTTTTTAACGAATCCCTTTTTATTCATTCTCAAATGAAGTCGTGTAGCCGACCCATCGCAGCTTATTTTTTGCCAAAACGCCCTGCCTTTGCTTTGCAACATAAAACCACCGATAATCCTCCCCGGTATTCTCATCCTGATACAGAAACACCACATTATCCGCGTCCTGCTCGATGTTTCCCGAATCCCGCAAATCCGCCAACATCGGCACCGGGTCTTTGCGCAGTTCAACTTGCCTGTTCAGCTGCGACGCCAACACGACCGGCACACCCAACTCTTTTGCCAACCCCTTTAACGATCGCGTCACTTCTCCAAGCTCCAAGTCCCGCGTCCTGTTCGGCATCGAAATCCGTATCAATTGCAAGTAGTCGATCATGATCGCCCTGATGCCGCGCTTCCTGTGCTCCCGCCGCGCCCTTCTGATCATCTCCCCATGTGCGAGATAGGGCGTATCGTCTACGAACACCGGCAACTCATACGCGCTTTGCAGCGCCTCCGCGATCCGCTCGATCTCGTGCCTCGCGAACGTTTTCGGCTGCCTGAATTTCGAGACGTTTACCCGCGCCATGCGCGCGATCTGCCGCTCGAACAACTGCAGCCGGGGCATTTCGAGGCTGAATATCAGCACCGGGTCCCCCTGCATCGCAATGTTCGACGCAATCGTGAGCAAGAGGGCGCTTTTACCGTTCCCCGGCCGCGCCGCAACAATGCTCAAATCGCCCGGAAACAACCCCCCTAACAAATCATCAGCTTGCTTCAACCCTGTCGAGACACCCCTATTTTCCGCAAACTGCCCCGAATCCAACCGCTCCATGAGTTGACAAGACAAATCCGCAAACGGCGCCGCCGCCTCCCCCACCGATGCTGCATTCAGCGATATCTCCAAAAACCCGCCCTGCGCTTCGTCCAGCAGGCTTTCTACTGAACATGTCGGATCATACCCGCTCTTTGTAATCGCCGCCGCCCTACTGATAACGCTGCGCCGAACCGCGTAATTCTTCACCGAACGCGCGAAATATTCTCCGCTACTTGCCGACGGCACTTCATCGACCAAATTCACGAGATACGATGCCCCGCCCGCCTTTTCCAATTCCCCCGCCGATCGAAGCGCCTCGGCGACAACCTGAAAATCGGCCGGCTCGTTTTTCTGATACAGATCCCGAATTGCGCCGAAAATTAGCTGGTGTTTTGTTGCATAAAAATCCGCGGGGCTGAGTATCGACAACACTTCTGAGCATTCACCAAGCAGGCAATACGCCAGCACCCGCTGCTCCGTGTCGATGTTATGGGGAAGCTTATTCGTCATGCTTCTGGAACTGTCCTCCGATCGGCACTTCACGCCGCTTTGTTTTTCCTTCATTCAGATACGCCTCGAACTTCGTTCCGAACAACGTTTGCGGGCGCAGGTAATCGGCCATCTTCGGATCGCTGCTCCACGCGCTCGCTTTGTTGTCAACAACTCGCTTGAAATCATGTAATCGAAACCCCTCACCCCACCGCGCGCGGATATGCCGTTGCGTTTCCCGGGTCGATGCTTTGAATTGTTTTCCGGTCTTGTCGTTCAGGTAAGCGATTATTTCGGCAAAGGGTATGGGGGCTGCTGACCCTGCGTCAGTGCCTTCGTGCTGACCCTCTTTCAGTGCCTGCGAGGGCGCCCCCCCGTGGGGGGTTAGGGGGGTATTCTTAGGATCAGGATCAGGATCAGGATCAGGATCAGGATTAGGATTACTAGTAGTGCTCCATGATCTGTCCGTTATCTGTCCGTTATCTGTTCGCGATCTGTCCGTTTTGCTCTCTAAGTGCCTGGAATCAATGATTCTGATCTGCTCGTTATCTGTTCGCGATCTGTCCGCGATCTGTATCATGATCTGTCCGTTTTGATTCTGTTTCCGATCAGTGGGTTCGCCATATTCGATTTTGACCCCAAGCTCTTTAAGAAACCGTGCAACCTTACCCCTGGACCATCCCCAACAACTTGCATACCCTGCCACCGTCGCCGGTTTACCAGCGTCATAATCAAGCTGCAGACTAAGTGCCGCCTCGGCGCGACTATAAGCCCTGTCTTTGGTAGGAAGCAGCCTTCGCGCCAAGCATTTATCCAGCGGGATCCAATTGCCATTTTTCATAACTGTGCGATTCCATCACGACTCAGATGCCGACAGCGCCCTTGCAATATCCGTCAACTTGAATTTTTTCCCCGGCACCCGCGCCGGTTGTACTGGAAACCGTTTCGAAGCCTTACGATGGGTCCGGCAATAAATCGTTTTTTCCGAGCAACCGTAAATCTCCGCCAACTCTTTGACCCCCAGAAACATACGGCCCGGGTATTGCTCCATCAGCCATGAAAGGATTCTGTCGTAATCGCTGCTGCTCATTGCTTTAATCCTCGAAAATTTCCTCCGGCCTGCACCCAAGCGCGTCGGCCCATGCCCGCTTTCTTTCCGCCGTCAACCAGCATCTCCTTTTTTGCCGCCGATTGACCACCTTGCTGACGATCGCTTCGTCTATTCCAAGAAAGTAAGCGAACCGCCACTGGGTCCCGAATTTTTCAGCAATCTTTGCTTTCAGCCGATAGTCAACTTCCATTTTCTTGCCTCCTGCTGGTATTGGATGCAACTTGCATCTATCAATGACCAAAAAAAATTAACCGATCATAACAGCTCGTTCATGGACGAATCGCCTGATCCGATCGAAATTCAGAATCAGCGCATCATCGAAAGTTTCTTCCTCCCACTGAATCACATCCTGCATAAACAGCTCATAGAAGGACTTCTTTGTAAGCTCTTTTGAAATTATGCTGAATGGGGGTCTCGCTGTCGCTGATTCGGGGTAGTTATAAAAAACCATGAACCGCGTATCATCTGAAAGGAGCTCTTTCTCAAAATCGTACATATTCATCACACACCATGATGCCCACTTCCGATTGAGGCCCCGCGTGATAAGCTGATCAAAGGTTTTAATCACAACCATGTCAAAAAACGTGTACGAGTGGAGCACCCGTGCGCCCTGCTGGGATTGTATGGAAGGCGTGATAAACCCGCGCAACTGCCATTCCTTTAGCCGCTCGCGAGGTATTCCCAACACCCTGATGACCTCGCCTATGAGAAATCTGTCTTTCATGGGTATTGGATGTATTCTATATCTATCTAATCGTCAACAACTTTTTGTCGGACAATAAAAAAAACCCGGCTGAGGAAATTCCCCAACCGGGTCTTTGGCAACATTTTGGCAACAGATGCAGGAAACATCCCTACTTTTTTCGGTGTTTCCTTTGTTTTCTACAGGCTTCTATATATATCTTAAATGTTTGTTATTTAAATAAATAGTTTAATTTGACCAGCTTGATTTTATTGACAATTTTTCCCTTTTTACATGATTCGATTCCCATGCACTTCCGCCATTTCTTTTTCCAGCCTGAAAATCAGCTGTTTAACACGCGCTCATAAGCATGACAACAGAAATGCTGTCCCCAAGAGCGGCTCATTCTGGTGCCCCTTTGAATGGAAATCTTTGCCTCCGAACGGCGCAGCCGCTTTCCCCTGTAAGTATTCTCATTGGACCCATAAACATCCGGTCCGGTATTCACCATCTGCCGCGGATTGCCTCGAAGGATACGGCTCGAAGCGAGCCTCGATACCATTGACACCCCATTAAAACCAGATGCCCCCTCCCCTATCTTTGAATGGGGTAGGCATGTCAAATCGCAAGGATATACTGCCTCAAATCATGGTGTCGACCGATCGATGCGACACCAGATGGGAGGATTTAATTCCATGCCCAAAGATCAGATTTTGCATGAGTTTGAAGAGAAACTGCTGGAAAGGCGCCGGGAAATTCTGCATTGGCGCAGTTCCTTTCGCTCCTCTTGGCAGAACCTGAGTGAAAAGGAAAGAGAGCTGGAAGAGAGTGCCAGCAAGGAAAACATGGCGCGCGACCTGGAGCGTCTTGATCACCGCCACCATCAAGAAATCTTAAAAATCGACGACGCGCTGGCCCGCATCGAAACCGGCGAATATGGATTGTGCACCGCCTGTGGTGAACCGATATCGCTCGGCCGGCTGCATGCCCTGCCTTGGGCGCGCGAGTGCGTGGAGTGCGCTGAACAGCGTGAAAATTTTACCGGCTCGGCGCCGCTGACCATGGCCGAGCAGGTTCAGGAGGGCGAACTCAACGATGAAGAAATCTGCGAGGCCATCTGGAATGAAATAACCGCCAACAACAAGTTGGAAGCCGACGGGCTGAGGGTATCCTGCGACGAGGGCGTTGTTTACCTGTCGGGAGTTTTACCCAGCACGTCTCAGCACCAGGCGGTCATGGAAATCGTACAAGAGGACTTTGGAATCGACGACGTGATCGATCGGATCAAACTGTCCGAATCGGTTTGGGTGGAACAAAGCGACGCCGATGAGGAAGAAGAACTGAATGCCGACGAGAAGCAGACCGCCTTCGAAGGGGAAAGCGGGGAAATCGATCCTCATAAGGCCGTCAGCGATGATCTGCCTATGGTACCGCCGGATCAATTCATACCGGAAGAAGAACGATAGTGCAGACGCCCTGCCGGGTTAGCAGCAGGCAGGAAACACAGGTAGACACCTTAAGGAAAGGAGGTGGCCGATGATACAATCCTATTCTTTCGGTCGTATGGTGATCGAGGACAATGTTTTTACCAGTGACTTGAAGATCATCGACGGCCGGGTCGTCGGGAACTGGTATCGGGAGGGGGGACACGTGGTGAGCATTGAAGATGTCGGCGACATTATCTCGGCCACCCCGGACCTGATCGTATTCGGCACGGGCTATCATGGACAAATGAAAATGACCGATGTCCTGGAAAACACGTTGGCACGGCGCAAAATCGAATACATCGCCCAAACCACCCCGCAAGCGCAACGTTTGTTTAACCGCATGGTCGCCAAAGGCAAAAAGGTCGCCGGAGCCTTTCATCTGACATGCTGATGCCCACGGCGCCGGTGGAGCGGCAATACGGAACCATACGGGGATGTTATATCTCTTCAACAGCATGACGCTGCAGAAAGATCCATTTATCGCACACGACGGTCCGGTCGGCGTATATGTCTGCGGCCTCACCCCCTTTGATGCGGCCAGCCTTGGTCACGCCTTTACCTATGTTCACTTTGATGTGCTGGTGCGCTATCTGCGCCATCTGGGGCACCGGGTCGTGTATGTCCAAAATTTGACCGATATCGATGACCGGATCTTTGAAAAGGCCGATGCGCAAAATGCGGATTGGCGGGAGATCAGCGACCAAAACACCTACCGTTTTTTATCGGACATGCATTGGCTGGGAAATTTGGCGCCCACAATTTTCCCCCGCGTCACCGATTTGATCCCAGCCATGATCTGGCATATTGAAAAGCTGCTCGAAGGAAGATGGGCTTATAAAAAAAACGGCCATGTCTATTTCGATGTCGCCTCATACAGCCCATTCGGGAGGCTCAGCAGGCTGCCGCGCGACCAATGGCTGCCGGCGGCCAACCGAAAAGGCAATCATCCGGACGACCCCCGGAAACTGAATCCGCTTGATTTCGTGCTCTGGCAATCCGGGCGAACCGGCGAACCCGTGTGGGATTCCCCTTGGGGCAAGGGCCGTCCCGGGTGGCATGTCGAATGTGCCGCCATGGCCATGAAATTTCTGGGTCCTACCGTGGATATCAATGGCGGCGGTATAGATCTGATTTTCCCCCACCATGAATGCAGCGTAGCACAGTCCGAATGCATCACCGGCAAAACCTTTTCGCGCTACTGGGTCCATACCGGTCCGGTGGTCCTGCCCAAGCATTCACTGGGCGGAGGTTCGCAAGATTCGATCAGACTTCAGGATCTGCGCCACATGGGCGGCAATGTCTTGCGAATCAGCATTCTCGATCACCATTATGCCCAACAATGGATCTTCGATCCGCGCGACTTACGAATGGCTAAAGAAACGGACGAATTGTTTCGGCAAGCCTGGCTGCGACCCGACGGCCGCGGCCGTGCAATCGATCCGCTGCCGTTTGAAAAAGTTTTTTATGCCGCCATGGACGACAATCTGAATACACCCCAGGCATTGGGTCATCTTCGCCAAATCGCCATTGAGATCATGCGCGACAGCACACGCAATGCCGCAGGTGCCAAATCGTTTCTCGGCCAGGCATTGCGCATCCTCGGGGTGCAGGCCGATCCTAGTGCGGCTTAGAAAAGAGATCACCCGCGTTCAGTGAATGAGTGAAACGACGAAACTGAAAACATTAGCAGAGGATACAACCATGAGAGTTCCGCTGGAAATTACATACCGCGACGTACCCAAGACCGATGAGATCGATGCCTTGATCCGCAGCAAGGCCGCCAAGCTGGATCAATTTTGCGATCACATCATCAGTTGCCGTGTGGCGGTCGAAAAACCGCACGAGTTTCAGCAATCCGGTCAGCCCCACCGCGTGCGCATCGAAATGAGAGTTCCGCCGGGACACACGCTGGTGGCCAAGCGCGAATCCACCGAAGGAGAAATGCACACCGACCTGCATGCCACCATCCGGCAGGCTTTCGATGCAGCCCGACGCCAACTCGAGAAACTCAACCGGCAACAGCAGGGACGCATAAAATCCCATCCCGAACAGGAAACCAGCGCCATCGTGGAGAAACTCTTCCTCCAAGAGGGTTACGGTTTTTTGCGCACGACTTTGGGACGTTCCATCTATTTTAATAAAAACAGCGTTTTGTATGGTGATTTCGAGCGGATGGCAATTGGCGCCGGCGTCCGCTTTGTGGAAGAAGATGGCGAAGAAGGCCCTCAAGCCAGCACGGTGCAACTCATCGACAAGCCGGCCAGAGGCTGATTTCGATCGCCATATTGAGCTCGCACGGGCCGGAAAACTCAGCAGGATAGTGCCCCCTGGGACCCCGGCTTAGTGCTCGAAGGCATAAATTCAGTGACGTTGGAATATTAACCAGGGACGAACCCCGCCGATCGTCTGGGTTCGATCAAAACCGCAGTGTTGCCGCGGCAGGCACCGAATTTTCCTGCATTTGCGCAGGATCGACGGTCCACACCTCACCGCCCTTCAAAATCGTCTCACACGCCGCCACATCCAAAAGGTCCAGAACATCCGGCGCTTGTTTCCGATCGGAATGGATCTCCACATTGCGTCCGGTTCCGTCGCACTTGCCCCATACATGCAAGCCCGCACCCAGGATTAACCGGTCGACGCGCCCGTCAAAAGCACAACTCACAATCGAGGGCACATCCGCAACGGCCAACCCGGTCCCCTTGAGTGTGTTGTACTTTTCGATCGCTTTTTGCCGCCGTTCATCCAGATCCGATGAGGCTACCTGCCAGGCTTGCCGGTGCATGTCGGCATCGCTGGAATGCTCATGATTCCCGATGATGGACGTTCCCTTCACATTATGGTATCCGGTGGCCTCTTTATAGATGGCCAGAAGCTTATCCACCCCCGCCAATACCAGCGGTGCGGCCTCATTGCGCAGCACCTCAAAGACAGCGGCATCGATTTGGCGGCAATAGCGCAGCAATCGATCGTTCATTTCATTGGCCGGAAAACCCTGCCCATGAAACACGGCCGAACGGCGGGTGGTGCCGCGTTCAACCGGTGCGCCGGTATAAAACTGAAACTGTCTTTGCTCCAGCTCATACCCGAGGGCATCATCGATGTCTTTGGGCATTTTATCCACTGCGACCGGATCGATATGCAAACGGTCGCAGCGAAAAAAGCGCGTGCTGTTCTGTGAAATGGCCAGGATATAAAACCTTAAATTCTCGCTGATCAAAGGCAGCACCGGTTTCAGGTGAAAACGGCCGGCGACGATCTGCAGGTCTTCAAAACCGAGCGGCAGACGGTAGACCCGGGAGATGCCGGGGCATGCAAAGACTGCCAATCCCTGGCTCTGATTGCGCCAGAACGCGCCGTCGTCCAACAGCGCCCCGATAGGTTCGAGCCTCGAGCGCACCTCGGAAGTGTCGCCGGGCAGCTTTTCCAGAGCGGCCTTTAAGTCGCTCAAGGCGTTTTTGAAGCGGATGGCATTTTGGCGGGTTTCTTTGCCCTTATCGAACATCCGCAGGTAAATCGATATGCATGGGCCGGGCGAAACAGCAGCCAGCGTCTTGAAATCTTCCGTATTGAATATATCCATAACACTCCTTTTTGTTTGCGGTCCCCTTAAAAGACTAGACCGGAAGGATGGGCCATGCAAATAGGGGATCGCCGGTATATTCTAAGGTGGGTACACGTAAAAACACTTGCGGAACGGCCGGCGCTTTTTGTCACAGCAATCGCTCGGATGAAGCACCGAATGCGTCGACGTACCGGAAAAAATACTTAGATTAGTCTCCATCCACTGCTCGGCAGTCCCTGATGTGGACAGATGGCCCTTCTTTCACAGGCGGGTCCAGTTCGAAAATGTGCTGTTTGTCATGGGCAATAGAAGGGCAAAGTCGTTGAACCGATGGTATGGGAGGTCGCATGACCGCTTTTGATTTTGACATGGGCGTTCTCGGAGGCGGTGCGGCGGGCTTGACCGTAGCTTCCGGCGCGGCGCGGTTGGGCGCCAAGACCTTGCTGGTCGAAAAAGAACCCAAGTTGGGCGGGGATTGTCTCCATTTCGGATGCGTCCCCAGCAAAACCTTGATCAAAAGCGCCAATGTGTATCATCTTATCAGGAACGCGGCGTTTTACGGACTTCCTGCGGTCGATGTGCCGCCGGTGGATTTCAAGGAGATCCGCAACCGCATTCAATCCGTCATCGACATCATTCAACGGCACGATTCCAAGGAGCGCTTTTGCGGCTTGGGCGTTCGGGTTGAATTCGGTCACCCCCGTTTTACCGATGAGCATACCATCCGCCTGAACGGCAGGAGCTACAGTGCCAAAAACTGGACCATCGCCACCGGATCGTCGGCGAGTCTGCCGCCCATCCCTGGCCTGGCCCAGACGCCTCATCTGACCAACCGCGAGATCTTCTACCTGGACCGCCTGCCCGCCTCGCTCATCATTTTGGGCGCCGGACCGATCGGCATCGAAATGGCGCAGGCATTCAATCGGCTGGGTTCTCATGTCGCCGTGATCGATCGGGCCGGGCAGATCCTGATCAAGGAAGATAAGGATCTTGCCGACCGGGTGATGCACATCCTGTCGGTCGAAGGTGTGGTCTTCCATCTGCAATCCGGCATCGAAGCGGTGCGCGAGGTGGGTCTGGCCAAGGAGGTGACGATCAGGGACAACCAGGGGCAACGCCTTGCCCTGCGGGCCGATTCGATCCTGGTGGCCGTTGGGCGCAAGCCCAATATTGCCGATCTTGGGCTCGAGGTCATCGGAATGAAAACAGAACCGGGTGGCATCGTGGTGGACAAACGCATGCGTACGAACCAGAAGCATATCTTTGCCGCAGGGGATGTCAACGGGGGTTTTCAATTCACGCACGCGGCCGGCTATGAAGCGGGCATCATCATCAGCAACGCCGTTTTCCATCTGCCCCGCAAAGCCGATTTTACATTTCTGCCATGGTGCACCTACACCGATCCGGAGCTGGCCAGTATCGGAATGAACGAACAGTCCGCGCGCCGGGCCGGTATCGACATACAGGTCTTTTCCGAGGAATTCCAGGCCAACGACCGCAGCCTGGCCGAGGGCCGCCGGGAGGGCTGCATCAAATTGATTCTGGATCGAAAAGAAAAGCCGCTCGGCGTGCAAATCCTCGGGCTGCATGCCGGCGAACTGGTGGGTGAATGGGTGGCCGCCCTGAACGGCGCGGTCAAATTGGCGCGGATTGCCGCAGCCGTTCATCCCTACCCCACCCTGGGAGAAATCAGCAAGAAGGCCGCCGGCGATATTTTTGCCCCCAAGATTTTCTCGCCCAAGATGCAAAAAGGGCTGAAGTTTTTCTTCAATCTGAAGGGCCGCGCATGTGACTTGCCGGACAACCTGCCCATGGAGGATGAAAAAGCGCAATGACTGCTGCCAACGCCCCTGCTTCCAGACGAATCCAGGCCACCGCCAAGGCCGTGATCCTGGTGCTTTTCGTGATCGCCGCCTTCGTGCTGCTGCGCTACACGCCCGCAAGGAATTATCTCTCGGCCGAGGTCCTGGGGAACCTGCTGCATGCGGCCGGCATTTGGGCACCCATCATCTATATGATAATCTATGCGGTCGGGATTTGCCTGTTTGTGCCCGGCACCTTGCTGACCGGTCTGGGGGCTGCCATTTTCGGACCCTACTGGGGTTTTGGGTATGTCTGGATCGGCGCAATGATCGGCGCAAGCGGCGCTTTTTTCATCGGCCGCACCCTGGGGCGTGATTTTGCGGCTGCTCTGATCGGCGACCGGCTCCGCAAATATGACGACGCCATCGCGCGCAACGGATTTGCCGCCGTTTTGTATCTGCGCCTGATTTATTTTCCGTTTACCGCACTTAATTTCGGCATGGGACTGACCCGGGTGAGATTTTGGGATTACTTCTGGGGAACCGCTCTGGGGATCATCGTGGGGACTTTCATCTTCACCTTCTTTATCGGCACCCTCAAGGAAGTATGGTCCTCCGGCGATTGGAGCCGCCTTTTCTCCTTCCAAGTTCTTTTCTCGGTGGCCCTGTTTATATTTTCCTTCTTCATCCCCGTAATCATCAAGCGATACAGAAAGGCGCCCGGCGGTTAGCGAAAATCAGATTGTGCCCCTTGCATAAATGCGTATTCCGACCAGTACCTGGTGGCAACCGGAATTTACTACCGCCGGTCAGTTCCTCCACTTGTTTTTTGAAAATGGATTGTTATAAAGATGGACCAGCAACCATCCTTATGAGAAGCAACTGAAAACCCTCAAAGCTCGCCCAAACCCGACGGAGAAGTCATATCGATCGCCCCAACGGGTCATGTCCGCAGGTTTTGAGACCGTTTGATCCACCCCAAAAGAGGTAGCCGCATGGATTCAAAAGAGTTTATCAAGCACCTGTCGGTCAATGGTAAGAACTATCGCTACTATGACATACAGGAACTGGACGCCCGCAACATCGCCCCTGTCGATCGGTTGCCTTTTGCCATACGCATCCTGGT
Source organism: Desulfobacteraceae bacterium (assembly GCA_003599575.1). GTDB lineage: Bacteria > Desulfobacterota > Desulfobacteria > Desulfobacterales > Desulfosarcinaceae > Desulfatitalea. The sequence goes on along the minus strand of QZKV01000133.1, from coordinate 30,694 downwards.
GGAAAATCTGCTTCGCAAAATGGACGGGCGCATCGTAAAAGAAGGGGATCTTAGGAAAATCGCCACATGGCAAACGACCTACGCTGCACCCGTGGAAATTCCATATCACCCGGCCCGCGTGCTGATGCAGGATTTCACCGGCGTTCCAGCCGTCGTTGATCTTGCCGCCATGCGCGATGCCGTCAATGACCTGGGCGGCGACCCCGCCAAAATCAATCCCCTGGTGCCTGTAGAATTGATTGTGGATCATTCGGTGCAGATCGATTACTTCGGCACGACCCGGGCCTTGGAAAAAAACGTAGACAAAGAATACGAACGCAATGGCGAACGCTACAGGCTGCTTAAATGGGCCCAAAAAAGCTTCACCAATTTCAAAGTCGTGCCGCCCAATTCCGGCATATGCCACCAGGTCAACCTGGAATACCTGGGGCGTGTGGTCATTGCGGAACCCTCACCGGAAGGCCTGCTGGCCTATCCGGATACGCTTGTGGGGACCGATTCGCATACCACCATGATCAACGCCATCGGGGTGATGGGCTGGGGTGTCGGCGGCATCGAGGCCGAAGCCGTCATGCTCGGACAACCCTATTACATGTCCATTCCCGAAGTGGTCGGCGTCAAATTCAGCGGGCGGCTCAAAGAGGGCGTGACGGCCACCGACCTGGTTCTCAAGGTCACCGAAACGCTGCGCCAAAAAGGAGTGGTGGAAAAATTCGTGGAATACTTCGGACCCGGCTTGAAGTATTTGTCCGTGCCCGATCGGGCCACAATCGCCAACATGTCGCCCGAATACGGCGCCACCATGGGCTTTTTCCCCGTGGATGAAAAGACGCTGGAATATTTACGCGCCACCAGCCGCACCGAGCAGGCCTTGCTGGTGGAAGCCTATACCAAGGCGGCCGGACTCTTTTATACCGATATCCGGAATCCGGAGTATACACAAGTAGTGGAGATCGATCTCTCCATGGTGGAACCTTCTCTGGCCGGCCCGGCCCGGCCCCAGGACCGCATTCCTCTATCGGGCATGAAGGGGGCTTTTGCCAAAGCGCTTGGATGCGAATACAACCGGCAGGCGGAGCTGGAGGCCATCTCCCGGTTCAATGATGAATCTGGGCACGCGCTGCGCCGCGCCCTCAAATGCAAACCACTGGTGCAGCGTGAGATCGATATCGAGTTAAACGGCCGGCCCGCAAAGGTCGGTGACGGCCGCGTGGTGATCGCCGCCATTACGTCGTGCACCAACACCTCCAACCCGCATGTACTGATCGGTGCCGGGCTGCTGGCCAAGGCGGCTGTCGAGCGCGGCCTGAACGTATCCCCGCTGGTCAAGACTTCCCTGGCGCCGGGCTCCAAGGTGGTCATGAATTACCTCCGCGACAGCGGCCTGACGCCCTACCTGGAGGCACTTGGATTTCATTTGACGGCCTTCGGGTGCACCACCTGCATCGGCAACAGCGGCCCTTTGCCGCCTGCCGTCGAAAAAGCGGTCGTGGAGAACAATCTCAATGTGGCGGCCGTGCTCTCGGGCAACCGTAATTTCGAAGCACGCATTCACCAGAGCATCAAATCCAACTTCCTGGCCTCGCCCATGCTGGTCGTAGCCTATGCCTTGGCAGGTCGTGTGGATGTGGATCTGACCATTGAACCCATCGGGCTGGATCCCAACGGCGAACCGGTTTACCTCGATGAACTGTGGCCGGCCTTTGAACAGATCGATGCCCTGGTCGACGCCCATGTCAAAGAAAACCTGTACGCCCAAGAGTATGGCCGCATTTACGATGGAGACCAGTTCTGGCGGGCTCTGGATATTACCGAAAGTACCACCTATGCCTGGGATGAAGAAAGCACCTACATCAAAAAACCACCTTATTTCGATGGTTTTCAGCTGCAGGCCTCAGCTAATGGTCGAATTGAAAAGGCCCGGGCGTTTTTGATGCTGGGCGACTCCGTGACGACCGATCACATCTCCCCGGCCGGTTCGATTCCGCAAAACTATCCGGCCGGAAGACACCTGATCGACAGGGGCGTCCAGCCGGCCGACTTCAATTCATATGGTTCGCGGCGCGGCAATCATGAGGTGATAATGCGCGGCACTTTCGCCAACGTGCGCATCAGAAACAAGATGGTGGCCCCCAAGGAAGGGGGGTTCACCTTGAAGTATCCGGAACGCCGGGAGATGTACAACTACGATGCCGCCATGCGGTATAAGGATCAGCGTATCGCGCTGATCGTTTTGGGCGGCAAGGAGTACGGCACCGGATCGTCCCGCGACTGGGCGGCCAAAGGCACCACCCTGCTCGGCATCAGGGCCGTGCTGGCCGAATCCTTTGAACGCATTCACCGCAACAACCTGGTGGGCATGGGTGTACTACCCCTGGTGTTCAAGCCCGGAGAAAACGCTGAAAGGCTCGGCCTGGACGGCAGTGAAGTCTATTCCCTGGAGGGCACCGACGCCATGACGCCGCGCAAAGAGATCACCATTCGGGCGCGCAAAGAGGACGGCCGGCAAATTGATTTTCGTGCCATCGCGCGCCTGGACACCGAAGTGGATGTAACCTACTTCGCCCATGGCGGCATCCTGCCCTACGTCCTGCGCAGGCTGATGGCCCCATAAGGCAAGAAGCGCCCGCACTCCCGACCGCACGAAGTTAATGCGGCTCGAATTCAGGAATTGAACCGCACCAAAGCGACCGGTGGGTGGATTGGGCTTGCGGGAAAGCGATAATCCGGTTGGCGTACTTGCCTTGTATTCTTCCCCCTGCCTTCACTGGGTCTTCTTGACCAAGCGCGCAACCGCCTCGATGTGGAAGGTATGCGGGAACATATCCACCGGTTGGACTTCAACAAGCGAATAGGCTTCCTTAAGCAGCAGCATGTCCCGCGCCATGGTGGCCGGATTGCAGGATACATAGACGATTTTACCGGGTCCGCAGGCCATGACCTGTTTGACCACATCTTCGTGCATGCCGGAGCGGGGCGGATCGATGATCAGCACTTCCGGACGGACATCCAGTTGCGGCAAGGTGCGGCGAATGTCGCCGGCGATGAACCGGCAGTTGTCAACCTCATTGCGCCGGCAATTGCGTCGCGCGTCCTCCACCGCGGCCTCAATCACTTCCATACCGATCACCTGCAGTGCGGCCGATGCCAGATAGATGGCAATCGTACCGGTCCCGCAATAGAGATCCAGAACGGTTTCGGTTCCCTGCAACCCGGCATACTGCCTGACCGTTTCGTAGAGACGCTCTGCGCCGCGGGTGTTGGTCTGAAAAAATGAATTGGCGGAGAGCTCGAATTCAAAAGGTCCGATGCGTTCCAGAAGTGTGGCTTGTCCCGCCAGGAGGCGCTCGTATTCGCCAATGGCGATGCCCGCAGGCCGGGAGTTGATATTGTTTACCACCGAGACCACCGGCGGATATTTTTCAATCAGAAGATCCGCCAGGGGCTGGACATGCTCGCGTGCTTCGGAAGAAGTGACGATGTTGACCATCCATTGGTCATGCGCGGTGGAGTGGCGCAGCACCAGGAAACGCCAAAACCCCACATGGCTGCGCAATCCATATACCGGCAAGGCCGACTTTTTAATATAATCCCGCACATCGGACAAAATGGCATTGCCCAAAGGCGGCTGCAAAAGACATGCTTGGATGTCGAGCACCTTGTCGAATGTCCCCGGCACATGCAGGCCGAGGGCCATTTCCGCCGCAACATCCTCGCGGCCGAGTTCTTCCGCCATCAACCACCGGCGGGTGGAGCAGGAAAATTCCATCTTGTTGCGGTAGCCGAATACTTGGTCGCTGGCGACAGTTGGATGCACCGGAACATCCTGGAGCATGGCAATATGTTCGAGCGATTCGCGCACATGCTGCTGTTTGTAGCCGATCTGATGGGCATACCCGAGAAACTGCCACTTGCACCCCCCGCAAGTGCCGCTGTAGGGACACGGCGCATGAACGCGCTGCGGCGAAGATTCCAGCAGCTCCACGGTTCGGGCTTCGGCATAGCTTTTTTTCTTTTTGACGATACGTGCCAGCACACGGTCTTGAGGAATGGCCTGATCGACAAACACGGCCATGCCTTCATGGCGGGCAATGCCCTTGCCGCCAAAGGCGATTTGCGTGACTTCCAGCTCGATATGTTGACCCTTTTTCAGTGACATTGTATACCTTTTTAAATAAAATTTTTTAAAAACCCAATAACCCAACAAACCCAATAACCCAACAAACCCAGTAACCCAATCCATGTCCAAACAGGAAACCATCCATTTCATGTCCGACGGCCTTCGATTAACCGGCACGTTGCACCTCCCGGACAGGGAGCAACCCCCGGTGGTGATCGGTTGCCATGGGCTCCTGGCCGATCGACAATCTCCCAAGCAGATCGCCCTTGCCGAAGCACTCAACCGGATCGGTATCGCCTATTTGCGTTTCGATCACCGCGGTTGCGGTGACAGCCAGGGAGATCTGCAGCCGGGATCGTTGCTCCCCTCGCGCAGCCGGGATCTTTATCACGCCATTGCGCGCATGCAAACCTATTCCCCCGTAGGCGCAGTGATCGGGTTGTTCGGCAGCAGCTTTGGTGGCACGGTGGTCATTGCGACAGCGGTCCAATGGAGCGTACCGGGCATCGTGACATACGCCGCACCGATCCACAGCCAGACCCTTGGAAAAGCTGCCGGTCAACAGATCCGGGCCCAACATGCGCTACCGGACAATGATCTGGCCGCAATTTCCTTCGATATCCGCCCTTGCTTGTCCGGCCTGAAAAATATCCTGATCGTGCATGGGACCAGCGACGACATCGTCCCGCCGGACCATGCCTTGCGGATTTTTGAAGCGGCCCGCGAGCCCAAAAAACTTATCAGTCTCGAAGGCGGCGACCACCCTATGAGCAACCCCGCCCATCAACGCCGATTCATGCATGCGTGCACCGCATGGTTCAAACCCTTCTCCTCTGCGGACCATCGCGAGACGAAATAGCCCGTTTCCACTGAGGGAAACGGGCTACCTGAAAACCGGTTTCGGCCGGGCGATCACACAGCGACACGGGGGAAAGTTTTTATCTCTATAGTTTTCCCAGCGGCACGTGCACATCTTCCCGCCTTTTAGATTTGCTGGCCGGCCTGGAACCCCTGGTGCACCGCATCGATGGCTTGGGCCACTTTCCGTGCATCGCCAGCCTGGATATGCGCAATCCCCTTCTCCTTCAAAAGCTCCGACAACGGGTCGTAGGATCGTGCCCCGGCCGCCAGCACGACGGTGTCGGCCGGGATTTCCCGCTCGCCTTCCGGCCCCTGAACGCGGATGCCGGCGGCGGTGATTTCCAGGGCCTTGGTGACCGTCATGCGTTGAATGCCCATGCGTTCCATATCCTGAAACATGCACCACTTGGTCGAGCGGCCGATCTCTTTGCCGATGGCCTCGAGCATCTCGATGATCGTAATTTGTTTGGTGCCTTTTACGGCAAGTTCGTACAACGTCTCGGGCGTCTCGGCGCGATTGACCAGCAAAAACTTGAGCGCATCCCCGCTGAGCGTACCTTTTTCGGCCAGCAACAGGGCGACCTCCACCCCGACGGCCCCGCCGCCGACGATCACCACCCGTTTGCCCGTGGGGACTTTATTCCGCAGGACGTCCCAGGCCTGCACCACGTGCGGCAATTCCGCACCGGGAAGCGGGAGCGTGATGGGAACAGCCCCGGTGGCCACGATAACGGCATCCGGTCGTTCGGCGTCGATCAGGGCTTCGTCTACTGACTGCTTGAGATGAACCGAAACCGGGCTGATGGCGAGCTGCTTGGCCAGATCCCTGGCCAAAGTGATGAACTCTTCTCTGCCCGGAGGCGCACCCGCCAGGTGCAGTTGACCGCCCAGGCAATCGCTTTTTTCAAACAGAGCGACTTTATGGCCGCGTTCGGCCGCCGCCAGGGCGGCGCTCATGCCGGCCGCACCGCCGCCGACAACCATCACCTTTTTCGGCGGCGACGCTTTCTCGAGACGCGTCCGCTTTTCATTTCCGGCCCTGGGGTTGCACAGGCACTCCACGGCTTTGAGTTTGAAAAGATTATCAAAACAGCCCTGGGCGCAAGCCACGCAATGCACGATCTCCTCCTCGCGGCCCGCTTGCGCTTTGTCGGGCAGGTAGGGATCCGCAATGAGGCTGCGGCCCATGGCGACCATATCGCACATGCCGTCGGCGATCATATCCCGGGCCGTAAATGGGTCGTTGATCCGATGGCTGGCTATCACCGGAACGTTCACCAGCTCCTTGATTCCCCTGGCCAGGTAGGCAAAGACGCCCCTTGGCACGGCGGTAATAATCTGGGGAACACGGGCTTCGTGCCAGCCCACATTGATGCAGAGCGCATCCACGCCGGCGCGTTGCACCAGCGCTTTCGCGTAAGCCTGCAATTCGATGCGACCCTGGCCGCCGGGCATAAAATCATTGCCGTTCATGCGCACAATCAGCGGATAGTCGCCGCCCACCGCACGGCGGATGGCCTGCATCACTTCCAATCCAAAGCGCATCCGGTTATCCAGGTCGCCGCCGTATTCATCATCGCGTTGATTGGTCAGGGGAGAAAGAAATTCACTGATCAGGTAGCCGGTCCCGCTCAGCACTTCAACTGAATCGAATCCGGCCTGCTTTACGCGTGCGGCGGCCTGGGCGAAATGGTCGATCAGCTCTTTGATCTCATCGATCGTAAGAGCCTGCGGCGTTTCCCGAGTCATCCGCGAAGCAATGGCCGAAGGGGCGACCGGCCGTTTGCCATTGAGGAAAAAAGATGAATTGTACCGGCCGGCATGATTGAGCTGCACGGCCGCTCGCGCGCCGTTATCCCGAATCGCCGCCGCCAGCCGCGCGAGCCCGGGGATGAATCGGTCTTCATGCGCGCCGATGTTCTGCGGATTGCCCGAAAGATCGTCCACGGTGGCATATCCGACCACAATCATGCCGGCGCCTCCTCTGGCCCGCTCGATATAGAATTCCAGCAGCCGGTCGTTGACCTGGAAATTGTCGGCCATGGCCATATGCATGGCCGGCATGTAAATCCTGTTTTTAATCTTCAACTGATTGATCACAATCGGGTCGAATAACGGGTCGCGCATGTTTTCCCCTTTCATTAGAGATTCGAAACCACTTGAAGTGGCAAACCGGTTTTCAGATGTGGTGCACCCCTAAACCAAAAGGGTCCCTTCCTTCGATCTGGGTATAACCCTTATTTGGACCCTGCGTCGCGCAGACGTTCATCTCCGTAAGAGAGCATACAACGCATGACCGCCACGGCAAGCTGCTCGTTTTGCTTCCTGATGGCGTCAGCCAAATCGCGATGAAAACCGATGGCCGTCGGCACCACTTCGGGGTCCTCAAAGAAACGGCTCAGCAGGTTCGTATAAACCGGTTTGCATGAGTTCAATAACAGCGCATAGCTCAGATTGCCGCTGGCAATAGCCACCAGGTGGTGGAATTGGAAATTCTGCCAGGTCAAAGTTTCAATGTCCGCCGGATCGGTCTTCTCTTCGACCTTGATCAGGTCGCGCATGCCGCGGATATCCTCTTCCCCGCGGTGCAATGCGGCCAGACGTGCGTTTTCGATTTCGAGCAGCGTCCGCATGGCCATCAAGTCGCTGAGCAGCTTGGGTGCCAGATCCCCCTGCTGATAGCTGAACAGTGCAACCAGTACGGCAAGGGAGCCCTCCTTGCGAAAATCGTTGACCAGGGTTCCCACGCGCGGAACCGTTTTGAGCAGGCCTTTCGAGGCCAGCTCGACCAAGGCGCCCTGCACATCCCTATGCTTGATCCCCAGCTGCTGCGCCAGGTCTCGCGGCGGCGGCAGTTTTTGGCCTACAGCCAATTCCCCGGATAAAATCGATCGCTCGATATAGGCGGCACATTGATCTTTAAGGCTTTGTGTTGGAACGGGCTGGTCGGGACAGGGCATATGTATTTTCCTCCAGGCTGCTTGCCAATCCGAGCGATCATAGCGTGACAACCGGCGAGGGGCACTTTCAAACAAGGAATTAGTCGTATCACCTTCGCGGGTATAAAACGAGTTTTCGGAAGGGCTGTTGCCGGTTCCATCAAAGGAAAATGGCCGCGCGGCCGGCCTGAAACCGATTTTATCCGCGCTGGCCGGGGTTTGAATTACCTTTAACTCCCTTCCGAGAGCGAAGCCACGGTTTCATCGATGACGCGGATAATGGGGCCAAGCGTTTCAACTTTCATACGGCCGATGATATCGCGCTGCTTGTTTAATCCCCTGGCGAATGTCACGGCCAGCTGCATCAGTTGATCCAGTGGACAAGCCTTCATGATGATATGGTACGATTCACATTCCTGGGCGGTCAGCCGTCTGGCTGTATATTGCATCTCATGGAGTAAAAACCCGGGCATATTGTGCCGGGTGATCGCCATGAAAACAGGCCCCAGCGGAATTCCGAGATCCACTTCGGGCAGGCATATCCAACCCCGATCCGAGCGCATGAAGCGGAAGTCGTGCGAAAAAGCCAAAAAGGCCCCGCCGGCGAAGGCATGCCCGTTGATTGCCGCCACTGTAGGCATGGAGAAAGTGAGCAAGCGTTTGAACAAGGTGTACAGTTCAATAAGGAAACGGTCCCGGACGGGGCCGCCTTCCTTTTGAACGGCCGTGAGCAACCAATCCAGATCGATCCCGTTGGACCATATTTTTTCGTGCGCGCTGGTGACTACCAGGGCATTGACCTGAGTCTTGCCCTCGATTTCTGTAAGGATCTCCCGAAACGCCCGGACAGAATCCAAATTAAAGCGATTTTCCCCGTTGTTCATGGTTAAAATCGCCAAATTTCCGTCTATGGTATAGTCATACATGGCCATGGTTTTCCTTTCCAGTTGTCAGATCCGGCGGATGTCTGCAGACTCGCTGCACTGTTTCCATAATCCCTGGAAAAACGGATTATTTCGGGGAAGAAGGCCTGAAAATCACCCTGGAGAGCACGGTAATCATGCAAAATATCGGCAATCCCGCCTTTGAACCGTTCACCGCAGCTCAATCGACCGGCCGTTCGATCCAGGGCCACAGCCACCTTATCGAGATGAAAATAGCCGCCCAACCAATCATAGGCGATCATCCGCTGCACCACGCTGCCGAACTTCTCCGGCAGCAGGGTGCGATCCCGTTTCAAGGCGCCATAGGCCCTCCGCGCGAAAACCGTCAGGGGTTCCGAGTGAAAGCAATGCCAGTGGCGCGCTAAAAAGTGATCGTAGCAAACATCCACGATCACACCGGCAAAACGCCGCCGCCGCGGACCGATGCGGTTGCGGCTGACGCGGGTGACCGGATGGGCATCACAAAATGAATCGATCTTGCGATGAAACATGATGGCCGCCTGGATCTCGCGGCTGTAGCCCTGCATATCCCGGCCTTTGACGAAATCCCCAAGCAGATGCCCGATGAAAGAGTCGCCGGTAAGGTCGGCCAGATACAGATGGGCAAGAAAATTCATTGGTCCCTAGTACTCTGCTTGATTCGTGAATTCCAGAAAAAACCGCTTTGATTTCGCACACCAGGCGGAGATTGCCATTCGCGGAGATCGGTCGTGGTTTTGTTAAGGTTCAACCAGGATCTTGATGGCCGTTTGGTTCGATCCGGTCAGCGCCGCGAAACCGCTCTCGGCGATATCCGCCAAGGGGATGATATCGGTGATGATGCTTTCAGGCAGGGTCTTGCCTGTGTCCAGCCATTGCAGGGCCAATGGCGGATAGATGGAGCTGGTACCGATCATGGTGGTCTCGCGGGTGACGAACCCCAGCATGTGTATCTGCGGCCGCTCGGTGAAGATGCCCTGGACGATGACCCGCCCGCGATACATAGCGGAAGCAAGGCAGTCTTTTAGGGTTGCTTCGACCCCCACGGCCTCGATGGCCACATCCACACCCCGGCCCTGGGTCAATTCTTTCACCTTGGCCGGGCTTTTGACCTGCTTGGGATTCCAGACCTGTGTGGCTCCCAATTCTTCGGCTTTCCTGCGCCTGTTTTCCAGAAGGTCCGTCATGTAAACCGTGTGGACTCCCATCGCTTTCAACCCCAACAGGAACATCAACCCCACTGTTCCGGCGCCGGCGATGAAAACCGTCTCCTCAGGCATCACGCGGCCGCGATCGATGGCATAAGCCGCCCCGGACAAAGGTTCCAAAACGGCGGCGCGCTTCCAATCCATGCTTTGCGGAATTCTGATCAGTCTTTCCGCCGGGCAGGCGATATATTCCGCGAAAGCGCCCGGAAAAACGGTGCATACCCGTTCTCCCGGAACATATTCGGTCACATCGGGGCCGACGGCCGCAATCGTGCCGCAGGCTTCATGCCCGAAGGTGCTTCTCGGAAAAGGGCCGTGCAGGTATTCATGCAGGTCGGATCCGCAGATGCCGCAATATCTGATTTTGACCTTCACTTCGCCCCGGCCGGGAGCGGGTTCCGGCACCTCTTCGATCCTGATGTCGCGGATGCCGTGATAAGTTGCTTTTTTCATGCGGTCTCTTCCTCGAATATGGGGAGGGTATGCTTCTCAATCCGGATGGAACGGGCACAAGAAACCATACGGCGCACAGAAGGTCAAGAGCGTCGAGGACAAATTCCCATTGGGGAACATGCTCAGCGGTTACGTTTCAAGCGGGAGGAATCGACGGAATCGCGTAAAACAGACGGGCATTCCGGGCCGTAACTGCGGCGACCTCTTCTTCGGGCATCTGTTTGATCCGGCTCAGCCACGCAATGGTCTGCAGCAGGTCCGCCGGACGTGAAACCCGGCCCTGGTAACTCACCGGGGTGTCGGTTTCCACCAGGATACGCGTAAGAGGCGCCAGCTCGGCTGCCGCTCGATGGGGCTCGCTGTACGCCAGAGCCGGCGTCACTGAAATGTGGTAGCCGTCGGCCAGGAGCATCTCCAGCACCTGCGCAGGTCCGCTGTACCAGTGAAAGACCGCCTGCCGCACGCCGGCGCTGCGTACCATGGAGTGGGCGCGCTGATGGGAAAAGCGGCAATGAATGATGGCCGGCTTATCGTGTTCGACCGCCAGAACCAACAGACGCTCGAAAACCTCCTTCTGAAAATTCTTTTTCACCTTGGCCTTGTAGTCCAACCCCACTTCCCCCAAAGCGACGCATCGGCTCAGGTTGGCGCGGATGTGCGCCAGCGTGTCCTCCACCGTATCGGGGCGAAGCGACCAGGGGTGGTAACCGACAGCCGGCCACACCTGCCCTGGAAAGCGCGAGGCCAGCGCGAGGGTTGTCTCATTGGAATCCCGGTCCATGCCGACGGCCACCACGCGGGTCACACCTACCCGCCGCGCATCCGCCAGGACCTGGTCGATCTGCTCGATTTCATTCAAATGAGCGTGCGCATCCACCAGCCCTTCCCGTAAAATTGGCTTCATCCCGAACTCCCTTGGATGACGTCTGAATTGAAGATTTAAAATTATTGATTTAATTCGCTTTGTTGCCTATAAATGACAATAAGCGCAGAAAATGCAACGGCTTTTTTCCCGTATCGATGCAATGGACGGCCAACCGATGGAGCAAGGTATGTACCGCGACAATTACATCAAGGCCCTGCGAACAGAACTGCTGGAGATGGTGGCCGAGCAGCTCACACCGGTTGCCATGCGCTACGGGTACAGCGATGTCCCCCTGGAAACCACGATTAAATGGAAGCCTCAGGTTCTGGTTCTAGGCAGTTATTCATCGGGCAAATCGACATTGATCAACGATTTTTTAGGTGCCCGGATACAAGCCACAGGCCAGGCGCCCACGGATGATTCGTTCACCATCATTACCCATGATGACAATCAGGCGGCCGATGGCCCGGTGCAGGTTTCTGAAACGCGGGACGGCAAATTCCTCCTCAATGACAGCGAGTATCCTTTCGAATCGCTGAAAAAACACGGCCAGCGTTTCGCCTCCCATTTCCGGCTCAAGAAAGTCAATTCACCCTTTCTCAGGAATTTGGCCATCATCGATACCCCGGGGATGCTGGACAGCATTACAGAGCGCGACCGGGGTTACAATTATCAGGAGGTCATCGGCGACCTGGCCCAGATCGCCGATCTGGTGCTGGTCCTTTTCGATCCGCACAAGGCCGGCACTGTCCGGGAAATTCATACCAGTTTGCGCGAAACCCTGCCGGCACGCACATTCGAAGACCGCGTTTTGTTCGTGCTCAACCGCATCGATGAATGCGCTTCCATGATCGACCTGCTGCGGGTGTATGGCACCTTGTGCTGGAATCTGTCCCAAATAACGGGACGCAAGGACATCCCCATGATCCACCTGACCTATTCCACCCAGGAGGCGTCTGCCCGCAAGGAGGATCACGATATCAGCTATCTGCGCTACTTGGAGAACCAGCGCGAGGAGTTGAAGAAAGCGGTTTTGCAGGCCCCGCGCTACCGCCTGGACAATCTGGCCGCCTTTGTGGAAACGCACGGCGAACGCCTGGCCCATTTTCTGGAAGCATTGATCGCTTATCGCAAACGCGCCCGCAAATTCAGGTTAAAAGCATTTATCACGGCTTTGGGGGCAAGCCTGGCCGCAGGCGCAGCAGCCTTCGTGCTGATGATGGCCGCCCCGCCGATGGCCGGCATCGATCCCTGGATCAAAACCGCCGCGGCCGGCGGCACAGCCATGATCGCGCTCCTCCTCTGGGCGTTGACGCTGAGACGATTCTTTTTCACCCGCTTTCATAAGAAAACTTTAAAAAACATCAATAACCTGACAAACTTACAGAATCAAACCCGCCGGGACAGCTGGGAATCGATCCGCGAACTGGTGGCGCACTACATCCGCCGGACGAACGGCAACTATTCCTTAAGCGAGGCGCGCCGTGAGTATAGCGCCATATGGAAGGTCTATGAACGCGGTTCCAAGGAAATCCGGGAGGCTTTGAAGGAACTGGAGACCTTATCGGACAAAGAAGAAATCGAATTTTCGCAGGGACCACTCAAACTGGTCGGCCAAAAGCGCAGGCACACTCCGCCACCTTCCTCTGAAACCGGTTGATCGCGCTTAACTGTTGAAAGGCTTCCTTATGTTGAACCCTGCACCAACTATTTCATTCCGATGACCAGAAATCCGGAATTAAAAGCGGCGCCGGCCGATGCGGCCGGCGCCGCATCGCACCGCATTGCGGCCCAAGCGCTGATCCGCAGGGCGCGCACCTTGGTCTTGTCCACCAGTGCTGCAGGCGCGCCATGGGCCGCACCCGTCTACTATGTCTATGTCAATCCCGGTTTTTTCTTTTTTTCCAGCCCGCGCGCCCGCCACATCGAGCAAGGCATCTCCGCCGGAACGGCGGCGGCAGCCATCTTTGCAGACAGCGAGCGCTGGGAGGAGATCCAGGGCCTGCAGATGAGTGGAACGGTCAGCGCAGTGCGCAAACGTTCGGAGCAGTTGAAGGTGGTGGCCCGCTTCCTGCTTAAGTTTCCGTTTGCCCGCCCCTTTCTGGAAAGCGAGCCGTCGCGCAAACAGAATCGGCCTCACGTGGGCGATCGCGTTCAATTGTACGTCTTTGTGCCGCGGGAGACATACTACCTCAACAATCGCCTCGGCTTCGGCCAGCGCGTGCTGGTTGACCTGAACGGGTAAAGCCCGTGCAGATGTGCTTTCAAAGCTCCCTTCGAGTGCTGAAACAGGACGTTCAACCCTGCATACCTCGTCCATTCCTGCGGTGGACTCATGGCCAGGTTTAAATTTCAGACCCGCTGGAAGGTGCTGCAACCCTTCCCGGGTGTGGAAATGCTTGTGAGGCACAGCCACACGCAGACGCATACAGAAATTTGAACCCCTTCTATCGAACCGCACTTGTGGTGTTTATATTGGGCAGCTTGATCATGCATAAGAAAATCGGTTTTTTGCTTGACAAAAAATCCGGTTAACGCGACGAACCTTTGGTAATAAACGGAGGATCAATGACTTCACAGGACCAACCGGCACATGCCGTTTTGGACAGTCCCGCAATTTCGCGGGTTATCTTTTATCCGCGCGCCGAGGGCCGGCGTCCCGGAGCGCGCACCAGGGACAACGATCATTTGATCGCTGTGACCCCGGACGTTCAGGTGGGCGCCCGTTTTCACATGCGCGCGAAGGATGCCGTCAACCTGATTTTCTTCCACGGCAATGGAGAGATCGTGGCCGATTACGATGAACTGGCCCCTTTGTTCAATCACCTGGGGATAAATTTTCTGCCGGTCGATTATCGCGGCTATGGGCGGTCCGGCGGTCGTCCGACGGTCGGCGCCATGCTGACCGACAGCCATATCGTCCTCGATTATGTCCGCAATTGGCTTGTGAAAGATGGATTCAACGGACCCTTGGCGGTCATGGGCCGTTCCCTGGGCAGCGCCTGCGCCTTGGAATTGGCCGCCGTGCATGCCGGCGAACTGGACGGTCTGATTATCGAAAGCGGATTTGCGTTTGCCAAACCTTTGCTGCGGCTGCTGGGGGTCGCGGTCGATCGCATCGGATTCCGGGAAGACCAGGGTTTCGGCAATATCGATAAGATTCGAAAGTTTACAGGCTCCACCCTGATCATCCACGCCCAGTTCGACCATATCATCCCGATTTCAGACGGCCAGGTCTTGTTTGACGCTTCCGCGGCGCAACACAAGCGGTTTGTGCAGATCGACGGCGCCAACCACAACGACCTGTTCTCGGTCGGTTTGGAAACCTACCTGCAGGCGCTCGAAGAGTTTGTTGATTCGGTAAGGCGTTAAGTCGAAATCGTTGAAAGGTTGTCGTTGCATCGGCAAACCCGCAGATGTGTTCCGGCGAAGGAATCAACACTTCAATAATTTGACCGATTCAATATAATCCTGTGCCAGTCCGATATATATGCGCGCCTCACCGGCATTGTGCGCCGGCCGTTCGGAATCGTAATGCTTCTTGATTTTGGCAGGCACACCGGCGGCCAATTGCAGCGGGCCGATCTTCATGCCTTCAGCCACTACGGCGCCTGCGGCCACCACGCTGCCGGCGTGGATCACGGCATCGTTCAGTATGGTGGCGCCGATACCGATGAGCACCCGGTTTTCGATGGTGCACCCGTGGATGACGGCATTGTGTCCGATGGTCACTTCGGAACCGATCAGGAGCGGATGGTCTGTGTCCACATGCAGCGTGCAATTGTCCTGAACGTTGCTTCGGGCGCCGACCGTAATCCGATCCCGGTCCCCGCGCACCACGGCGCCGAACCAGACGCTGGCTTCATCTTCAAGAACCACATCCCCGATGATCACAGCCGTGGGGGCGATAAAGACATTCCGGCCGATGGTGGGATATTTGCCTTTGTATGGGATGATCATCATCTCACCTCTGGGGGCCCGGCGCGCCGTGTCCCTGTGCAGTGAGCCCGGCCCTGATTGCGCCTGCGCCCCGGCGCCTGCGCGCGATTCCCGGGGCCGATACACCACGTGCCAGATACTCTGTAATTGGTTACGCGATGCGTTGTTTTTCAAACGAGCCTGGTTGGATTTCCGCGGCCAGGGCTTTGAGTTCGTCTCCGGCAATGGTTTCCTGCTCCAAAAGCTTCTGCGTGCTTCTTTCGAGCAGATCGCGCCGGTCTTCGAGCAGTTTTCTGGCCACACTGTATTGCTGCTGGATGGTGTCGCGCACTTCCCGATCGATCAGTTCGGCGGTTGCCTCGCTGTACTCGACCGACCCCTCCATGCCTGGAAAAAGGAAAGGTGAACGCTGATTGCCGGCATGATAGACTTGGCCCAGGGCGGCACTCATGCCATACTGCGTGATCATGCTGCGGGCGATTTCCGTTGCTTTGGCCAGATCGTTGTGGGCTCCGGTGGAGATATCTCCGAAAACGATTTCTTCGGCCGCGCGTCCGCCCAGCAGGGTTGCGATTTTATTGAGCAGTTCGGTCTTGCGCATCAGGAATCGGTCTTCGGTGGGCACCTGCATGGTATAACCCAAGGCGGCGATGCCGCGCGGGATGATGGTGATCTTCTGGACCGGATCGGTCCCCGGAAGCGCCATGGCCACCAGGGCGTGTCCCAATTCATGATACGCCACGATCTTTTTTTCTTCCGGATTGATCAGGCGGTTCTTCTTCTGCAAACCGGCCACGACCCGCTCGACCGCCTCTTCGAAGTCGGCCATTTCCACCTTCTGCTTGTCACGCCGTACCGCCAATAATGCCGCTTCGTTGACCAGGTTGGCCAGATCGGCACCCACCATGCCCGGGGTCATGGCCGCCAGACGCTCGATATCGAGGTCGGCGGCAGTCTGGATTTTTTTCAGATGAACTTTCAGAATGGCTATGCGGCCGGCCTTATCCGGCCGGTCCACCAGGACCTGGCGATCGAAACGGCCCGGGCGCAGCAAGGCTGGATCGAGAATTTCCGGGCGATTGGTGGCGGCCATCAGAATGACGCCCACCTGGGGATCGAAACCGTCCATTTCCACCAGCAGCTGATTCAATGTCTGTTCGCGCTCGTCATGGCCGCCCATGTTGCCGATGCCGCGCGCCTTGCCCAGGGCGTCCAGTTCATCGATGAAAATAATACAGGGGGCTTTCTGCTTGGCCTGGTTGAACAGATCGCGGACACGCGCCGCTCCCAGACCGACGAACATTTCCACGAATTCCGATCCGCTCATGCTGAAAAACGGCACCCCGCTTTCACCGGCCACGGCTTTGGCCAGCAAGGTCTTGCCGGTGCCCGGGGGGCCCACCAGCAATATGCCGCGCGGCATATTGCCGCCGATGGCGGTGAAGCGCTCGGGCGTCTTCAGGAAATCGATCACCTCTTTGAGTTCCTGTTTGGCCTCTTCCACGCCGGCCGCATCTTCGAAAGTGACTCCGATTTCGTCTTCCATGTAGATCTTGGCCTTGTTTTTCCCGATGGTCATGAAACCGGGCTGCTGGCCCTGCATGCGTTTGACCAGGAAAAACCATATGCCCACAAACAGGAGAACGGGAATAACCCAGGACATCAGATCCCGCAGGAAAGTGGATTCGACCTGGCCCTTGAAGGTGACGTCATATTCTGCAAGCATTTGGGAAATTTCGGGATCCACACGCACGGTCCGAAACATCTCTCCCCGGCCGCCAGGTTCACCGTCGGTGCGCATGCGCCCCTGGATCTGGTTGGACGATATCGCCACTTCGGTGATCTTGTTGGCCTTGAGCAGTTCCAGAAATCTGCTGTAAGGTATGGTTTCAATAGCAAATGCCGACACCAACAGGTTCTGGATGATCAAAACGCCCCAAATCCCCAGAATGATATACCAGATGCTGAATTTATGCTGTTTCTCCATCCGCCCCCCTTTTTACTGTGAATGATAAGCCGCGTTATCCGTAAATCAACGTTTTCGGCAGGAAAGCAGATCATTGTCTAAAAGCAGGTCCCTCTATTGAAAAAAACATTTGACAGCCCCCTTCATTTCATTATATTCGCATTTAACGATTTAGGAGTGATTATGCGCGAATTTATCAAGGTTATGAAAGCGTTGTCCGATCCCAACCGGGTCAAAATGATCAAGCTGCTGCAGCGCCGCGTGCTGTGCGTGTGCGAAATCCAGGAAGCCCTTGGGCTGGCCCAGTCCACCGCCAGCAAGCATCTGAAGATCCTTGAAGAAGCCGGGTTGATAACCTTTTCCAAGGAAGGACTGTGGGTTAATTACCGGCCGGCCGACGGCGCCAGGAATCCTTACGCAGCCAGCTTGCTGGGAAACCTGCGCCATTGGCTGGAGCAGGATGCCGAGGTGCAGGCACTGGTGGAGAGGTTGCCTGAAGTGCGCCGGGAGTTCATCTGCGGGAATTGATTTTTTTAATCCATAATATTGCTATATGGCGAAATAGAATTGTGCGACCGGTTTGCTGATGGCCGCCATTTTCCGCAAAGACGACGCAGCGCGCACCACCGGGCAGATCTATGTTCCGGAGGAAGATGCCATGAAGCAGATCTTCCCCCTTCTGGCCGGAGGCGTGCTGGTGGCGGGCTTTATGCTGGGCCGCCCCGGTCACCCGGCCATGATTCCCGAGCACTGGATCGCGTCACTGCTGGGCGGCAATTCTTTCCAGGCCAACTTCATCGCCGCCCTGGCCGGTGCGGTGATGTATTTCGCCACTCTGACCGAGGTGCTGATCCTGCAAGGTTTGTTGGGCTCGGGCATGGGCCAGGGGCCGGCTTTGGCCCTGCTGCTGGCCGGACCGGCGCTTTCCCTGCCCAACATGCTGGTGATCGGCAGTGTCATGGGCGTGAAAAAGACTGCGACGTTCTGTGGCATCATCGTGATCATGTCCACCATCGCGGGCATGTTTTACGGCGCCTTGCTGGCATAGGAGGCTGCATATGGCCAGTACCGCGCGCCATGTATATGCAGACGCATCGCTACGGCATTATGGGCATGCCGGCACTGATCATCAACGACACGGTCGTGTGGACCGGGTCGGTGCCCCATAGAAGCAAAATCAAAGGCCTGGATCGCCAAGAACGGTGATCCTGTGAAGACGTGATGGGAGAAAATATGGAAATCAAGGTACTGGGCACAAGCTGCCCCAAATGCCAGCAAGCCGAAAGAATCGTCCGCGAGACCGTCGCCCAATCCGGAATTGACGCCAGCGTGGAAAAGATATCCGACTACGCTGTCATCGCTGCTTACGGCGTCTTCGGAACACCGGCTGTGGTTGTGGATGGAGAAGTCAAATCCATGGGAAGAATTCCCAGTAAGGAAGAGATCAGAAGTTGGATCGAAATCCTGAAGTGACGCCATGATTCATGAATAAAAAAAGATGAATGTTCAACTTTTTAAAAGGAGAAACAAAATGGAAATCAAAGTATTGGGCCCCGGCTGCCCCAAATGCCAGCAGACGGAAAAAATCGTCAAAGAAGCGGTAGCCGAGAGTACTGTGAGCGCCACGGTGGAAAAAGTGACCGATTTGATGAAGATTGCAGGTTACGGCGTATTCGGCACACCGGCAGTGGTCGTGGACGGGCAGGTGAAGTCGGTGGGCAAGATTCCCAAAAAAGAAGATGTCCTGACATGGCTTAAATAATCGCATCCAACCCCAAACGATAGGAGTCAAACAAATGTCTGCGAATTGTTGTACCGGGGACGGCAATGTCATGATCCTGGCCTGTTCGGGGGCCTCCAACGTCGGGCAACTTTCCAACCAGGCGGCAGTGGAATTGACCCGGGAGGGCTTCGGTAAAATGTTCTGCTTGGCGGGTATCGGCGGACACCTGTCCGGTTTCGTGCAGTCGGCCAAAGATGTACCCAGGATGGTGGCTGTTGACGGCTGTTCGGTGGGATGTGCCAAAGCCATTTTGGAACAGGCCCGGGTGCCGATGCAGCACTATCTAGTGCTCACAGACGAGGGCATCGAAAAGAACAAGGACTTCAATCTTCAGAGGGCCGATGTAGAGCGGGTCAAGGCGGCGATCAAGCGTACGCTGAACGAAAAGTCTTTGTCTGCCGGCGCAGGAGCGGCCGCGTGCGGATGCGGATGCAAATAGAAGATTGATCGGGGAGAATCCATCATGTTGCTCGAGAGCTATACGCTGGAAATTTTCAATTCCGCGTGCAACCCGGCCGCCATGGCCGTGCATTGCTTTGCCCATCTCGATCAGGATGTGGGGCACGCCCTGCCCTACCTGAACACCGCTCTGGGCGGGTTTGAATATGTCCGTGACCCGCCTTCCGTGACTTTCAAGGTTCAAGGCAAGCTGATCACCGTGCATGGCCGCCGGATCGCCATCAATGCCCTTAAAGATGAGGCCGAGGCGCGCCGGATCGTGGAGTGGCTGAAACGAGAAATCAACGACGTCTGGGAAAACCGCGAGCGCATCGTGCCCAGCTTCAAAGGCGCTCCACGGCCGCAGCTGATCGAAATACTCAAACGCCTGCCCAAGACCAACTGCCGCCAATGCGGCCAGCCCACCTGCACGGTGTTTGCCGCGCGCGTGGCCGAGGGCGCCAAGGGAATCGATTCTTGTCCGCCGCTGGAGGACGCCCAGCGCCTGGAGTTGAAACGCTACATGAGCCGCTTTAATCTATTGGATTGATCTTTTTGGACCATGGGCAACACGATGCGGAAAGAGGCAAAAGATGTTCACCAGGCCCAGGATTGAAAAAATTTTATTCGCCACCGACCTCTCCGAAAATGCCGAGCATGCTTTTGGTTATGCCGCCGGTCTCGCCGAGGCGTACGGTGCGAGCGTCACGATTCTGCACGTGATTGAAAAAGTGCCGCCCAATGCTGAATTGCTGATCTCCACGCTTCTGGGATACAGCGATCTCGACGAATTCAGGCAACATAGCGAAGCCGAACGGATCGAGCGCATCAAAGTGCGTATCCGGCGGTTTTGCGACGCCGCCCGCATTTCCGCATGCCGCTTCATGCTGCGTGAAGTGGTCGTGGAGCCGGGCAAGGCGGTGGAGCGCATCCTGCACCATGCAGCAACGGGCGCCTACGATGTCCTCGTGATGGGCAGTCGCGGCCATGGCCTGGTGCAGGAAACACTGATGGGCGGAACCTCCCGGAAAGTCGTGCTCAACAGCCCCATACCGGTTTTCATCGTGCCGACGGACCGAACCGATCGGCCCCCCCTCAAGGATTGAACCTTCAACTTGGAACAAGAGATCGTATGAGCGACCCGAACCCGGACGATTCATCCGATCCATACAAAATTCTCGGCATTGCTTCGGGTGCCGACGCTCGCATCATCAAAAGGGGGTACCGGCGCCTGGCCAATTGGAGATGATCGCGATATGCTCGAGCAATTCTTGATAACGATCAACCAGTGGATGACCACCGGTTCAGCCATTGCCCTAACGGGCGCATTTTTATGGGGCATGGTCAGCGTGCTCTTCAGTCCCTGTCACCTGGCCTCCATCCCCTTGATCGTGGCCTATGTCGGCGGGCAACAAAACGCGATCCATCCCCTCCTGTTCGCCCCGGGTCACTGCCTGCCCATCGCGGCGGCCGGCGGTTCCACGGCCATGGTGCGAAAATTGACCGAGAGCGGCGCCTGGCAAGGGGCCGGCCTGTGGTTCCGGCGCGCGGCCGGCACGCTGATCGCTCTGTTGGGAGTCTATTTTATTGCCAAACCATTGGTCGGTGTTTAAAACTGTTCCAGGCTCGGTTAAAGCCACTGTGTCGAACAAGTGCATGCAAGGAAGATAGATGGGTATCGCGACCGACATCATCATTCTCGTTGTGGTGGCCTTTTTTTGCGGCCTGATCCTGCAACGGCTCGGACAGCCCATCATTCTCGGCTATATCGCGGCAGGGATCATTTTGGGGCCGCATACGGGGGGGCTCGCGGTCGCGAACGTTCAAGAAATCGAACGGCTTGCCGAAATCGGCATCGCCCTGCTCCTGTTCGCCCTGGGACTCGAATTTTCGCTCAAGGATCTCAAACCGGTCAAAATGATCGCGCTGCTGGGGACGCCGATTCAAATGCTCGCCACCATTGGGCTCGGCATGGGTATCGGATACCTGATGGGGTGGGACTGGAAAGCATCGCTCTGGCTCGGCGCCCTGATATCGCTTTCCAGCACCATGGTGCTTCTCAAAACGCTGATGAACCAGGGCTGGTTGGGAACCCTTTCGAGCAAGGTGATGATCGGTATGCTGATCGTCCAGGATTTGGCCGTGGTGCCGATGATGATCATCCTGCCCCAATTGAACAACCCGGCGGTTGGGCTGCCCGCACTTGGTTTCGCAGCCCTCAAGGCCGCGGGGTTCATCGCCGCAATGGTCGTTCTCGGGACCCGTTTGCTGCCGCGCCTGTTGGCGCATATCGCCAAGCTCGGTTCACGGGAGCTTTTTCTGCTGGCGATCACCGCCATCGGATTGGGGGTGGGATATCTGACGCACTTGGCGGGGCTGTCCTTTGCCTTCGGCGCCTTTGTGGCCGGAATGGTTCTGAGCGAATCGGACTACGGCCACCAGGCCTTGAGCGACATCGTTCCGCTGCGGGATCTTTTTGGCTTGTTGTTCTTCACCTCGGTCGGCATGCTGTTCGATCCGCGATTCCTGGCGGACAACATCTGGCAGGTCCTTGTTTTGGTACTGGTGGTCGGTCTTGGCAAGGGCTTCATTTTTGCTTTTATTTCTCGCGTTTTCAAGTATCGCAATGTCATCCCGCTGGCCGTCGGATTGGGGTTGTTTCAGATCGGCGAGTTCTCCTTCGTCCTGGCCCGCGTTGGATTGTCGACCCAATCGATAGGAAACGAGCTTTACGGCTTGATCCTGACCGTCACCATTTTGACCATGGTGCTCACGCCTTTGGTTTCAGGACAGACGGCAAGGATTTACGCCTTGAAAAAGCGCTGGTTCCGCCACGAGGCCCTTGAATCCTCCAACATCCCGGATGCCGGTTACGCAGCGCATGTCGTTATCGTGGGCGGCGGGCGGGTGGGCTTTCAGATCGCGCGTGTGTTGAAGCGCCTGAACATACCCTTCGTGATCATCGAGCTCGATCACCGGCGCTTCGAGCAAGCCAAAGCGGCCGGAATGGCGGTTGTTTACGGTGATGCCGGCCATGAAGTCGTTCTCGAAGCCGCCGGTATCAAAGCTGCGAACCTTCTGATCCTGACCGTACCCGCACTGGTCGCAACCCGATCCGCGATCGTTCAGGCCAAATATTTGAACGCCAATCTCAAAATCGTGGCGAGGACATCAGGACCGGATTATTTCACCGTGTTGAAGGATTTGGGAGTTTCGCAAGTCGTTCTGCCGGAATTCGAAGCGAGCCTCGAGATGGCGCGCCAGTCTCTGCTCCATCTTCATGTGCCGCCTGCAGAAGTGCAACGATACACGGGCGCCGTTCGACAGGAACTCTATGCGGACTTATTCAACCATGGCGATGATTACCGTATGTTGTCCCAGTTGCGGGGGGTCGAACAGCAATTTGATTTGCAATGGGTCCGCCTGGTTCAAGAAAGCCCGATCGTTCATCGTTCGATAGGTGAAAGCCAGATTCGCAAAAAAACCGGAGCGTCCATCGTGGGCGTCGTGCGCGCAAAGCAATTAAAGCCCAATCCCGATGCCGATTTTGTATTGCTGCCGGATGATCTGGTGGCCATCATCGGAGGTGAAGGCCACCGCACGGCTTTCTTCCAGATGGCCTCGGGAGCGCCGCAACCAGCAAAAAGTGTGTAGGAATGATTGGCGCCCAGGCCGATCTCTTTGGAGGGCCCGATCTCAGTTTGTTAAAGGGGTCAATGCGCATGAACATCGATACCATCGCTGCCGGTGACCGAAAAATGACCAGCGTGTTCGAACGCTATTGATCTGTTGAACACGATTGAAAGGATGTGAAATGAGCAAGACGTTGTGTTTGCTTCTTCTTGCAGGATTCCTTTTCGGCTGGACGGCAACGGCATTGGCCGGCGATCCGAAAACAGGAGCCGAAATGCCCTCTGTCCCCACACCCGGCCTGGTCACCATGGTGGATCTGGGCGCCCACAAATGCATCCCATGCAAAATGATGGCCCCCATCATCGAGGAACTGCAAAAAGAATACGCAGGCCGCGCTTCCATTATATTCATTGACGTATGGGAGCACCGCGAACAGGCGCAGCGGTTCGGCATTCGGGGCATTCCGACCCAGATCTTCTATGACCAAACAGGCAAGGAATACGGCCGGCATGTGGGTTTCCTCGACAAAAAAAGCATTCAAACGATTTTCGAAAAACTGGGCGTGCCAACCGGGGGTGGCCAATAAGCTGTTCTTGGGCGCCAAATGGCGCGATACTTTCTGAAAAATACACGATGTGAAGCATTCATTGAACAGCGGAGGTGTTTATTTTCGACTGAAACGATGCAGGAGAGACAAGAATGGAACCAGTGACTTTTCTTTTTATAGCCGCCGCAGCGCTCATCTATTGGTTCACTTTGATCACCATACCCGCCTTTTTGATCAAGCGGGCGATGGCGCAAGTTGTGGGGATATTTCGCAGCCATCGGGCGACGGAGGCGCAAAGCGCCAAAAGCGTTGCTGAATTGGGGCTAAAGCCGCGCGCCTTTATGGACAGGTTTGGGAAATCGCGGGATTACAAACCGACGGCTCTGAAATTTCTTTTGAGAGCGGGGGTCATCATTGAGACCTTCGACAAACGCGTTTATCTTTCCGAAAAACAAATCAAAGTACTTTGTGAAAATAACGGCCGCAATCGCCTGGGACTCTGCAAGCTGGCCCGCGAAAAACCATAGCCGGCCGGAAACTCATCTGCTTTGCAATGGTCTGAGGCTTGACGCTTGAATGAGAAGGCCTCTTTCGACCCCCGCTGGATCGTTCACACCGTCCGGCGAAGCAGCGCATGCTGATCGAACGTCCTGAGAACCGGGCATGCGTCCCCCGGGGTATGCCTTCCTGCATCAAGATCCTTTTCCGAACGGACAATGCGGATAGCTGCATTCCGGGCAATCTTTACACAGGCCGCCATGACCGATAAAAGCCATTTCTTTTTTGCCGATCTTTTCGCCCGCCAGAATGCGCGGGAGCAGTAGATCCAACACCGTCACACGGTGGTGCAAACCACAGGCCGGAACCCCCAGCAAAGGTATGTCGCCGATGTAGGCCGTTAGAAACATGGCCCCCGGCAAGGCCGCGGCGCCATAGTGTATCTGGTCGGCACCGGCCAAGCGGATGGCTTTACGGGTCACATCATCCGGATCGACGCTCATGCCGCCGCTGAGCAGCAGCAAATCGCAACCGGAATCGATGTGCCCGCGGATCGCTGCGGCGATGATGGTTTCATCATCGGGCGCAAAGGCGGTCGCTGCCACCGCCGATCCCAGATCGATGATTTTAGCCTCCAGAATGGGAGCGAATTTGTCTTCGATCAAACCATGATAGACTTCACTGCCGGTAATCACCAGGCCCGCCTTGACCTTCTTCAAGGCCTTGACCGATACCACCCCGCTGTTCTGGGCGGCGATGGCGGCGGCACGCTCGATGGGCGCCCGCTTCATAACCAGCGGTATCGCCCGGGTAGCGGCCACCAATTGCCCTTTCTTCACCAGAGTGTGGCTGTGAAGGGTCGCACACATCACTTCATCGACCATGTTGAAAGCGGCCAGGCAAGCGGTATCGATCCGCAGAAGCCCGTCCATGGCGGCGTGCAGCCCGATTTTGCCCTCCTTCGGGTCGTCTTGCCACTCCACCCCTTCACCGGCCAGGCCGGCGGCAAGGAGGACGGCCGCTTCGTTTTCATGGATCTCGTCCATAGCCAGGTCGATGAGATACAAGTGGTTCTTACCCAACTTCTGCAGGTGGCAGATATCTTCGTTGCACACTTCGTGGCCTTTGCGGAAAGCCGCCCCCTTAAACTGCCCGGGACGGATTTCAGTGATATCATGAGCCAACCGTGTACCGACGGCATCTTCGACTTTGATTGTTTTCAGCACGTCACAGGTCCTTTCATCCGGCAACCATTTGTGACCATATTATAGGTCGCCAAAAACCGTCATCCCCAAGGCCGGCGCCCAGAAGTTCTTGCTTCCCGAAGCGTTGACGCGTTGCCCGGCCCGCGCAGGAATGACATGAGGGAGTCAGTTTCGACTCAGTACGGGTTCATCAGTTATGCCAGTCGAACTGTTGGCGCCCTTTTCCGCCTGTAGATCCGGAGCATTTGCATTTTCGAGTGCCGGCGACCAGTTCATGCCCGGCCAACTGACTTCTCTGGCATGGCTGAAGTAGGAATCCTGCGTGCAAGGCCGGCATATCGGTTTTCCGTCGCGGTACACTTCGCGGCGGTCGCGCACCACCTGTCCGCAAATGCTGCACACGACTTTGTGCAGCGTCGGTCCGGGCAGGTCGCATTCATGCAGGTTGACGCGCACCCTCTGAACACGGAACAGGACACCGTCGGCCATTCGTTTATAGGCCTCCAACTGCCGGGCGCTTTTGTCCATTACTTCCGGCGCATAGGCCGACGCCAGATCACGGGCCTCTTCGGTGGACAGGATACGAAACGCCCTGGACGTCTCCAGGTTCAAGAAGGTTGCCGCCATGATCCCGTAGTCCATGAACTTCAGGCTGCGGCGGCCCAACTTTGCACCCGTGACATGGGCCACGGCGTCGGCAGTGCACCGGTCCATCTCCACATAAACAAGCAGCCTTTTGATCTGGTCCCGGCGCCTGGGTTCATCGAGCCCGATCAGGCGGCAGCCGAGCATGGCCATCCGAACGCCGACCACCTGGCCGGGGCATAGGTGGCCGTGGGCTTGGGCTGATTCTCTGAGCAGGGTTTCAAAAGATTGCATGCTGATCCTGATGAAATGATGTTTGAGGAAAAAAAGTGCCCCGGACGACTCAGGTCAAAACGCGAAATCGGTGGCACCCTATTCCAGATCTTCAATTTCGGCCAACCCATCCATATCTTCAGCCACAAATTTGGCCGCCGCCGCTGCAAGATATCGATAAAAGCCGGCCTGCGAATGCTCCATCACCTTGTTGGCAAATGTGGGAAGCCAGGCGCCAAGGTGATGGAGCAGGAAACTGCGCTGATGCCGGACGTTCTCAGCCAGCAGCTCGTAATCGGAATCTTCAATGGCCTTCAGTCCCATGCTGATCAGCACATGCATAAACTCGAGTTCAGCACAAATATGATCCGGTGCTTCCTTGAAATCAGGGGAAAGATCAACCCCCATAGTAAGGTAATGTTTGCGCGCGTCAACAGTGGAGTCACCCATCAAACGGCGCTCTTGTTCCAGGTAGACCGAACCGTACGGTGGGGCCGGCGCACTGAAAGGCCCCAGGAAGAGCCGGGTGTATTCGACCTGCAGTGCGTCCGTATCCGGTGCGTTCCGGCAGCTTTCCAACAAGCACTCGACCTCCTTGCAGGCCTCGGAAGAAAGATCCGCAAGTGCCTTCCTGAGCTTTTCCAGCACCGCCGTGTAACCCGGGACGGGCAACCTGAACGCTTCGGCCAGCATATGGTAGGCCAGATCCCTGGCGGTCTCCTGGGCCTTCAGTTTGGTCGTGATTTCCATGTCGATATATCCTTTGGTTTGCATCTTTTCACCCCGCCTGAGGAGGTAGAAGTTTCAATGTTCCGAAGCTGTCTCCAACTTCAGATAGCGTTCTCCCAGGGTGTAGAGGAGCAGGGCCACCGCAACAGCCAGGAACACCACCAGCCATTCATAGATGCTAGGAAAATAGCTGATATACTGCGGAAACTGCTCGGCTTTGGGTCCGATGGGGCGGCTCTGGCCGGCCAGCAGAATCTCCATTTGCATGCCTAACGTACCCAGCAGTACAAGCCCGGCAGCGACTACCCGGCCGATGTAGGCGCCGCGCACGGAAGGTAAGGCCATCAGTACAAACGGGAGAAAAAGTCCGAGCAGCACCTCGGTGTTGAATTTACCGATGCCTCCGAAAATCTGTGCGTACTGGCGGTAGTTTAAAAAGTCGGGGATGACGGTGGCCGATTCGATGGCCATTTTGACCAGGGTAAAGACGATCACCATGGCCAAGGCAAAAGTGAAAATGCGCGCGAAGTCATCACTCACCGACCCATTGGAGGGACTCGTTTTTCCAGCGCTGATTTTGGAAACGATCAGGCTATAGAAAAGATAGAGGGCGGCTCCGCTCAAGATGGCCATAAAAAGACAGTAGATGGACATCACGGGGCCGAAATAGGTCACCCGGGATTCGGTGATGCCGAAAACCGATCCGATCATCAGGGGCGCCGCCAGCGCCGTGACAAAGGAGACGTGCCCGAGAACCTTGCTCAAAGGGCTGTGCCGGTCTCCGGTATGCATCATGAAGAATTTCACGGCCAGCACGATCAACTCCACGCTGTAGATAAATCCCATCCACCATATCGGGGAGCTGAAATTAGGCGAAATCATGATGTATATGATATGGAAGATATCCCCCAGTTCCAGGGCGATAGAGACAAAGCCGCCCAGCAGGGTGGCGATGGCCAGAAACACCAGGCGCTTGGCGGCCGGTTCGAATTTTCGGACACCGAACACCAGGGGCAGCGACGCCAGCAGCGTCAAGCCCGAACTGGTCAAAGCAAGGTATATGTACACTCCCAGCGGCAGCGACCACAGCAGCACGTCGTTGGTATTGAACAGATGGTGGCCCTCGGCAAAGAGGCGCCAGGCGGCAAAAAGGCCGGCTAAAATGGCCGCAGCGATCAGGCCCAGCCAGATGGCATACGCGTTACTAGGCTGCTTCATCACACACCTCCTTTGGTCGGCTGGTAATGGGCCGGATTGAAGTCGCGAATGTAGAAGACGTGGGGGTCGGTACCCAGTTGCTCACGCAGGCGGAACGGCCGGAATTTACCCAGCAGCCTGCTTACGGCGCTGTCGGGATCCGAAATGTCGCCGAATATCCTCGCATCCGCGGGGCAGGCTTCCACGCAGAGGGGCAACTGGTCTTTTTTGAGGCGATGGTCGCAGAAGGTGCACTTCTCCACGACGCCCTTGGGGCGAATGCCGGCCAGCGTGTCATCCCGTTCGGGATTGTAATAGGGGATGACCTTGCCTCCGGCTTTGCGGGCTTCTTCTGCCGGTGAATAAGTTCCCCCTTTTATCAGAGGATTCTCATCCCGCCAGAACGGATGCGGCCTGCGCCAATTGAAGTAGATCACCCCGTAAGGGCAATTGAATTCACAGTACTTGCAACCGATGCATTTGTTCGGATTGTGCATGGTGATGCCGTTTTCCAGCTTGTGCATCGCCTGGGTGGGACACCCCCTTACACAGGGTGCATTTTCGCAGTGGTTGCAGAGCGTCGGGATATAATGGTAGCGCACGTTGGGAAAAGTTCCGGACGTTTCGGTGATCTTGTTCGACCAGTAGATCCCGTCGGGGACATTGTTTTCACTGCGGCAGGCGATGCTGCATGCGCTGCATCCGACGCAACGCTGCAGGTCGATGACCATGGCGTATCTGGGCATATTTCCTCCTACATCTTTTCAATTTTAACGCGGGTTCCGGCATGACGGACAGTGCTGCCGCTCAACCGTTCATAGACAGCGGGGATCACATCGTTGTTGTTTCCGCCCCGCGGGACTTTTCCAAACTCCTTGGCGGCCAGCCGGCCGTAGGCCCAATGTCCCTGGCCGTAACACTTGGCGACGGTTCCGGGACGCACTCCCTCCCATAGCTTGGCGGTGCATTCGAGGCTGCCGGTCGGGGATGTAATGCGTATGCGGTCGCCGTTTTTGAGCCCCAGCTTGCGTGCATCGATCGGGTTGATTTTGGCCACGTCATCCCAGACCGCATCCCCCGGGTCCACATCCTTGAACTCGTAGTACCAGGAACAATTGGCCGAGCGGCCCTCGCGGTTCAGCCTGGATTTATGATCCACGAACACCAGGGGATAAACCTTCGGATCGCCGGCCGTATAGGGTGGTTCATAATGCGGAATGAACGCCGTTTCTCCGCGGGCCTCGTAAAAGCAGGCTTCCAACACATGATCCACGCTGGCGTTATGCTTTTCGGCATGTTTTGCGAGGGCTTCCTTCAAGGTTTCGCTGTAGAATTCGAACTTGCCCGTCTTGGTCTTCATCTTGCCCCAGCGTTTTCGGAAAGGGTAAGGGTCGGAATTGGAAACACCTATTTTGGCGAACTCCTGCCAACCGCTGAATTTGTCCCCGCCTTCGTGAAGGGCGGGATCCCAGACTTTATGTGTGGCCAATTTCAAGGCGTAGAGGGCAAACTCGTCAGCATTGGTCGGCTCCTTGCCGGTCTCAGGGTCCTTGTATTGCTGGTAATGGCGCAGCAGGTTGTCAAAGCCGCGCTGGGCGAGTTTTTCCGCGAGCAGCCAGGAGATCTCGGTTTCGTCGCTCTTGTAGTCGCCCACCCGTTTAATGATCGGCTGCATGAGAGAGACGTGCCTGTGACCGTTTCCATGAGCTTTGGTGTAGCCCCATTTTTCAAACAGGTGGTGCGTGTTGGGCAGGAGGATATCCGAAAACCAGGAAAACTCGGATGCATTGGTGGTGATGTGAACCAGGAAGGGGATCTTGGACAGCGCGCGTTCCCAGCGTTCCGGCTGCCCGCATGAGAAGGTGAAGTTGTTCATGTAGGCGATAGCCATTTTGATCTTGTAGGGATCTTCGTTCAAGATGCCGTCGGCGGCATTGTTGGTTATGACGCCCCCGCCCGATTTACCCTGGTTCAGGGCCGGAAATGCAAGCCTGCCCCGATGGTCGATCTTCTGATGCTTCTTGCCCTTCTGGGCTATTTCATCCATGAATGCGTCGGGTTCGGGAAAATCCTGCGAGTAAACCTTGTTGGGCTGCAAGGTCCCGCCCACGTTGTCCACCGAACCCACCAAGCCGTTCAAGGCGTGACAGATCATGCCCGCGTACGCACCACGGACCTGCATCACGGGGCCGCCGCCGACCCAGGAGATCGCATGGGGCGCCGCCCTACCGTAGTCCAGGGCCACTTGACGAATCTGTTCGGCCGGAAGTCCCGTTTTTGGAGCGGCCCATTCGGGTGTTTTATCTTTGAGTTCAAGATTCCACCATCGTACCAGGCCATAGGTGTGTTTTTCCTCGAAGGCATCCTCCGCCACCTCGACGCCTGTTTTGAATTGATTCACACCCTCCTTGAAATCGCCTACAAATTCACGATACCACAGGCCCTCAGTGAGAATCACATGGGCGATTGCGGCCGCAAGCGCGCCGTCGTGTCCCGGTTCAATGGGCAGCCAGACATCGGCCTTAGATCGGA
>QZKV01000065.1 GCA_003599575.1 Desulfobacteraceae bacterium | reverse complement strand
GACCTACATGAAGTTGGCCGGGGTCAAGACCGGATTGCTGATCAACTTCAACGTCACGAAGCTCAAAAATGGCATCAAGCGCTTTGTTATCTGACTCCTCGTGCTCTTCGTGCCCTTCGTGGTGAAGAAAACGAATGCGAATACTCGCTTGCACCTGACGGGAACTCCGCTGCGCTCCGTTCCCGCAGGTGAAGCGCACGTAGTGCCGCTGCGCACAGCTCTAAGGTGTACTATAGTTCTACAAAGGTGGTGGTTGTTCAAAGGACATCAAGGAGTAGAAAATATGAAAATCCGTAGAATAGACCATGTGAATGTAATCGTAAATGATTTTCCTGCCGCTAAAGCGTTTTTTTCTTGATTTCGGACTTGAAGTGCAAGGTGAAGGAGAATTGGAAGGAGAGTGGCTGGATCAGATAGTTGGGCTTGATGACTATCGAAAGAAATAAAGATGTACGCCTATGATGCTTATCTATTGGATTGCGCTATACGACACAAGTCACCCCTTTTGACTTTGGATTTAAAATTAAAGGCACCTGCGCAAATTACCCGGCCGTTGGCACTGAAATTTGACTTGCAGTCCGAATGTGGACATTATTCGCACTGGAGGCTCGCTAAATCGTGGGCGTACACGGATCTCTTGAGGGCAGCGGGCATCTCCAGCGCCCTGTTGGGGGATGACATTCGATGAAATACCTCACTTCAACGGAAGCGCGGCGGTTCGCAGAGGCCTGGCTTCCAGCCTGGACCGGAAACAATCCCGAGCATTTGGCGAGTTTCTACTCGGAGGATGCATTCTACCTCGATCCTGCAATCCCTGAAGGTGTCAAGGGAAAGCCGGCACTGATCGGTTACTTCAGAAAACTTCTTGCTTACAATCCAAACTGGGTTTGGAAACAGATTGAGGGCATTCCTCTTGAGCATGGATTCCTGAACAAGTGGCAAGCTGCCATTCCTGTGGGCAGCAAAATTATTGAGGTTGCCGGCGTATGTTTAGTTCAGCTGGACGGCACCGGAAAGATTCGCAGGAACGAGGTCTACTTTGATCGATTTCTGCTGCTGAAAGAGATCGAGAGGCAGCGAGCGGCCCACCCGGCGGATGCACCTGACTGAAAAGTTGGCGGGTTACCGCTAAAGTCCGCAATTCGCAAGCTCATGCCGCAGCAGGTGATCCGTAGGGTTTTGAGACGGATTGCATTGCGGCACGACCGGATAGGTCATCCGAGCCAGGCTGCTCGCGCGATCAGAAACAACCCTGCCCCGATGGCGACGGCCCCGATGGCTCGCGCGACGCGCTCACCGGCCGGCGCAAGACGTTCGACGGTGATGGCTGCCGCCACGACGGCCATCGCGCGAAGGTCCATGACCCCGATGACCAGGAGGACCGCCATCAGACCGACACAGCAGTAGCTGCAGTGGAGGCCGAGGCGCAGGCCGTGTCGCCAGGCCGTGCCGGCGTCGGCCGGCAGCGTACGACCCCGCCCGGGGGCCTCCCGGCAGCAGGCAAGGTGACGCGCCTTCCACGCGGTGAACTGGAGCACGCCTGCGATCAGGACCACCGCACCGACCGCGATCGGTACGGCGCGCGCCAGCGTCGGCTGCTGCATCTCGATCGTCGCCAGTGCGACGCCCAGCGGAAAGGCCGCCATTCCGCCCACGGTCCAGACGAAAGTAACCCACGGCCACGAGCGCGGTCAGCCGACCGAGGCGCGTCGCGCCTGTCCTGCCAACGGCCTCGCGGTAGCGCCGCAGCATCGGGACCAAGGAAGGCAGCATCATCGCCAGCATCATTACGACCCACATGCCGAGGAACGACGCCGCGGCGCCGGGCCACGTCTGTCCGGGCATCCGCATCCACGCCATCGACATCGTCCAGCCGCCGGGCATCGGCATCCCGCTCATCGCCGACATGGACGCGCACCAGGCGATCGTCAGTGCCGCGCTGGCGGCGAAGAGCAGCGCTGAGACGCTGAAGAAGGCTTGCTGGGAAGCTCGCTCGGAAACCATGTGTTGTGAGATCTCCCGTCCCGGTTGCGCCAAAGACACCCACGGCTTGGCTCAGCGCCGGTCGTACTCGTCGTGGCGCCGGAACCAGAGGTTCGTTTCGTTGCGCCCCTTGGGTGCGCGGTCAAGCCACTGGTACATGCCCCAGAGGCCGTCCAGTCCGCGCGCATAGGTGGAATAGGTATGGTAGACTACGCCGTCTTCGAGCGCGAACGCGCTCATGCCAGGCCTCTCGCGCGTGTACGTGGCCACGTCGGTTCCGCTCATGGCCGCAAAGTCGGCCTCCGCCCCCTCGCCGCCACCCTCCTGACCCGGGCGCCACTCAAACACCTCCTCGCGCCGGTAATTATATTCTATGCCTCCCTCGCGTTGTTGCTCCTGGGTGAACCCGACGCTGAAGTCGAAGTTGAAGTCGCTGCCGAACGAGGATGCCCAGGGAAACGTCCATCCCATCCGCCGCTTGTACTCCTGCAGCTTCGCGACAGGCGCCCGCGACACCGCGGAAAGCGTCACGTCGTGGTTGGCCAGGTGGACGACGAAGCCGTCGAATCCGTCCGCGATCGCCGAGCAGGCCGGACACCCGGCCGTGTAGTCGGGCCCGAACATGAAGTGGTAAACGAGCAGTTGCGAGCGCCCTCGGAAGAGGTCCGCCAGCGAGGCGCTCCCTTGGTCGGTCTCGAATCGATACTCCTTGTCGATGCGAACCCACGGCAGCTCCTGCCGCCGCCGCGCCAGCTCGTCGCTGCGCCGCGTGAGCTCCTTCTCCGCCTCGAGCAGCTCAAGCCGCGCTGCGAGCCACTCTTTACGTGTTCCGGTTATGTGCTTCGTCATCGCTCTTATCTCCTTCCTGCGGGGTTTCCCCCGTTGTTCGTGCCCTTCCGTCCCGCGTCCGGCCGGCGGCCGGCGCCGCCGACTCGTGCTTCCATACCGCCGCCCATCGTGTACTGCGCCCCCTCTCACGCGCGGCCTGGGACAGGGAATGGAGTGCGGCCTTCCAGGCGCTGCAGTTTGGGAGAAATGGGCGTTTAATCAGGCCGGGCTCGCTGATGCTGGAACTAAAATAATCCGCACCGCGGATGATGTAAAGTACGGGGAAGTGGTAGGGGACGGAAGTGGTAGGGGAAGTGGTAGGGGACGCCCTTTATATTTTTACATTTGTCTATGGAAATTGGCCGGTATGAAAGAAAAAGTAAAAGAATATAAAATACAAAAAAGCACCAAAGCTCACGCAGGCATGGAACATATATTATAAGGGATCAGATCAAACCAACCGTTAACGACAACCTGGTTTGTCTCTCAATAGATTAGCCACAAACTCCCACCATTGACCATCTTTGAGGATGGAACGGCGCACCATTCCAACTACAAGCGCATGCCCTTGCTTTGCCTCTGCCCAAGTAGCGTATTGCCACATAAGCCCATCTAATTCCGAAGTAATTTGATCGATGAGTTGGACGTTGTCATCGATGAGAAGGCAAGTGCATGCTTTATTTTCCAGGATCGTAGTCCGAAACAACAGAGGAGGTCCTGCGAACAATCGCTGATCCACACCCAGGAAAACGGTGCTGATCCAGAATGAGCCGATAAAATCGTCGGCAACCCTGCACCTGCTGAAATCTTCCATCCACGTTACCCATTCAGTCAGACCCTCCAGGGTGTAACAATCAACGGCAACAGGTATGTGATCAATCAGTATGTAATTCTTCGCTCGTTCCATGGGCGCGGACCATATCAGTTATTGCCCTCAGTTCAAACAAAAAGATTAGCAAAATACACAAAAGGGGGACGCCCTTAACTTATTAACTTCCCTCTTTTTCATTGTCGATGATCGGCTGTGCAGCGCGGAGTCGTTGACTTGGCGGTGAGCCCCTCCCGGCTGATCAGTTCAAGCCCATTATAAAAATCTCAGGTGCCCTGACAAACCTGCAATGTGATAAGTTGGGTCGAGCCTTGATTTGTGATGATACGGATGACTCGCTTTAGCAAAGCAGCAGTGCGGCTGACTAAAACCGCAGGCCGGACTTGGGCCTCAATGAACCGACACCTCGCCGCCTAAAATTACCAAAAGCCATGGAAGACCGAATGCAAACTTTGATTTGCAACCCTTAAAGGTGGCGGGTTTCGTCGGGCGCTGACTCCCAGTTTTCATTCCTGCCGTCTTGATAGCTGACCGGAGCTTTCACCAGCTCTTCAAGCGCGGCGTTATCCAGGCATACGACGCTGATCGCATAGAAGTCACTACCAAGTTCCTCCATGCGGCCTCGCCCAAAGGGGTGTACACCGCAGCGGTTGCAGAAGAAATGGTGCACGCCGCCATGCGGGTAGTCCGTCAAAGCATCATCCCCCTCCAGCAGCCTGAACGCATCGGCTTTTACGATGGCTTTCCAGTTCCTGGTTTTGGTGCAGATCGAGCAGTTGCACTTGCTCGTGCCTTCAGCCAAATCGATATCGGACTCAAACCGGACAGCTCCGCACTGGCAGCTGCCGGCATATGTCTTTTTCATGTTAGATCATCCTCCTTTTGTACCGCGTCTTCCGGCCGGCTTCTGCTGTCCGTCCGTATGGAAGTGCACTATAGAAAGTAAAAGTGTATCACCTGTCTGTCGAGGGGCACTTATTTATCTTCATCGACCAGACCAATCAGGTAGACCTGTGCGTGGAAGACATGTATGGGAAGAGGGGACAGGAGACGGTATGCGCTCGCTGCCTGGGTCGTCGGTCTTAAAAATCCACTTTTTTTCCATCGAAGGCGGTCTCATAGGGCAAGGCGGCCGCGCGCTGCAGCATGTCATCGCTCATGTGCGTGAGGATCAGGCGCTTGGGCTGAATCGCGGGAAGTTTATCGGTCAGCGACTGCAGGTCCAGGTGAAATTTCACCTTCTTGTCAAAAAAATAGGCCTCTGCGATAAAAAGATCGACCTGCGCCGCCGCGGCGATCAACCCGTCCGTCCACTCCGTATCGCCGCTATAGGCGATCGAGCGGCCTTCCGCCTCGAACCTGTAAGACAAAAAC
The DNA here is from genome assembly GCA_003599575.1 of Desulfobacteraceae bacterium. GTDB lineage: Bacteria > Desulfobacterota > Desulfobacteria > Desulfobacterales > Desulfosarcinaceae > Desulfatitalea. The sequence goes on along the minus strand of QZKV01000065.1, from coordinate 186,643 downwards.
GGCCCGCCCGGAGCGCCGTGGTGCGCCTGATACGGCTTGACGTCGACCCCTGCCACCCGGGTTTGCCGGCCGGCGGCGAGCTCGACAAGAAAGAGGTCGAACTTTGGTTTCGCAGCCGCCGAGCCGGGAAAAGAGGATTCCATCACGTGCTCGTACCTGCTTTTCAGCCCTATAGGACCCGCGATCAGCAGCGGCTGGGTTCGCCTGGAATAAAACTGCGCGTCCAGCATGAAAAACGGGACGCCTCCGAAGTGATCCGCGTGAAAGTGGGTGACAAAGATCGCCCGGATCTCGTTGAGCGGAACTTTTCTTGCCTTGAGGCCGATCAGGGATGAAGCGCCGCAATCGATCAGGAAGTTGACCGACCGGCCTGTCACGTGGAAGCAGGTGTTCAGCCGGCCGCCGCTGCCAAAGGCATCGCCCGAGCCAATGAAGGTAAGGTGCATGGTCGCAGACCTCGCGCGAACTGCTGGGTTTGATCAATCTCGAGTCCAGTTGCAGAATTCACAGGACGTCCAAGTTGTCCCTGCGTTCAGACCTGTCGTGTTTTTAGTTCATGCAGCCGATGGCCCGCAACTCTTATTTCAATTCTCCTCAATATAGTCAATATAGGTCAGTCAATATAGGGACGCCCTTTATATTTTTATATTTGATCTGGGAAGAGGTATTTGGTACATGGGGTACTCTCTTTCTGAGGACAGTTGCCCAATTTCAGGGATGATGTGCTCAGGTGATTTGCTTAAAAACAGTCGCAGGCTTAAGTGCATATAGCCGCTTTGTAGAAAAAGGTTTGGTTTAGGAAAGCAGCCCGACTGGGTGGGCGGTGGGATTATTCTTCGAAGGGAGGCTGGCCGCAGGTGCTATCTCTCGACCTTCTGCTCGGGTTGGTTGCCTGGGCGTATTCCTATTCAACCCTTTCATTTTCATGGTGATTGCAATGAAAAAGCTAGTAATAGCTCTGGGTGTGCTGGTTATCGGCATTATTGCGTTCTATACCGCCTTCCAGGTTTTTTTCCGCATGGCGGTCCCGGTTTATACCGGGAAAATCCTTATCGACGGCCTGAAAACAAAAGTTGAGGTCAGAACCGACGATTATGGAGTTCCCCATATCTTTGCCGAGAACGCCGACGACCTTTTTTTCGCCCAGGGATATATTACCGCCCGGGAGCGCCTCTTCCAGATGGAACTGACGCGCCTTGCGGGCCAAGGAGAGCTTTCGACGTTGTTCGGCGAGCAGGCCGTCAAAAAGGATAAGTTTTTCAAAACGATCGGGTTTCAAAGGCTGTCAAAGGAAGGGTACCGGGCTCTGTCGAAGGAATCGCGGGCCGCCGTGGACGCCTACGCAGCCGGTGTCAATGCATACATCGAAGGAAAGGAGCCTCTCTCCCGGGAGTTCATCATCTTGAGGGCCAAACCCGGGAAATGGTCGGGTGAGGACTGTGTTGCAACCGCGCTTCTTATGGGCTTCAGCCTCACTCGTTCGCTTTATGTGGACCTGGTCCTTTATAGAATTGCCGAGCATGCCGGCGAAGAAATCGCTTACCGGCTCGCACCCTCTTATCCCGATTTCGCGCCCACCCTTACGGGAAAGCGCCTGAGCCCGGTTCCGCTGGGCACATTGAAGAGCCAATTCCATCGCTTCCCAGCGGACGCACTGAAAACCGGAGCGTTAATGGATCTTTTCCAGCCGGAAATTCCCGCCAGCAACTTTATGATCTTTTCGGGGAAAATGACTGAATCCGGCAAGGCGCTTTTCGCCGGCAGTCCGGATCTGAAACCCACGCTTCCGGCGCTCTTCTTCATGATGCGGATCAAGGGTGGGGATTATGACGTTGCCGGCGGCGCTTTACCGGGACTGCCGGGAATCGGTCCCTTGGGCTATAATGGTTATATTGCCTGGAGTGCGGTGAACGGCAGAGGAGATGAGCTTGATTATTTTGTCGAAAAGGTCGACCCCGAAAATCCCGACCAGTACCTCACCGAAGAAGGCTACCGTGATTTTACGGTCGTCAACGAGACGCTGCGAATCAAAGTGAAAGGGGGGGGCCTTCGCGAAGAAAAGTATCCGGTCAAAGTGTCGCGTCATGGCCCGATTATTTCCGAAGTGATGCCCATGGCACCATCGAATTGCGCCATGAAGTGGGCGACTTTCGATAATGCCAGTACGGACGTCGAGGGGCTTCTGCTCTTGAACCGTGCGCGCAACTTTAGCGAGTTCCGCTCGGCCCTGAGCAGAATAAAGACAAACAATCTGGGTTTGGGTTATGCTGACAAAGAAGGGAACATCGGATGGCAGTTCACGGCTTCCGCGCCGGTACGAAAAAAAGGAGACGGCACTTTTCCTGTGCCCGCATGGACCGGTGAGTTTGAATGGACCGGGTATGTGCCTTATGAAGAACTCCCCTATGACTACAATCCCGACTCAGGATATGTGGCCTCCTTCAACAATGAGCCCGGAAACGTATCTTACCATCTGACCAATTACTACCTGTTTGAACGCGCTATGCGTTTCGACCAGATCATAAGGGCGCGCAGCGGGAAAAAGACGAGCTTGAAGGACCTGAATGACATGCAGCTCGACACCATTTCCATCGTGGCGGAGCGCTGGGTGCCGCTGGTGTCGGCTGCCTGTGGCGACGGCGAATTCGAAAGATACAGCAGGCTGTTGAAAGAATGGAACTTTTCTTCGGACATAAAAAGCCCGGCAGCCACTCTTTTCAACACCTTCTATGCTCACATGATGAAAAGCACCCTCGCCGATGAAGTGGGTGAAAAGCTCTGGCAAGAGGGGCTAAGCCAATCTTACCTGTTATATATCCCGGATCTTGTACTGACCAGGATAGCCAGCATATCCGACCATGAACTCTACGATGACATCTCCACCAAAGAAGTAAAGGAACAAAGGGATGATATCGTCCTAAAAAGCATGAAAGCCGCCGTCGGGCAGCTTAATGAGCAGCAGGGTGGAAATCCGGAAAAATGGCGTTGGGGGCGAGGCCACAAAATGTTTTTCGAGCACCCGCTGGGGAGCAAGCTGGGTTTTCTCAATCTTGCTTCTATTCCCACCAACGGTGATCATTTCACCATAAACTCCGGTTTCTGGGAACTTGGCAATCCTTTTAAAATGGACTCTGGAGGGGTCATTCGGATACTTGTGGATTTCGCTGATCCGGAGAAATCAACGATTATCAGTCCGCCCGGGCAGTCGGGACATTACAAGAGCCGGCACTACGACGATCTGGCTCAGTTATGGGCCGACGGCGGGCAGATTCCGCTGCGATTTGTTTCCGGGAAGAACATTGCCAGGTTGTTGATGCTTGAACCGGCAGGTTTTTAGGATCTTAAACCGATTTGCCCCATTGATAGATTTCACCCGCTGGAGCGCACAGACAATTTGATTGCACCCGAAAAAGCTGTCCAGTACGGTGGGGACGGGCTATACTCTGACACGGGGGCCGGACAATTGACCATGGAGGATTTCATCGGAGAGCAGAATTTTACAAAGACAATGGGTCTCCGGGCCTTCATGAGAGAAAAAGGTACGAAAATGGTAAAGAGTGCTTGCGCGGTTTTGCTGGCGGGATATGCTTGGATTGTCTTTTCTGGCTGCACTTCACGGGCGTGGTATGAAGGCTTGAGGGATGTTCAACGGCAGGAATGTTATAGAATTGAGAGCGCGCAAGAAAGGCAGGAATGCTTGGACAAGGCAAACAACACATCATATGACCGATATGAAAAAGACCGGCGGGGTTCACAAAGCAGGCCGTGGCATTAAGAGGGACGCCCTTAACTAATTAACTAACCATTTTTGTAGACTGAAATAATTGCATAATAGTGCCCCTAATTGCTCTTGAAACAAATTGGGCAATAATCAAGTTAATTAGTTAAGGGCGTCCCCCCTCTCCCCCACTCCCAAGGGCGTCCCTCTCTCCACTCTCTCCATACAAGGGAAACGAATCACCATGCGATCCAAGTCAAAGCCGCCCATGTCACTTGTCTGGTTCATATGGGGTTTGGGCGCACTGTTCTATCTCACCGGTTTTTTTCATCGCGTGGCCCCGGCGGTTATGACCCAGGAGTTGATGGGCGACTTCGGCATCAGTGCGGCCGGCTTGGGGAACTTGTCGGCTTTTTATTTCTATAGTTATGCGGCCATGCAGATCCCTGCGGGGATTTTGGCGGATACCACCGGCCCCAGGCGGCTGCTGAGCACGGGTGCCTGGGTCGCCGCGTTAGGCACCGTGCTTTTTGCCTTGGCGCCGAGCGCGCTTTGGGCCGGCTTGGGCCGCATGCTGATCGGCGGTTCGGTGGCCGTGGCGTTTGTCGGCATGCTGAAGCTTTCCTCTTGCTGGTTTCCGTCGCGTTATTACGCGACTGTTTCAGGGCTGATCGTGTTTTGCGGCATCATCGGCGCGGTCGCCGCCGGCCCGCCCCTGCGTTTGCTTCTGAATGACTACAGTTGGCGCAGCGTTATGATAGTGGTTTCCGCAACCACCTTCCTGGTCGGTTTGGCCATCCGCCTTTTCGTCAGGGATTGCCCCCATGAGAAAGGATACAGGGATGTCAGTCTGTTGCCGACCGAATCCCGGCCGCCGCAATCGCGCGGTTCAATTGTTTCAAACATCCGGGCGGTGGTGCGGTATCGCAACACGTTGCTTTTGCTTCTGGTTCCCGGAAGTATCGCCGGCATCAATCTCAGCTTCGCCGGCTTATGGGGCGTTCCTTTTCTGACCACGCATACGGTATTTCGCGATCCCAGGCGGCCGTGCTGGCGACCAGCCTGCTGGTCGGCTTTGCGGTCGGGGGGCCGGTGATCGGATGGTTGACGGAACGCTGGGGCAAGCGCAAGCCGATGTATATTATTGGAATTGCAACAGCACTGGCGGGCTGGACGGTCGTCTTTTTTGTACCGCATCTGCCCATTCCCGCTTTGCTCGGGTTCATCGCGGTCATCGGTTTCAGCTCGGGCACCCAGGTGCTGACCTTTGTGATCGGAAAGGAATCCGTGCCCGCGGACTTATCCGGAACAGTTTCCGGTGTGCTTAACACGGGTGTCATGACGGGGCCGATGCTGCTTCAACCGGCCGTGGGATGGATGCTGGATCATAAATGGCAGGGCGCTGTGCGGGACGGGATTCGGCTGTACGACCTTCAAGCCTATCAAGCCGGCTTTGGCATGGCCATGGGATGGATGCTGCTGGCGCTGATCCTGCTGTTTTTTACCCGCGAAACCTATTGCAGGCAAAAGCAGTAAATCAAAGGGGGGCAAAGGGGGGGACGGGCAAAGGGGGGGGACGCCCTTAACTAATTAACTTTCTATTTTGGTAAGCTGAAATAATTGCCCGATCGATGATGCGGATCATACGGGTAACCTTCAAAAGGTGCTTGACGCAGCTTGCAACGCTCGGCTTGCGGCATACTCCTTAGCAGTGCTAAGGATGAGCACGGCCTGGCCGGTGCCCATGGATCGGGTTCACTGGCTGAACCCGGGCGACAGCCTGAATGTGGGGGACCGTAAGCTGACCGCCGTGAGACCGCCCCTGTTCGATAATCCGACTACCATCGGCGTCTATGATGATAAATCGGAAGTTTTCTTTTCTGCCGATTGCTTCGGTGCCATCATCCCGGCACCGGCGCAAAATGCCGATGATGTCGCCGAGGGGGATCTGGCTCGAGGCATGGCAGGCTGGGCTGGCCTGGATAACCCATGGGTTCATATGGTCAAGCCGATGGAATTCAGTCGAGGGTTGGACGGAATTCGTCAACTTGCCCCGAAGATGATCCTCTCGGCGCACTTACCACCGGCAATGGGAAGGTCCGAACAGTTTCTGGAGTTGCTTGCGACGTTTCCATATTCCACCCCCTCTATCGCTCCCAACCAAACGGCACTAGAACAGATATTAGCTCAGATGAAGGGCGAGAGCTAACTACTTGAGTATCTCGACGGAAGGATAGGAGTTCTGCGGCGATGAACTCTGAGGACGCCTAGAAAAGAGCCGAACGCGGCAAGTGACAGTCGCTCGGATGTGCCTGTCACTTGCCGCGATAGCTCCGGCATTCGGCGTCTTGTGAGTAGGTGATCGCTGGCGGGATCAACGGATGGACTGATGTGGTCAAACAGGACAGTATATCCTCGATGAAGTAAACGACGTCGTATCTGGCACGTCACGCGTTCTGTAAAGGGTGTCCTCGAGCCATTCAGTTTAAGAGAATGCAGACAGTGCTCTGCAACAGCAATGTCCGGAAGTCTCCTTTTCAGCTCATTACTGCAGATCATCCCGTATGATTCAAGCAACTGTCGATGCTCCTGCGAAGCATATGGGTGAAGCGTGGGTGAAAGAGGGACGCTCTCAACTAATTGACTTACTATTTGTAAGCTGAATTTATTGCTCTTTAAACAACTTGATCATAACAAGTTAATAAGTTAAGGGCGTCCCCCTATCCCCTCTTGAAACAACTTGATCATAACAAGTTAATAAGTTAAGGGCGTCCCCCTATCCCCCCAACTTGATCATAACAAGTTAATAAGTTAAGGGCGTCCCCCTATCCCCTATCCCCCGTCCCTATCCTCCAGTCCTTTCCCGCGCAACCTCAAGGAAATGCTGTCTGAAATCGGCGTTGACAAGCGCAGGCCGGTCGGCTAATTTTATGGCAACTCGCCAACAAACCGTATTTTCTGCTTGTTTTTGATGAAAGAGGTTTTTTCTCATTGAAAGGTGTGCCCCGAATGGCGGGTTGCCGCCGCAACCTATACGCGGGAACACCGGTAGTCCCGATAGCCCCGGCGCTTAGATACGGGGTTCGTCATCGGGAATTCAGCTGCAACGGGGATACAAATCAAAGGAGAAGGCCATGGGGATGTTCAACGATGTCTTGCGGAGGATGGCAAGCTTTCTCTCGGATGCAGATCCAAAAGACGAACCCAAAACCAAGCCGGGCATTCAGGAGCTGGCCGCCAAGCGCCTGCAGGCCCTTCAAGGCCGCATGGAGATGGTCGAAGCCCAAGTCCGGCTGGCCGCCCAGACCCGGCGCGATCTGCAAAAGCTGGTCGCGGAAGCCAAAGCCGTTGAAGGTCTCGGAAAGCAGGCCATGATCGCAGGCAACACCCAAAAATCCGCTGCTGCCATGGCGCGTTACGCCATTATGCAGCAAAGCATTCAACACATGACGGCGCAGGCCAAAACAGCCGACGAACAGGCTACGGCCGCGCTGGAAAGCTTCAGGACGGAAGCCCAGGCCGCTCAGCGCGCCGCGTCCGAAGCAAAGGCCCTGGCGCAGCTGGAGAGCGTCATCGAACTGCAAAAAAAACATCAGGCCCTGGCGCTGACGCAATCCACTGCCGCGGACGAATTCGAGGCCGCCCGGGAAGAATTGCTCCTTTCGGCCTCGGTCCAGGCTGCCGCCCTGAGTCTGCAAAGCGGACGGGAAGGACTGGACGCCGAGATCGCGGCCGCGCAGAAGAACGCTGAGGTGGCCGCCATCGGCCGGCGCTGGCAAAGGGAGATCGCCGAGAGCGGCGCGGCCGAGATCCAGGAGGCCGAATACACCGATCGCGGGGACGACCCCGCCGAAAGCGCCATCAAGTTTCTGGAAAAGCCGCCACTGGGCGGCCTGATTGACTTGGTACCGCCCAAAAAGCAGTAGAAGCGCCTTCCGGCGCCGACCCGGCGACAAACCCCAATGACCGTCATTCCGACGCAGGCACCGGGAATTTGGTGCTGCTTTGGCCTTCTCCAGTCCGGCACCGGAGCCCGGGATTATGACACGGGTCATGAATGGATATTGTCCTGTACCCGTCGGTTTGATGCCCTCCGGTCGATGCGCACTCAGCGGTTTTCGACACCACAGCCGGATCATCGCGGTGGTACGCTTGAAAATGAAATTGCACGCTCACGACTTTTCTGCACGGGAGGGGCTATGACGGAGTTGCTTCAATGGTGGAACCTGATTTTTATTCTGCCGTTCGTGGGCGCGCTTTTTTACATTCTAATGCTCGGTGCGGGAGTCGTTGCGGGCGATCACGGCGCAGAACTCAATGTGGACATGGACCATGATAGCGGACTTGAGCACCTCCACGACATCGAACCGGGTATGCTGGCCCGGGCGCTGAGCTTTTTCGGCATCGGCCGGGTTCCTTTATCCATTATCCTGGTTTCCATCTGTTTCTTGTGGGGCTTCGCGGGATTTGCAAGCAACACGCTGCTGGAACCCATCCTGCCGTCCATCCTGTTCGTGTGGGTCTCCATCGCCATCGCTTTATTGGTTTCGGTGGGCTTCACCCGTATGCTGGCCGTGCTGCTGGCCAGGATCATGCCCGCCACGGAAACCTACGCCGTTTCCCTGGAGCAGTTGGCCGGCAAATGGGGCGAGGCCGTGACGACGATCGACGATACCTTTGGTCAAGCCCATGTCCATGACGATGCGGGCGTGCTGCATACGGTACCTTGCCTGGTCCGAGGCGGGGAAGCCAAGATCGAACGCGGCACCCAGGTGATCCTGCTGTTCTTTGACAAAACGCACAAAGCCTTCCTTGTAGGTACGGATATGCCGGCCCTAAAAAAGGCTGTCTGAAAATGCGATGGTACGATTCGGGCGCCGGCCAGCGTGCGGGTTGTGCACACGCTGCATGGTCGATTGTGAATTCGCCACCGGCACGCCAGCAGGTCCAAGGAGCAAAACATTCTGAATTGCATATCTTGCGGAAGGAGTTTCCATGCGACTTACAAAAGGATTGCCGCCCAAGCGTCCGGCCGGATTTTCAGATTCAGGTTCACCCAACAGTAAAGGAAAGGAATCGCAAATGTCAGACTTGAGAGCACGCAGTGGGTCGGGCGCCGGCTTCGGCGTCTTTATGATCCTGTTCGCCATGGCCTTCATTGTCGTTCCGTTCATGTTCGATGTCTTCGCCGGCCTGAGCCGCCTGATTCTGCTGGGCTTCGGCGTCCTGCTGCTTTTGTTCGGATCGATCGTGATCATCATCACCCGCCTGTACATGAGGACCGCCGCGGATGAGGCGTTTGTCCGCACGGGTATGGGCGGCCAGAAAGTGATCATCGACGGCGGCGCCATCGTCATTCCGGTCGTGCACAAGGTGGTGCCGGTATCCCTGGCCACCATGCGCCTGGATGTGGAACGCAAGGACCAGGATGCCCTGATCACCGGCGACAAACTGCGCGCCGACATCAAAGCCGAGTTCTACATCAAGGTGCAAAAGGACCGCGAAGCGGTGGTCAACGCCGCAACCTCCCTGGGCGAGCGCTCCATCAATGCGGTCACGGTCAAGGAACTGGTCAATGAAAAACTCATTTCGGCCCTGCGCACCGTGGCCGCCACCAAATCACTGGAAGACCTCAACGCCAAGCGCGATGAATTTGCCGAAGCGGTTCAAAAAATCGTCTCCAGCGACCTGCGGCACAACGGCCTGACCCTGGAGAGCGTCACGGTGTCGCAGCTCGACCAGACGCCGCCGGATAAAATGAAAGCCGGCTCCAACATTTTCGACGCCCAGGGCACGCGCCAGATCGCCGAGATTACCCAGATGATGCGCGCCGAAACCAATGCCCTGGAGCGTGAAGCCGACAAAGCGATCAAGAAGCAGGATGTCGAAAAGGATCAATTCGTCTACCAACAGGAAATCGCCCGTGCTTCCGCCGAAGCCCGCCAGAAGAGCGAGATCGAAAAAGCCGAGGCCGAAGCCCGCCAGAGGGCGGCCACATTCGCCGCCGAGCAGGACGAACTGGCCCGCGTGCGTGAAGTCAAGCGCGATGAGGCGGTGGCCATCGCCAATGTGGTGCGCGAGCAAAAGGTCCAGGTGGCCGATGTGGAACGCGAAAGGGCCAAACAGGTGGCCGACCTGGAGCGCGAGCAAGCCATCGCCAGGACCGCCGAAGAACGCGCCAAGGCCGAAGCGGCCCAGAAGCTTGCCGAAGCCGAGCGCGAAACGGCCGATCAGCGCGTCAAGACCGTGGCCGTGACCGAGGAGGCCAAGCGCACCGCCGAAAAAGCGTACATCGACAAGGCGCGCCAGATCGACCAGGAAGCTTATCAGACCGAGCGCCAGGCCGAGGCCCTGCGTAAAGCCGCGGAAAAGGAAGCCGAGGCGCGCAAGCTCAAAGCTGCCGCGGAAATGGACGCGCTGACCGCCGAAGCGACCGGCGAACAGGCCAAGCAGATGGTGCCGGTGAATGTCGAAAAGGAGAAGGTGGCCGTCGAACAGAAGCGCATCAATGAAGTACTGCAACCCGAGCTCCGGGCCAAGGCCGAGTTCAAGGAAATCTCCGTTCAATTGGAAGTCAAGCTCAAGGAAATCGAAGTGGGCGGCGAAGTACAGAAGGCCTTTGCCACGGCCATGGGGCAATCCCTGGCCAACGCCAAAATGAATATCTTCGGCGATCCCGCCACCCTCGGCAAAATGGTAAACATCTTCACCAAGGGTCAGGGCGTGTCCACCCTGATCGAAGGTTTTACCGAAACCATGGACCCCAATTCGCTCAAGATGGCCGCCGAGGTGGTCACCGGCATCACCGGCACCATAGGCGATATCTTCCGGCACCTTTTCGGCAAGCGCCTGCCGGCCGCGACCATCGATGCGTTGGCAGCCAAACTGGCCCGCCAGCCCGATGCCGTCGCCCGGATGAAAGAACGCCTGTCCCAGGGCGGCAGCGATTTCGAAATGGCCGCCTTGTTGAGCAAAGTCTTCGGAGCCGACCTGGATCTCAAATCGGCCGCCACCATCATCGAAGCACTGCGGCAGGACCCGGCGGCCCTGGACAAGATCAGCGCTACCCTTAACGGCACCGCACAAAAGGGGAGGGCGCCGGCAGGAGAGCTTAACTCATAAGCTGTCGAGCAAAAACAACAGACCCGGGGATATCGTAACCTGTATCGTCCCACCGCGTTTGCCGCACATCATGATTGTCAGCGACAAGAAAAACAGGGATGGAATTCCCTTTGTGATTCATAATATTGGAGCAGGTGCACAGGAAGAAGATCGTCTTTTTGAGTTCGAGCTTACCGGGCACTATAGGATTGTTCCGATCGAACAACAGGATACAGGCTGACACAAAAAGCAGGGCGGATACGAACCGGGGCATCATTCATTGGACGGTCTTCTGTGCATGGGTTGGCGCACCAGGCGAAGCTTGGTGCATCTTGCAGGGCGCAAGTCCCTGTCGGGAAAGGTTGGCCGCCCACAAGATGCGTTCTAGACCAACGTGAGCCGGGTGAACTGCGCAACAAGAAGGAGACGCTCATGAATATTGAAGCCCTCGATCACATCGTCCTGACAGTGGCAGATATTGAGGCAACGTGTGCGTTCTATTCCCGGGTGCTCGGAATGCGTGTAACTATCTTTGGCGGTGGGAGGAAGGCCCTGTCTTTTGGTGCCCAGAAGATCAATTTGCATCAGTACGGGCAAGAGTTTGAGCCAAAGGCGAAGAAACCTACGCCTGGTTCCGCGGACTTTTGTTTTATCACCTCGGTACCCATTTGCGAGGTCATCGAACATCTCAACGCAAATGGCGTAAAAATTCTGGAAGGCCCTGTTCAGCGAACCGGCGCCTTGGGCTCTATCCAATCGGTATATTTCCGGGATCCAGACGGAAACCTGGTTGAGATTTCAAACTATGAAAAATAGGTGCCGAGCGGCATCTCGGAAAGCCTGAGTGCTTCTCGACGCTTTCTGCAAATGATTTGGGCACCGATTATCCCCGTGGCCCATGACAAAGATCTCGCCGAACTGGGCCTGGAAAGGATTCTACAAGTCCAATTTCCTTCGATATACAGACAGCCGCCGCCCAAGAAAGCAATTCGTTCATTGCCGCATAAGAGCAATCCCTCCGCGCCTGGAATTTTTTAATAAATGCTGGGATTGCCTCTATCGCGCGGATATTTCAAAGCAAATCTGGGTTCAAAATGGTATTGACATCCGGCCCCATATCATTCTTAATGGTCCATAATTTTTTAGGATGATTCAGTAATTTCCAACTGTTCAGTTACCGCCCTGGGTTCGAGGCAATGGCAGCGAGTCCGCGTCTGTCAAAACCGCGCAGAGCAAATGAACGATTTTGAGAAATTACTGAGAAGTGTATGGATGTTAGGGTAGGTTTTTGCCGTATGCGCAGAGATGTTCCGAATGCCACAGGTGTTCCAAGCTTTACCTGTTGGGCGGCGCACCGGCTGCATACGGCACAATTGTTCAATCAACCGTATCTTGAAGGAGGTAAGTGATGTCAAAGACGTCTAAAGTCGTATCTGTAGCGGCTATTCTCGTCGCCTTTATGCTTGCGTCGATCGTTCCGGCCAATGCACAGCGCAAATCGATCCGCTGGGCCACATCCAGCACCGGCTCTTACGGTTACAAAGTCGCCGCCCAGATGGGCAAAGTGCTCGAGGATGCGCTCGGCGGCGAATACACCGTCACGATCAATCCGTACCCATCGACCACCGGCGCCATGAAGGCCACTATGGATGGCGGAGCCGAGATCGGTTATACGGCCGATGTCGGCATGACCCCGCTCTACGCCGGCGAGGGCGCCTTCAAGGACTATAAACCCGGCAAGTCATTGATGGTCCATACCTGGTACGCCTATCCCATGGAATCGTTTATGGCCGTGCATGCCTCCAAAGCCGACCAGTTCAAGAGCTTGAAAGACTTCAGCGGCAAGCCGGTCTTCTTTACTCCGGCCGGCTTCATGAACTGGCTGAATTTCATGCGTGTATTCAAGGCGCTCGGCTATGAGTTCAAGCACGTCCAGATCGGCGAGGCCGCCCAGGCCGATTCGCTGCAGAGCGGCACCATCGTCGGCGCAGTGGCCTATACGACCGCCGGCCGTTCGCTGGCCTCGTACTGGCGTGAAACCGAACTGCGCACGGATATCAAGGTGATCAACCCCAGCCCGGAAGAGATCAAAAAGCTGGAGGAAGCCGGCTTGGCTCCCGTGGAAATTGAGCCCTCTGATGCCTTCAGCAAAGATGTGGGTGTCAAGAAGATCCTGGGCGTACCGCTTCTTTTCGGCTACAACGTGACTGCCGATATGCCCGAAGAGATCGTTTACAAGATGCTGAGTGCGTTCTACAAGGAACGCGAAAACATGGCCAAGGTGGAACCGGGCTTCCGCCCCCTGGCGCGCAATTTCATCGGCATGCAGGTCAACGGCATCAAAGCCAATCCGCATGTCCCGGTGCACGCGGGGTTGGCCAAGTTTCTGAAAGAGCACAACGCCTGGAACGACAAGTGGAAGATCGCCGGCAAGTAGCCTCGCCAAGTCATACCGGGGTGAGCGTCCGGTTATAAGCATAAGAGGCGTCTCCGGTCCTCACTCCGGCGATGAGAGGGCGTCTCAGGTCCTCACTCCGCTGCATATGCGATGTCTCGTCCGATTAAAGCGCGAATTGTGGATGCGAGAACTGCAAGAGGCAGCCCCGATTCGCGCTTTATGAGGATTCTGCGCCAGAACATGACCCACTTTGGGACCAAAGGGAGGACAGTCAATGTCGAGTGACCGGCTCAGCCGCCATATCAACTTGAAAAACGTTACCTTCTTATTTTCACTCGTTATGTTCGTCTGGCTGATCTGGTACTTTTACACCAGCTACGGCGGTCCGGTCGAACTGGCGAGCTATCTTGTGCCGATCGCGCTGATTATACAGTTGCTGTTCATGTATCAGGAGGGCTACCTGTACAAGCGCCTGCCGCCGGCGGCAAACCACATCCTCTTGATGTTGTACATCGGGATTTGCCTGCTGACCTTTTATCATTTCGTCACTCAGTACGAACAGATCGCAATCTGGCGGCAGGGCTCTTATACGAGAATGGACTACTTCGTCGGCCTGCTCATTTTTCTGCTGGTCATGGAGCTTTCACGCATCGCCCATCCGATCCTGTTCTGGATCAACGCGGTTCTGGTGGTTTACACCATTTGGGGATATCTGAGCCCGATCGACTTTTTCTGGCATCCGGGAACCACCTTCTACCGGGTGGTCACCTCCAGCACGGTCGAACTTTCTACGGGCATCTTCGGACTATATTCCCAGATGGCACTGACCCTGATTGCGGCGTTCCTGCTCCTGGCGGCGGTGGCCCGCGGGTTTGAAGCTCAGAGCGCCATGATCGCGGTCATGCGGCGGATCGCCGGACGGTCGCGCCACACCATTCCCCAGACCGCGGTGCTGGCTTCGGTCTCGGTCGGCATGGTGAGCGGCAGCGGAGCGGCCAATGCCGCCGTCACCGGCAGCTTCACCATTCCGCTGATGATGCGGTTCGGTGTGCCGGGGGCTTTTGCCGCGGCAGTGGAGGTCGGGGCGTCCATGGGCGGACTGATCATGCCTCCGCTCATGGCGGTCGCCGGCTTCCTGATGTCGGAATTTCTCGGCGTTCCCTATTGGGATGTGATGACGCGCGGATTCGCCCTCGCTTTTGTCTATTTCGTCACCCTCTCGTTTTCCATTTATCTGATCTCGGTTCGCGTGTTGTCCTCCGAGCCGATTAAAGTACCGGCAGTGGCGCTCTATGACAAGGTCAAGACCTCCATCTTCTTTCTGGCCATCGGATACCTGGCCATATTGATGGGCTGGCTGAACTATGGCGCGTTGCTCGCAGCGCTTTACACGGTCATGTTTATGTTCATCTTACTGCTGCTGGCTTTCCTTTACTTCAAGTACGTGCGCAAGGACCCGGCGGTAGAAAAAGAGACGCTTTTTACGAACATCCGTCTGACCATCGAAACGCATGCCAACATGACCTCCTATCTGACGCTGCTGCTGGCGACCCTGGGTATCATGATCGGCCTGTTTACCGTGACCGGTTTCATCAACCGCATGGGGGCCATCCTGCTGGAGCTCGGCTCCTGGAGCATCATCGCCACCATCCTGATGGCCTGGGCCTTCGGCTGGCTGGCCGGCGCGGGCCTCCCGCCCACCGCCACCTATATCATCATGGCGATCATCGTCGTGGAACCCCTCCGCCAGCTGGGCATCGATCCGTGGGTCGCGCACTTCTTTGCTTTTCTGATCGCCATCTGGGGCGAGTTGTCGCCGCCGACCTCGCTCACCGCCGCGGTCACCGCCCAGATCGCCGGCGCCTCCTTCATGCGCACCATGTATGAAGCCGTAAAAATATGTATGCCGATCACGCTGATGTCCTTTGCTATTTTCACCCGCCCGGGAATGGTTATGGAACCCGGCTGGGCGCAGGTTGCCGACACTCTTCTGGTAGCGATCTCCACCTGCGGCATCTCCGCGGCGATGTTCGGCCGGTTCGTCACGAACCATGGTGTCAACGCCTTGCTGCGCATGGCGCTGGCCTTGATTTCATTCATCGTCATGTTTCATCCGGATGGAAAGATAGCCATGATGGTGGGTGTGGTGGTGATGGCCGCAACGATCTTTGGGGTTTTTTGTCACCGGCGGGTCGCCCCGCCGACCGATGCGATGTTGCAAGCCGCAGGTTAGACCGGAACGGCAGCACAACTTCCTGTCTGCCCCGGGTGCCCCGCACCCGGGGTTTTTTATTCTGTAGAGAGGTCCACTGCCGGGCTGACTTACATTCCTCATTCATCAATAGGCTAAATCGTTCATATCGTAAACGGTCTCCAACTTCTGAATCGACGCTATCAGCGCCTCAACCTCTTTGTTGGACTTTACCAGTCCAGCCGCGCTGCGGAATTTTTTGGTCAACTCCCCGAAACTCAGCGGATTGTCCGGATCGCCCTTGGGCTTTGCCAGGAACCCCTTGTGCTCGGTTCCGTCTTTCATCCGGATACAGAAGCGCGCGCCAAAACCGATCCGCGGGTCCAGGTGGGTTTCGATTTTGCGCCTGAGTCTCACCAGTCGCGGATCGTTTACCTTTTCGTCGGTAAATTTCGCCAAGGTGACACTGCCTTCCGCAAGCGCCAAGGCAGCCAGAAACCAAACGCTGAATTTTCCCTCAACCCCCTTTTGGGGTTCCTTGATGGATGCCGCAGTAGAGGCCACCGGTCCGATTTCAAGGTCGATTTTTTCGATGCTTTCAATGTCCAGGTTTTTTTGGGTCCCAATCTCCTCCAGGAGATTCATCGCAGAGTGCGTTCACGCTCAGGTGGGGTAGGGCTTTATGCTCAAATCCATAACGTACCAGCGGGATCCTAAATCCTTTAATATTACGGCTTCGTCAGGGGCATCGGTCAGAACATCCAAGAGACCCAGCTCGCCTTCCACAATATTTTTGGGAGCGGTAAATCCGCCGTGCGACAAGAAGGCGGACATTACGCCCTCATGAGAAACCTTGCCTGCATGAAACGGCTTGGTCATGGTTCCAAAAACCTGACGCAGCCCGCTGGCCTGGGTGCCGCAGATGCCAAACGCGTTGGCGATCTGATCCACCTCCAATTTCAGCAGCTTTGCCACCCCGGCCGTGGCGCCGAAGGTGCCGGCCGTGGCCGTTGTGTGCCACCCGCGTTGATAATGGTAGTCCCCCAGGCCCAGACCTATCCGGATGCATACGTCGATACCCAGTATCATTGCCTCCAGAAGATCCTTACCGCCAAGCCGGTTGCGCTCGGCCAAGGCCAATACGGCCGGGATGCATGCGGCCGAGGCATGGATAACGGTTTCGTCGTGGTAATCGTCAAAATCGAGCGCGTGGCCTATCACGCCGTTGGCGAAGGCGGCTGAAGCTGCGTCTGTTCGCATATTCGCCCCCATCACCCTGGCCTCCGGCCGGCCGCCGAAAGATCTCACATAATTGCCAACAATTGCTGCAACCGGATCCGTGGTACCGGCCAGGGCGACCCCCTGCCAATCGAGAAAGCACTCCTTGGCTTTTTGAACGACATCATCGGGCATATCCGAAAACTTTGTGTGGTAGACAAACTCGGCAAGTTTTCTTGTGATCTCCATGGTTCCGGCATCAAAGGCATTCCTGACAGCGACCCAGAAAAGCATGTGCGTCTATTTCTTAGGCCCGATTAATGAACATCCTTCGAAGCGCCGCCTCCTTTCTTTTGTTTTTTGATACCAACGCAACCGGGGTGTTGCGATGCTTCCGGATCACTTCTTTGCGGTCTCGACTTCCTTGAAGACCTCCCGGGCCAGGCGAAAGCTGTCTACGGCCGCCGGAACGCCGCAATAGATTGCGGTTTGCAGCAACACCTCCATGATCTCCTCTTTACTGCAGCCGTTTTTCAGGGCGCCTTTCAGGTGGAGCTTTACCTCGTGCGGCCGGTTCAGTGCGGTGAGCATGGCCAGGTTGATCATGCTGCGCATTTTGCGGCTCAGTCCCGGCCGGGTCCATACGGCTCCCCAGCAGTATTCGGTTACCAGCTCCTGAAGCGGGCGGCTGAAATCGTCGGCTTGGGATATGGCGGCATCCACGTATTCGGTTCCCAATACTTCGCGGCGGACTTCAAGACCTTTTTCAAAGAGTTCACGCGACATCTTCTTTATTCCTCCCCTGCTGAAATGTTATTTCATTTACCAGAGTCGCTGCTCACAGTCCGTGTTCCCCATTGATCAGAATCACCTTTATCCGCTTTTTGGGATAAGATTTTTCGGTGATGCACCAGGTGTTGCAGATTCGCTTCGGGCTCTGGCAATCCATGCACCGCCCCGTGCTTGCGCAAGGCAGATTGAAATCCTCATGTCGAATGGAATTGAGCGGTGCGGCGAACTGCTTGATGCGGCGCATGGCTTCTTCAACGGTGCCGACGATTTTATTCCGGCCGGCAAAAACAATGACATGCCTTGGCCCGAAGGTGATTGCGCCGATGCGATTGCCGATCATGTCCAGGTTGACCAACTGCCCGCTTTCGGTCAATGCATTGGATCCGGTCATGAAAAGATCGACCAGCAGCGCCTGACGCCGCCGCTCGATGAGCGTTTCGCGGGGAACGGCCGGATCGAAAGTCTCCAGCAACTCAATTTCAGGGTTGCGGCGGATCTCCTCCAGAATGCCGGTTGCATGAAGGGTCAGGGAGTCGCCCCAGGAGGCGCTATGCACATGGAGTCCCGGCAGGATTTCTTCCAGGAAAATGCGCCGCGCATCTTCCGGTGTTTGCGCGACAAACACCTCGAAGTGATTTTTTACAAGGGCTTTCCGGCAGGACTCCAGGCGCAGCCGCCAGAATTTTTCGCTGTAATTTTCCATTGAGACCGTCCTCTGACCACCCGCCATGGAATTTCAAAACCTCAGGAATTGGCGGGCGGGCAGTATAAGCATTCGCGATTTCAAATAGCCGGCAAGCAGCTTCTCCAATCTATCGGCGAGCATTCATTCCCGCCCTCCGGAAGCCAAACGGCCAGTACGGAGACCCGGGATCTTTTCAGGACGCGTGAGGTCGTGGAGCCCAGCATGGTGCCGTCGACCATACCCGTCCCGCAGCGTCCCATAACAATCAGGTCCGCCCTTTTTTCCTCTGCAACCCTGAGAATGGCCTCGACCGGGTTGCCGGATTCTATCAAAACATCCTCAACTTCGAAGGCGGACATGCCTTGCACGTGCTGGGTCTTTTCGATGAATTGCAATAGGGCTTCCCTGACAGCAGCGGCTTCATACAGGGTCCCCGCATGGGCGTCTTTGGCGCTCTGCATGTGTTTTGCTTTGATTCTCTGCCATTCATCCCTGCCGATATAACCGGAAACCAGATCCATGGCTTTCGTCATGACATGCAAAACCGTGATCCGCGCCCGATACATGCCCGCCAGGCTCACCGCATGCGCAAAAGCCAGACGCGCATTTTCAGAAAAGTCGGTCGCGTAAAGTATCTTTTCAATTTTGATGCACGACAGGCTCAAGGCGTTTCCTTCCCACCTCCGGCAGGTTTTTATTGCGATGCAGCGGCGGCCAGGGAGTCTATAAAACCTCTGATATCCGATTCTTCTTCAATCGCTCGCACGCGGTCGACGATGGCGCCGCACGGTTCCTTACTGAAAACGGCTGAAGCGAGGTTGTTGAACTTATCGATGATTTCATCCCAGGAAAGCGGGTTTTCGGGGTCGCCCTTCGGATATTCAAGCCGTTGACGGTAGCTGCTGCCCTTGCGGGTCAGGATTTCAACTTCCGCAGGCCACTTGCGCGGGAATTCCTTCTCTATCTCGGCGTTTTCGACGCAATGGACGCGCTGCATCAAATCACGGACCCTCGGCGAATCGATATTTTCCTGGCAATATTGATCCAGAAACGCGCGGCCGTAGATAATCGCCATGGCGGCGCCGAAGGGCATGCTGAATTGGGCATCGACGATGCTCTGCGGATTCAGTTTGCTGGCCCGCGGTTCCGCTACAAGGGCCGCCCCTGCTTTGAGAACGCTCACCACCACCTTTTCAATATCATTTTCAGCCAGGCTGTTTTGCTTGATGATTCCCAGTATGCAATCGATCGGCCCCTGTTTGTAGCGGCAACAGGCGTGGGGCTTGATGCTGGTTCGCATGATTTCATAGGGATCGCCCCATCCGTGCAGCACCTTTTCGGGCCTGAATACCGGTGAGTAGGCGTGCAGGAAGCCCAAGCGGCCTTCGATGATGCTGGTGGGGCCCGTGAATCCCTCGCGCGCCAGAAGTGCGGCGATCAAACCGGCGTGCGCCGCCCAACCGGCATGCAGTCTTTTGGTAAAGGATCCATCCGCCAGAAATTCCAGGGAGCCCGCGGCCTGACTTCCGGCAATGCCCAGCGCCCGGGCTGTTTTTTCGGCGTCCAGTTTGAGGATCTTGGCCGCGGCGAGCGCCGATCCAAAGCTCCCGCAGGTTCCGGTCGGATGGAACCCTTGCGCGTAGTGCGCCGCCGGGTCCAGGGCAATGCCGAGCTTGACGGTCAGTTCATAGCCGGCGATGATGCCCTCCAGCAATTCAGGCCCCGAACACCCGGACAGGTACGCTGCGGAAAGCGCCGCCGGCATGACCGTCACCGCGGGGTGCAGCGAAGCGGCATTGACCACGTCGTCCAGCTCTATGGAATGCGCGGCGGTGCCGTTCGCCAGAGCTGCAAAGGATGCTTCCGCGCGTGTGTTTGTTCCAATGACCGGCACACCGTGAGATGGGGGCGCATGGTTGACGGAGAGAAAGCGCTGCACCAATTGCGAGGAATCGCTCCGGGAACCGCGAATCGCGACGCCCAGAAAGTCGAGCAGCAGATATTTGGTGCGGTCTACCACCGCTCCATCCAGGTTTGCATACGTCAATTCCCGGGTGAGTTGGGCCACCCTTCGCGCGATTTGCATGCTACCCTCCAATCCTAGAGTTGATAGATCGGCATCCAGAAACGGCCTGTATGGGCACGCCAGCTTTTCACTATGAAGTGAACGGGCGCCTGTAGGCCTTCATGCCTTCTTCGTATAAATCGCCCCCGCAGGTATCGTTGACCACGATCAAGGGCATATTCTCGATGACCAAGCGCCGGATCGCCTCGGCGCCCAGTTCCGGATAGGCCACCATCTCGGCCGATCGCACCGATTGGGCCATGAGCGCCCCCGCGCCTCCGATGGCCGCCATGTAAACGGCCTTGAACCGTCGCATGGCTTCCTTCACCGAAGGCCCGCGCACGCCTTTTCCGATCATGCCTTTCAAGCCGCGCGCGATCAATGCGGGGGCGTAAGGGTCCATCCGGTAGCTGGTGGTCGGCCCGGCCGCGCCGATCGGCGCGCCCGGTCTGGCGGGCGTGGGTCCGACATAGTATATGATCTGTCCTTCCAAATCTAAGGGCAGGGCACCATTTTCTGCAATGATCGCCACCAGGCGTTTGTGAGCGGCGTCCCGGGCCGTGTAGATGACCCCGCTGAGCAACACCCGGTCGCCGGAGCGCAGGCTTTCAACCCCTGCCGAGTCCAAGGGGGTTTGCAGATGGACCGTCGAATCCATTTCCTCACCTCTGTAGGTTCCCGTCAAATCCAAGCCTTCTTGGGGCTGAATCAAAGTTCGGCCGCTTTATGCCGGGAAGCATGGCACTGAATATTTACGGCCACCGGGATGCTGGCGATATGGGTCGGCATGGTATTGATATGCACCGCCAGGGCGGTCACCCTTCCTCCCAGACCCTGCGGTCCTATACCGAGGCAGTTGATGCGCGCCAGCCATTCGCTTTCCATACGGCCGATTTGCGGATCGGGATGGGTTGAACCCAAAGGTCTCAGCAAGGCCTTCTTGGCCATTAGGGCAGCCATTTCCATTGTCCCCCCGATACCCACACCGATAATGGTGGGAGGGCAGGGATTGGGACCCGCCTCGGCCACCCGCTGAACGATGAAATCCCTGGCGCCTTCGATGCCGGCGGACGGCGGCAGCAGGGTGACGCGGCTCATATTCTCCGATCCGAAACCTTTCAGGGCCAGGGTGATCTTGAAGCGTTCGCCTGCGACGAGCTCCAGATGAATCACGGCCGGCGTGTTGTCCCCCGTATTTTGCCGGGTGATGGGATCGCAGACGCTTTTGCGCAAGTATCCGTCCGCATAGCCCTGCCGGACCCCTTCATGAATGGCTTCGGTCAGCAAGCCGCCTTGGATGTGCACCTCCTGCCCCATTTCGATGAACACCACGGCCATGCCGGTGTCCTGGCACATCGGAATTTTTTCACGCCGGGCAATGTCCGCATTTTCAATCAGCCGGCCGAGGATGTCGAGGCCGGTCGGCGAAGTCTCGGCCGCTTGCGCCCGCTCAAGGGCATCGCGCACATCATCTCCGAGATCCGTTGCGGCCCGCATGGCCAGATCGCGAACGTGCCGCGTAATTTCTTCCGTTAGGATCTCGCGCATCTTGGCACCTTCAAAGTTCGAATCCAGCCATCCTGCCACCAATCGTACGCGTACGCGTGCTCGTACTCGAACCCTTAACCCATTCGCGTACGAGGACCGCTTCCCTGAGTACGCGTACGGGTACGATTAAGATATAAAAGACAGAATGCCTCAACTTTCATCTTCTTTACAGCGTTCCGGCTTTGGCGAGCGCAATATAATGGGCCACGTCGATCTCTTTGGGACAGACAAACGAGCAGGCCTGGGACGAATGGCAGCGGTACACCCCTTCATTGCTGTACAAGCATTGCAGCCGTTCTGCTTTCTCCTGCTCGCGCGGATCCATTACCCGTACGATGGTGGCCAGCATGGCGTTGGGGCCGAGGAAATTCTTATGGCCGGACATGCAGGCCGAGGTGCAGCAAAAGCAATTGATGCAGCGGGTCGCCGCCACGTAGCGCTCCAACGCCTTCGGGTCGATCAGGTGTTCCTTGCCTTCACCGGGCTGCGGCTTGGGATTGATGATGTAGGGTTTGATCTTGTCGAGCCTCTGGTATGCCTTTTCCGTGTCGATCACCAGGTCGCGCACGATGGGCGCTACATCAAGGGGTTCGACCTTGAAAGTGGTCGTGCCGAATTGAGCGACCGCGTTTTCCACGAGAAGTTCGCACGCCAGCAGCGGTTTGCCATTGATTTTCATGGAACAGGTGCCGCACTGCCCGTGTTCGCAGGAAGATCCCCAGGCCAGGGTCGGGTCCTGTTCGTCATTGATTTTGCGCAGCAGATCGACAAACCGCATGATGCGCCCGGCTTTCAGCTGGTAGGTCTGCACCCACGATTTTTCCTGATCAGGATCGTACCGGTGTATTTTCAGAGTGATGTCATATGTCGTCATAGCTTTACCTGCCGTTGAAAAGTCCGCTGCAGCGCGGTTTTGTTCTAGTATTTACGTTCGATGATGCCAAATTTCTCGTATGTTGCTCCTCGAGCCTGGAAGATGCTCATATCCACCTCCCGCCGGCCGAGTTCCGCATTTCCGAATTCCGGCATGCTCACCAGGGTGTGATAGTTGAAATCATCGCTGCGCACGGGGAAATCATCCCGGAAATGAGCGCCGCGCGATTCCTTTCTGTGCAAGGCCGCTTCACAAATCGCCATCGCCACGGCCAGCAGGTTGTCGATTTCCCAGCGTTGCACAAGCTCCTGGTTCATGGCCAGGCTTTGTCCGCCGATTTGGGTTCTCCGCGCCCGCACCTTGAGTTCGCGCAGGGTTTCGATCGCTTCAGTGATGCCGGTCTCCGTGCGAAATACGCTGACTTTATCGGTCATGACCGAGCGCAAGGCGTTTCTGATCAGGCCGATGTTGTCTTGTCCGCCGGCGGCGAAATAGCCCGTGAATTTCTCTCGAAAGCGCTCGGCCGGGGCATCGGATCTCACGGATGACTCCTTGCCCAGCCGTTCTATCACCCGTTCGCCGATGTGCTTGCCCATGGTGATGAGTTCCAGGATCGAATTGGTGCCCAGCCGGTTAAAGCCATGGAAGCTGGCCGCAGCGCACTCGCCCACGGCATAGAGTCCTTCCACGATTCTTTGACGGGCATCCTGAACCTCGCCGAATTCGTTGGTCGGGATACCGCCCATATGGTAGTGGTTGCTCGGCCGGACAGGGCAAAGCTCGGTTCGCGGGTCCAGATTGACATAGTGTTTGAAGAAGCTGACCACTTCCGGAATCTGCTGTTCGTGCACCTCGGCCGGCAGGTGCCGCAGATCGATCCAGACATGCGGGATATTGTGATCCGGGTTCAGAATGCCCCGGCCTTCACGAATCTCCGTTTCGATGGCGCGGGCAACCAAATCCCTGGGCGCGAGCTCTTTCATCTTGGGGGCGTATTTGGCCATAAAAGGCTCTTCGTCTTTGTTGCGCAAAATGCCGCCCACCGAACGCAGCGTTTCACTGGCCAGAATACCGGGCCCCACAATGCCGGTCGGATGAAATTGAACCGCCTCCGGGTCCATGACCGGCAGACCGGCTTCCAGCACAAGGGCCAGGCCGTCTCCGGTGTTCTGCCGGCAGTTGGTCGTCACCTTGAACACCTGGCCGCTGCCGCCCGAGGCGAAAACGGTCGCCTTGGCCAGGATCTGCACAAAGGTGCCTGTTTTCTGCTGAAAAACGATGCAGCCGGTACACTGCCGGTCCTTGATCAGCAATTCAACCGCCATGCACTGGTGGATAAAGCGAATGCCGCGCTTCAGGCACTCTCCCCAGCCGGTATCCATGATGCCTTTGCCGGTCCGGTCGGCCTCGAAGACGGCGCGGAAGGCCGAAGCCTCTCCAAAATTGCGCGTGTGGCCCCCGAATGTACGCTTGCTGAGGCGGCCCTGCTGGTCGCGCGAAAAATGCATCCCGCGGTTTTCCAGCCACAAGATCTGCTCCCAGGCCGACTCGCAGATTTTCTTGACCACGTTTTGATCAGCGGTACAATCGGACCCTTTCCACGTATCAAACATGTGGAAAATGTTGGCGTCGTTGGGATCGCGGGGATCGACGGCGGCCAGTCCGCCCTGGGCGGTCGATGTATGCGATTTCTGCGGGTGCGCTACTTTGGTCAAGGCAATGATCTGCGCATCGGGCTTGCGCTCCAGGATTTCCGCGGCGCAGCGCAGTCCCGCGCCGCCCGCGCCGATGATCAGCGCATCACACCGAATGGTGGCGCTTATTTTGAAATCTGCTTGCATGGCGGCTCCTTGTTAGATCAGCACGATCAGCTTGAGGCCTTTCCAGGCGAATACCAGGGCGATGCAAATCAGCACTGCCAGCATACCGGTCTTGGCCCTCGATGAAGTAATGTAATCCTGACCGATGGAGTAGAGGCCGTAGCCCCCGTGGTAGAGCACACCGGCCACCAGGCCCAGATCGACGATCTTGATAAAGAGATTGCCCATGCGCGCGATGATGACCTGGGAATCGTGGCCCATGGCCGGGTTGAGATGCATAAAGAGCATATGCGCAGGCACCATCAGGAAAAGAAATGCGCCGGAAATCCGTTGAAACTTCCAGAACACGGAAGCACCGGATGCGCGGAGCTTTTTGACCGTGATATAGGTCACGCAACCAGCGGCGGCCGCCGTGTAGACCCAGAAAAAAGGCGCTGAAACACTCTGGTTTCCGGCTATCATGAAGAAGGCCAGCAAGAAGGTGTAAAGGGCGCCCAGAGCAACCACCCACAGGAGAACCATCTGGTCGCGCCGATACTCGAATACCTCGTAGAGGATCACCCGGCCGCCGTTGAGCGCATGGTAGATCACGGGCAAAACGAGTAGAAATTCCAGAAAGACGAAGAGCACAAAGCCAAGTATTTTCATCTTGGCATCGAATTTTACAGGGTCGATCAAGGAGGATAAAGTGATGATGTGAAAGCCGATATAAACAACTAACACTACCCCGGTGACGCGGTGGGCCCAGGAGGCCAGAAAGGGCCAGCCCCGGATACTCGCCAGCCTTTCAAAAAATTCGACCAATGGCTGAACCTTCAGGTTCATTCTTTTGACTACAGACACCGCATCCGCCATTTGCTTTCTCCTGAACTATGGATATGGAACCTCGGGAGCTTGAAATCATTTGGGCCGGTGATAGCGCGCTAACCCTGCTCGTAATCATCCAGATAGGTAAGAAAGCGCTCCAAGGCGACATGGATATGTTCGGCCACTTTGCGCCCGACTGCTTCGGGTACCGGCGGCGATGCCCTGAACAGATCCAAAATCTCCCCGTGCACCTCGAAGGCTTTCCGAAGATCCTCCTGGTAGTACTGGTAGGAAAAACGATGCCACAGACTTTGCATGCGGAGATTTTTCAGCAGTCCCAGGAGCAGTTCGTTGCCGGCCAGATTGATGAAGGTCTCGTGGAACAACAGATGGTTCGAATAGTAGGTCTTGGTATCCCCGCTCCTGACCGCATCTCTCATTTTTTCGAGCAGATCCCCCATGACGTCCAGAGCGGTTTGATTTATATGGGAGGCCGCCAGTCGTGCCGCCAGCCCCTCCAACTCCGCCCGAACCGGAAAATGTTCTTCTATGTCCTTGCGTGTAATGCGTTTGACATAAGTCCCTTTGCGCGGAACAATGACCACCAGACCCTGTTTTTCCAGCTCGCGGAAAGCCTCGCGCAATGGAGAGCGGCTGATACCGAAGTGGGCCTGGAGCTCCATTTCAAGCAGTTGGTCGCCGCCTTTGAATTCGCCTTCGAGAATCGCTTCGGCCAGCGCGCGGGCCACCTGATCACCCAGGCCCGACGGCTTGATTTCATTTATGCTTTTTAGAGCCAACATGACTGCCCTTTCCTGAATAAGAGGAGGTAAGCGACCGCAGAACTTTCAATCATTCGTAGAGTTTTTCAATCGTCACAGCCCCGCTTCGGCAGACCTGCAGGCAAAGCCCGCAAAATGTGCATTCATCCTCATTTTCTTCGACGACATACGCCTTTCCATCGTGCACTTTGAAAATGCCTACCGGACAGACGCTGGCCCAGGCTTTCACCTCATCCGGACTTTTGCATTTTTCCTGGTCAATGTGCACTCTTATAAATTCTCCCATTTCCGCCTCGCTATTGCTTGTCAGTTATCGCCACTCGGCCGATTGTATCTGCAAACGCCAAAATTCTTCTGGACTGCGCGACCACTGGGTAGTCGACGAATTTGCCTTCCACCTGTATGGCCGCTTGCCCGGCGGCTTCAGCCGCTTCAAAGGCTTCAACCACCTTGGCGGCAAAAACGATTTCTTCTTCCGAGGGCGAAAACGTCCGGTTGCAGAAATCGACTTGATTGGGGTGGATGCACAGTTTGCCTCGATAGCCTAAACACCTTCCCCGAACGACATCGGCCTCAAACGCCTCGCGATCCTTCAGATCGATCATCCAGGGTGTGTCCAGCGGTGGGGCGATACCCGCCGCACGGCAGGCCACTGCGATCCTGGCCCGCGGAAAAGCAAGTTCTTCCCCGGTTTTGGATATCCTTATCCCCATGTCCAAAGTGAAATCCGCTGCACCGAAAGCAATCGTGTGGAGACGCTGCGGATGGGTTTGCGCGGCCGCAATCGCATAAGCGTTTTCCACGCCCAAGGCCGTTTCGACCAGTGCCACCAGGCCCAGTGAGCCCCGTTCGATGCCCGAGGCGTCTTCCGCCGCCAGGATGAGTTTGGCCATGTGCACGATGTCTGCAGCGCTCTGCACTTTGGGCAGCATGACCGCGCAGACTCCCGGCCCGACGATGCCGGCCAGATCGCCTTGGGTCAGGCCGGTTTCAAAGGCATTAACACGCACCATCATCCGGTGCGTCCTGTGCTCGTTCAGCTTTTTGCGCACGATCGGAAGCACGGCTTTTTTTTCGGCGATCGGCACGGCATCTTCGAGATCGATGATCACGATATCGGCCGCCGTGGCCACAGCCTTGTCGATGCGCTCGGGCCGGTTGCCGGGGACAAACAGGGCCGACCTCAATAAATCGATTGCTTTCATTCAAACCTCGCCGGCAAGTTCCGATTCGATGCGTTCGAGGAATCGACGCATGTACTCAATTCGCTGTGTTCCGATCTTGCGGGCCGCTTCCGTATGGAAGGTGCCTTCCACTTTTTTGAGCAGATTTTTGAGGTAATCCGGAAAATCGCTGATCCGCCCGTTGAAAGACCCGTCGGTCATCCCGCGGACGACGGCCCTCAGGATGCCGATGGCGCCGATGTATTCCAGTGCGTCGGCGTCCTGGCCCACCCGGGCTTCGATTGACTCGGGGTTCGGGCCGCCGTAGCGGCTGTGCGATTCGAGCACGTGCAAGGCCGGTTCGATCTTCTCCTCGGGCAAACCGGCATCGCGCAATATTTCTACCGCGAAGGGTCTGCCCACGACGTAATGGTACTTCCTGTCATGCAGCACGCCGATATCGTGAACCAGGGCGCCCGCCACCAGGCTTTGCATGTCCGCGCCCTCGGCAGGGCCCAGCTTGCGGCACCAGCCGGTCATGCGCTCCACGTGATCCGGACTTGCCACCACCTCCTTGCTCAGGTCGGATGAAATCCGCTGCCATATTTTTTGTTCGAGCTCGTTCAGCTTCATGCAGGTTCCTTCTCAGATATTCTCTTTGGCTATACGCACGATGTCCGAAAAAGCATCCGCCACATGGATGCCGGCATCTCTGAGCCGGGCGATTTTGCCGCGCGCGCTGCCCCGATCCCCCTCGACGATCGTTGCGGCATGCCCGAAGCGCACGCCGGGCATTTCATCTACGAAACGGCCGGCAATGAAAGCGATGATAGGCATCCTGATTTCATTTTCTTTCACATAGTCGGCCAGACGCTCTTCGATGACGCCGCCCGGCTCGCTGAACAGCACGACGGCTTTGGTTTCAGGGTCTTGGTCGAACAGCGGAATCAAATCCAGAAAATTGGATCCGACCACCGGGTCGCCGCCGATCCCGATGCAGGTGCTTTGCCCGATGCCGTTGGTGGTCAGCAGATTGGCCACCTCGGTAGTCATTCCGCCGCTGCGCGAGGCGATCCCCACCGGACCCGGCGTGTACGCCTTGCGGACATCCTCCACCGGTCCTCCCGCCATTCCCAATTTGATCATGCCGGGGGAAATCAGTCCGAGCGTATTGGGGCCGATGACCCTGGCGCCCTGTTCTTTGGCGATTTCCAGGATCTCGATGGTATCCCTGCGCGGTACGCGCTCGGATACGATCACCAGCAGTTTGATCCCGTTTTCGAGCGCTTCCAGGGCGGCCCCTTTGACCAATGCCGGTGGAACCGAAATGACGGTGGCATCGGCCGGATGCGCTTTCAAGGACTGCCGCACCGTATCGAAAACCGGCACTCCGTGGATTGACTGGCCCTTTTTGCCGGGCGTCACGCCGGCCACAACCGTGGTGTCGTAATCCATCATATCCTTGGTAAACGCGGAAGCCTCCCGTCCGGTTATTCCCTGAACGATGACCCGCGTCTCCTTATTGGCCAATATCGACATCGCACATCCCCTTTCGGCTGATTATCGCGCGTTTGCCACGGCCATCTGCGCTGCTTCGTCAATGGAAGTTTTTCGGTCGCAGTAGCGGACACCGTACTTTTTCAGAATCTTGAAACCTTCTTCCTCCCAGGCGCCCGGTATCCGGAACACGGCCACAGTCTTCGAGGGATCTTTACCGGCTTCGATGATGCCCTTGATGATGCCGCGTGCGACCAGATCCACTCGGGTGTTGCTGACCACATTCATGATAACCGCCACCTTTTCCACACCTGGCTTGGAAAGAATATGCTTGGTCAGTTCCTTCACTTTTTTGACCGAAGGATTGCCGCCGATCTCGCAGTAGTTGGCCGGCTTGCCACCATGGGCGCGCACCGCATCAAAAGCGGTCAGGGAGGCGCCCCCGCCGCCGATAATAAGGCCCAAACTCCCCTCGAATTCGATGACGCGTCCGGCCACCCCCCTGTGATCCACGCTGTCGATCTGGGCTGCTTTGCGCTCGAAATCGCTCTGGGATTGGGCGGATTCAATCCTGGATCCGTCTTTCTCGATCTGAGCTATGTCCGGGTGCCGGAACAAGGCGTCGTCATCAACATCCAGGTGGCAATCCAATGCGATCAATTGCCCCGCACCAATCAATGCCAGCGGGTTGATTTCTGCGATCGTGGCATCGGTTTCGATAAAGACTTTGGCCAACTTGGCCAGCACCGTGCCTATCCCCAGCAGCAGTTTGCCGGAGATGCCCGTTTCGGCGACAATCTGCCGGGCCTTGTGTTCGGGCAGGCCGTCGCGAAAGGAAAAATGTTCCGTGCAGATCTTTTCCGGCTCGCGTTGGGCCAGCTTTTCGATATCGACTCCGCCTTCACTGGAGAAGATGACCACAGGCGCTTTGGCGACCGTGTCATAGGTGATCGCCATGAAAAACTCACGTTGAATATCCATTTTTTCTTCAAGCAGCAGCTTCTTTGGACGGTAGCCCCGGATCTTGGTTGCGAACAGCCCTGCAACCTGCCGATGCAATCCGGGACCCTCTTGCGCAGTTACGACCCCTCCCGTTTTACCACGTCCGCCGATCGGAATCTGGGCCTTGAGCATGGCCGGCC
This sequence comes from Desulfobacteraceae bacterium, assembly GCA_003599575.1. Taxonomy (GTDB): domain Bacteria; phylum Desulfobacterota; class Desulfobacteria; order Desulfobacterales; family Desulfosarcinaceae; genus Desulfatitalea. Next base: position 156,842 of record QZKV01000065.1, on the reverse strand, counting down.
CGGAAAAATTGTTGATAGGCGTTTCCCCTTCGGATAATACCGCACCCAATGGCGTGGCAATGCCGTACCGCTTTAAGATTGATTTGGCTTCAAACTCCAGTAAACGCACAGCGCCTCCTGCATTGTCGATTGTCGACAATTGCAATTTACCTCTCAGTTGTCAAGATTAATTTCTGCTTTTAAGGCCCCTCGATTTGACTTTCGTCAAGCAAGCCGTATGAAAAAAATGACCGCAACTCAATGCCGGCAAGCCAAAATTCGAGAAGCAGCGCAAGGCAAACCTTTGGTAGCACCTTAAAAGATCGTGCAGCCGCCTTTGGGACCTAGTAAGACCGTTCGTAGATGTTTTGAATATCTTTAACCGTAAGTACACGCGGACCATTGGTGAGAAGGCGCTGTTGATTGGCCACCACGGACCGGGCAAAAGGTTCGATCAGGTTCCGGTCCATTTTGATCGCGCTGAGTTTATGAGGTATCTCGATATATTCCACCAACTTCCGCATCTCTTCAAGCGCCTGCTCGGCTGCCTGGCGCAGGCTCATGGTCTCCGTTTTGACTCCCATGGCCCGGGCCAATCGGGAAAATTTGGGCAAATCCGCCATTGCAAAGTATTTCATGACCTCCAGGAAAGTAAGCATGCACCCAACCCCATGCGGCACATGATACTCGGAACCCACTGGATATGCCAGGGCATGAGAGGAGCTTGCTCCAGCAACATTCAGGACGATGCCAGCCAGCATACTTCCATAGGCCATCTGGTACCGGGCGCGAATGTTTTGGCCGTCGGCGAAGGCTGCCGGCAGATTCTCATATATGATGCGCACCGCTTCAAGAGCAAATAACTCGGAAAGCGGAGAAGATTTTACTGCAAGGTAGCCTTCTACAGCATGGATGAAGGCATCGGCACCGGTGGAAGCGGTCACTGCAGGCGGCATGGAGAGCGTCAGTTCCGGATCGACCACCGCAAGATCGGCAAGGAGGTAATTGCTGACCGCACCCAGCTTCGTTTTGGCTTTGCGGTTATCAAAAATCGCATACTTACTGACTTCCGAGCCGGTTCCGGCTGTGGTAGGGACAAGGATGGTGGGAATTCCTCTTCCGGGAACCTTGTCAAGGCCCATATAATCCAGGAGATTCCCACCGTGTCTCAATAACACGGCCACCATTTTGGCCACGTCGATGGAGCTGCCCCCGCCAAGTCCTATTATAAGCTGGCTGGAGCTTTCCGAAGCTTCCTTGAATGCGTGCTCCACGTTTTCTGTGGAAGGCTCTTTTTCAACCTTGTCGAAGACAGTGCAGGCTGGGCCGCTTTTTTCGAGAATTCCAAGCACACGTTTGAGGATGCCGGCCGCGGCAACCCCCTCGTCGGTGACCACCATGACCCTGTCGGCCCCGAGCGATCGAATTCGATTTCCCAGCTCTCCGATCACTCCCAGTCCAAAAAGGATTTCCGGCACGGCCAAGCTGATATTTTTGAGTGCGCTGATCATCATTCCCTCCTATTCATATTTGACCAGGTGGTCCAAATCTTCTTCAGGGACATCGAATACGGTTCCCAGCTCCGGAAGAGGTCTTTCGGTGAAACATTCCGGCAAGCGGTCATGGACCGACGTAAAACCGGCCAACTGGTTGAATCGTTTTTCGTCCTTCAGGGTCTCCACGCTCATTTTTTCAAACCAGCCCTGATCCAAACCCCAGCCGAACCGGGCGTTGAGAAGATCGAGCACAAGGTCCAGGCGGGGGGCTACCGCGCCTATTGTAAACAGGCAAAGACCCGTGCAATCAAAAATCGGAAGCAGCTTCTGCATCTTCAAGGAAAGCGCCGCCTGCCCGTCGGGACTTTTATGTTCAACGGGAGACCGTGCGGTGGGGCCCGCCGTATGATCCGCTCCCATAGCCGAGGTGGCATAAGTGACGCCCATGCCTTTGATGGCCCGCGGATCATAGGCGGGCATGGCCTGGCCTTTTACTGCCGGCACATTGATGATCCCGAAGACTTTTGCGGTTACAACTACGCCGTTGCCGATGACTCTGCCCAAAACGGTCGCCCGCCGGGCTTCCTCCAGGATTCGGGCTGCCCCATCCCCGTCGCCGAACCGCAGGACGCCTGCCTCCATGGCCACACCTAGGGCAGCCCCGGTCTCAATAGTATCCAATCCGATGTCGTTACATAAAAAATTGAGTCGCGTGATGACATCCATACTGGATATCCCGAGGTTGGGACCCAGCAGACCGATGGTTTCATACTCGATTGGGGAAACAATGGCTTTCCCGTTGGCATCAGGGAAAACGTTGGAACATCCAATCACGCAACCGGGCATGCACGCATGGGTGATTTTGCCCTCTCCCCCGCGCTGCCGGATGCTGGCGTTGATGGACTCCGCGTAAATTTGCTCGGCCTGATCGAAACTTCCCTGGCTGAAATTCCTGACCGGCAGCCCGCTAAGTGCATTGACCGCTCCCACCATGGCGGCCGTTCCGAATTCCCGGTATGCCGCGCTGCTGGGGGCATCCTTCAACAGTTGGGTATATCTCTTGCGGCAATTTTTGAACTTTTCCTCATCCGCGAGAGGCACTTTCCCCTGCCCTTCAACGATGATGGCTTTAATTTTCTTGGACCCCATCAGGGCGCCGAGCCCCCCGCGGCCGCAGAACCGACCCGGCTTGCCTTCCTTGTCGGTAATGGCGATCGCGGCGGCGGAATAGAGTTTCTCTCCGGCGGGACCAATGCAAGTGATTGCGGCTTGGGGAAATTGGGTCAGAATCGTTTCACACAAGGTGTAAGTTCCCATCCCCAGGTAAGGATCGGCGGGAATAAAAGAGCACCCGTGCGGCGTGATCTTCAAAAGATGCCAGGAATCATCCTGAGGCAATCCTTCGATGATGACAGCCTTGATCCCAATCCGTGCGAGCCGGTCCGCCAAAATGCCGCCCGAATTGCTCTCTTTGATGGTGCCCGTCAGTGGGCTTTTTCCGCCTATGGATGTTCTGCCGCTGCTTGACAGTCCTGTTCCCGCAAAAAGCCCCGTGGCGATAATCAATTTGTTATTTTTGCCCAAAGGTTCACATGATGGAGTGATTTCATTCAGGAGAAGCTTAACCGTCAGGCTCCTTCCACCCACCTTAAGGTAATTTTCCGCCACCTTTTCCCTGACAGCCGTTTTGCGGCCGACATCAACTCTTAAGAAGGTCTCCATATTTTTGATCCTTTTTTATTCTGTAATCCTTATCGCTTCTTTCATTCACCTTCAGGGGAAGCGATAAACCGAAAATCAAGGTATTATCACAGCTCGGGTGACGGTCCGGTTCTCCGCCTGTTCCAGGGCTTCCTGGATCTGGTCGAGCGAGAATGTCTTGTCGGTTAATTTCTCATAATTCAATTTCTTAAAAGTGCGTTTTAGAAATTCCAGGGCCTTAAGCAGATACCATGGATTATATCGAACGACACCGATAATCGTTATCGATTTGCGGGTAATCCAGCCGGGGGCAAGGGGCACTTCGAAGGCCTTGTCCACGCTCACATTCCCGATCGAAACCAACCTGCCGCAGGTTCGCAACAACTCAATCCCTTCCGGGAAGGCAGCGGGAGCGCCTGATACCTCCAGCACCACGTCGGCACCTTTCGTTTCCGTGATATGCAGAACTTTTTCCTTTAAAGCATCCCAGGAGAGTGATTTCAAATCAATCGTATGGTCCGCCCCAAACTCTTTGGCCAGCTCCAACCGTGACGGTATGCCGTCCACGACGGTGACGATCGCGCCTTTTTCTTTGGCGACGGCAGTTGCATAGAGTCCGAGCCCCCCGGCACCCTGAATGACCAGATTCTCGCCCGAGGAAAGACCCGCCTTCTCCAGCCCGAAAATAACCTGGGAGAGACCACAATTCGCACCCGCAACGATGCTGCTGGGAAGTTCCTCCGGCACCTTATAGAAAAATTGTCCCGGCTGGATGTAGTAGTGGGTGGCGAACGTTCCGGTAAAATGGGGCGGGTTTTCCGGCTTCTGGGACCACCAGCGGTAAGCATTCTGGCACATATTCAGATCCCCTCGGGAACAGGGGCCGCATTTGAGGCAGGTGAGAAAATAAGGGGCCACCACGCGGTCCCCCGCTTTTATTGGATTGCCGGCATAGTCGCTCTCTACGCCTTGCCCCAGGCTCACCACCTGGGCTACCATTTCGTGCCCCATTACAGCATTTTTAATCAGCGGATGGGCCCAACGCCAAATATGCAACTCGCTGCCGCAAAGGTTGCTCCGCAGCACGCGCGTCAGCAGCGCCCCCTTTTCCACCGAAGGTAAGGGGTATTCCCTGATCTCGATCTGTTTAGGGCCGACTAAGGCAGCCAATCGTCCGTTCATGGTTATCGATCTCCTTTTTTATGGTATGACCGGGGCTTTGAGTAGAAGTAACTTCAAAACCGCGCACTTGACCTGCAGAACATTGCACCGCGTATTTACTTTGAGCCCGATTGAAAGTTTGGAAACCTCTTTGCATGGATGGGTATCTGGATAGCGAAGGTTTGCCGTTATCCCCCTTAGTGGAGGCCTCCGGGAGAGCCTGCTCATTGGACGGTAGGCTCTCCCGGAAGTAAACCCATACCTAAAGTCAAGATGAAAACACAACAGCCTGCTGTCTATCAATTAGCTCCCAGATAATAACAGGAAATATCCCGCCCTTCCAGTTCTTCCGCGGCCGCTTTCAAGGCAACCTGCCCATTGGTAATGACGTAGGCGAAATCAGATATCGGAAGGGAAAGATAGGCATTTTGCTCTACCAGCACGATGGTCGTTCCCAAATCAGCGTTGATCTTCTTTATCGCCTCGAAAACATGTTCGGCCATTAAGGGGGCAAGCCCGAGGGACGGTTCATCCAGAAGGAGAAGCTTGGGCTTGGTCATCAAGGCCATGGAGATCACAAGCATTTGCGCTTCTCCGCCGCTCAAGGTTCCGGCCGTTTGACGCTTTCGTTCCCACAGGCGTGGGAAAAACCGCGTGATGGTTTCCAAGTCCTCAGCTATTTGTTTTTTGCCGTCTTTGCGGATAAGGCTCCCTACCTTAATGTTCTCTTCCACCGTCAGGGATCGGAACAAGGCCCTGCCCTCCATGACCATGGAAATCCCGGACCTTGCAATCACGGCCGGCTCCACCCCGTTGATCCGCTTTCCCTGAAAGATAACGGCACCTTTGCTGATCCGGCCGCTTTCGGTCGTAAGCAGGCCTGAAATTGCCTTCAGGATGGTGGATTTTCCAGCCCCATTGGACCCGAGGATGCTCACGATGCTTCCCTCTGAAACTTCCAGAGTTACCCCCTTTAAAGCGAGGATAATGTTGCTATAAAGAATCTCAACTTCATTGAATTCAAGCAGCATAGTTTGATTTCCAAGGGCGGACACGGGACATGCCTTACCCGGCAAAAGAAATTAATTGCTTTCGATCCAGTCACTGATTGGAACGTACTTCCCTCCCTTGACTTCGAGGATCCGTGCCAAGGCATGACCCTGGTGACCTTTATAAGTGAGCGGAGGAGTGCCGCCGCCGGTGTCGAATTCTTCAATGTTCTCCCATTCGTCTCTGACCATTTGGCGGAACGCCGCAAGTTCGGGAATTTTTCCACCGGTCTTCTTCAGCACCCGGGAAACCGCCTCGTGAATGATTTTCCCTTCCACCCAGCCCTTGACGTAATAGGTGTCCTCTTTGGCTACTTTATGGGTCTTTTTAAATTCCATGATCTCTTTCATGAGTGGGATATCCTCACCCCAATCTGCATTGATCTGGAGAGCTTTGAATCCCTCCGCATCTTTTCCGGCCGTATCGGTGATCAGATGACTGAAATTATAGCAATTGCCGATGAACTTGCTTGCGGGCACCCCTACTTTGGCGGCATCCCTGAGGATTTTAATGGTATTGTTGACTGAATCTTGTATGTAGATATAATCGGGATTGAGTTGCTGTATCCTGAGCAACTGTGAAGTAAAGTCCGGCGATGCGCCCGGATATTCAATATCTCCAACGATAGTTAAGCCTAGTTTTTCCGGTACTTTCTCATTTATGGCCGTGCGAACCGGCCCCCTTCCATACTCGATGTCGGCATGCAGGAAAGCAAAAGTTTTAGCCCCCTGCTGTTTGGCCCAGTTCAAGCCTATGACAACCTGGTCTTCGTAAGTCGGCCCGATCAAAAAAATGAAGGGGTAGAGTTTTGGATCGAGGACGTCCTTGGTCAAAGTTTGTCCTAGATAAGGGATCTTGGTCAACGTGTTGATTTGATCTCTAAGGGCTTTTGTCCCTCCCGTGGACCAGCCGTTGATTACAATGGCGCGGTCGACGTCAGCTAAACGTTTGAACACCTTGACTTCCTCGGGGATTGCGTTCTTGCCGTCCAGCAGAATGGGAACATATTTATGCCCCATAACTCCTCCGAACTTTTCATTCGCATAGGTCAAGAAGTCTCTTGGTCCATAGGACATGCCATTTACATCGGTATCGGTTCCGCTCAAGGTCCCCCAGATCCCAATAGGAATTTCTCCTGCGCTCGCTGTTGAAAAGAAGCCTGCTGTCATAATCAGGCTTGCAATTATCAAGATCGAAATCTTTTTCATGGTCCAAACCCTCCTGTAAAGTGAATGATTATTCTACGAAGGCCGACTCCAACGATTCTTTTTCCTTAACCTCCTTTCCATCCTTCCGGTGTTTTATTGCTGCGGAGATTCGCGAAAAAATTTGCGCCAAGCCTCTGGGTTCCACAATTAGAAATATGACAATGAAGAAACCAAAGATAATTTGCTTGAAAGCTACAAAAGTGTAATCGATGTTAAGGATAGGCTGCAGGATCTCCATTATGCGCTGAATCGCCTCGGGGAGAAGTACGACGAACAGAGCGCCAAAGACGGCGCCGAGAATGGTACCCATTCCGCCGACAATGATCATTGCTATGTAGTCTATTGAAGTAGTTAACTGAAAGGCTTCCGGGTTAATGATGGTCATATAGTAAGACCATAGACCACCGGCCACCCCGGCGTAAAAAGAGCTGATCGCAAATGAATACAACTTGTACTTTAGCACGTTGATTCCAATGAGACCGGCTGCGATGTCCCGGTCTCGTATGGCAATGAAAGAGCGTCCCACGTTGGTTCTGAAAAGATTCCGACTGGCGAGGACACCCAAGATGGCCAAAGGCACCACGATAAAGTAGAACACGCGGTCATCATTCATGTGCAAACCGAAGATCTTGGGCGGGGTGATAAAAATGCCCTGAACCCCCAAGGTTAATCCTTCCCAGTTCTTGAACAGGTATTCCAGAAGGAACTGGGCTGCCAAAGTGGCCATTGCGAGATAGAATCCTTTTAACCGAAGCGAAGGGGTGCCGGCGATTATCCCCACGATCATCGTTACGATTCCCGCGGCAGGTAGATTGATCCAGAAGGGAAGGCCAAAACGGGTGCTCAGGATGGCCACGGTATAGGCGCCTACTCCCATAAAGGCCGCCTGCCCCATGGAAATCAGGCCTGTGTAGCCTGTGAGAATGTTCAGTCCCGAGGCGCCGATGACACCGATAGCCGACATGTTGATCAAAAATAGAATATACTTGGTGTAGGACGCGAGTGAGAAGGGGAGTAATAGGAACACAAAGGAGCAAATCACCACCAGCGCCAGTCGCTTGTTCCCCGGAAAAGCAGCCATGCCTTAGAGCCTTTCGATTTGTTTTGTCCCAAACAATCCGTACGGTTTGATAAAAAGAATGATCAAAAGAAAAGCAAATGCAGCAACCTGTTGAAATGCGCCGCCCAGAAGTGGTGCTATATAGACACCTGCTATCGCCTCGATGATACCCACGATGATGCCGCCGATAGCAGCCCCCACGATACTGTCAAGGCCGCCCAGGATGACCACTGGAAACACAACCAGGCCAATAAAACTCAGGCTGACGTGAAGAGAACTCAGACTTGCAAGCAGAATTCCTCCTGCAGTCGCCACGACTGAGCTTATCGCCCATGTAACTGATAAGATTTTTCTTGGACTGATTCCCAAGGCAATCGCAAGTTTCTGATTGTCAGCCGCGGCCCGCATGGAAAGCCCTAAGTTGGAATACTTAAAAAAGATGAAGAATATCAACAAAAGACTCATTGAAGCGACAAAACTCCAGATGTAGCTGGAAGCAATTCGTATTCCAGCGAAGCTGACCGAAAAGGAAGGAAACATACGAGGAAATGTAAAATTGGAGGATCCCCAAATCGCCAGAGCACTTCCATCCATAATGATGGAAATTCCCATTGTCACCATGATAATTGAAATAAGTGAAACCCCCGTAAGGTAACGGAGGACGAAACGTTCTATGATCACACCGATGATTGCGGAAATTAAAAGAGCTAAAAAGAGGCTTGTATAGACGGATAACTTAAGTTGGGTAACGAAGGCGTAGGATAAGAACGCTCCTATCATCACCATCGATCCCTGAGCAAAGTTAATAACTCCGCTCGACTTGAAAATCAGAACAAGTCCGATAGCAATGAGGGAATAGACGCTACCTGTGGCAATCCCGGCGACCAGAACATTCATTAAAAGTTGCATCAGCCTCTCCCCTTATTGCTGGCATTGCTTTCCCAGATAGATCCGTATCACTTCAGGGTTCTTTTGAACCTCCGCAGCCGTTCCTTCCGCCATTTTTTCGCCGAAATTCATCACAGCTATCCAGTCGGAGATGTTCATTACGATTTCCATGTCATGTTCAATGAGAAAAACGGTCAAACCCCAGGATTTCTTGATTTGGAGCACGTGGTCGATCATATCTTTGGTTTCTTCGCGATTCATGCCGGCCACCGGTTCGTCAAGGATTAGAAGCTCCGGTTTGCATGCGAGAGCCCTGGCCAGATCGACTCGCTTCTGGAGTCCATAAGAGAGCGTTCCGACGACGCGGTTTTTGTAGGAGCTGAGATCAAGAAAAGAGAGGATTTCCCGGGCCAGAAGTTCCTCGAGTTCCTTTTCTTCCTTTTTGGCTTTGCCCCAGTATAGGATTCCTGAAATCGGACCGGAGCGAAGATGGATATGGCGCCCGAGCTTGATATTGTCGAGGACTGTCATTTCCTTGAAAAGCTCTATATTTTGAAAGGTCCGGGAGATACCGCAGCGGACCACATCATGGGAGGCGATAGAGGTAATATCACGGCCATTGAAGCTGATTTTACCGCTTTTGGGGATATAAAATTTAGAAATACAGTTTACTAGGCTTGTTTTACCGGCGCCGTTCGGCCCAATGAGTGAAAAGAGGAGGCCCCTTTTTACGTTCAGGTCGACTTTATTTAGGGCCCCGATACCTCCGAAGTTGAGAGAAAGATTACGAATTTCAAGCAGATTTGGGTTTGTTGCCATTCGACGACCCCTTAGGAGTTTAAAGCCAAACGGAAGGTGGTATTGTCGACAATGTCATTGTCGTAAATTGAATGTCAACAAAAATCTGAATGGAAGATAGTTAATTCAACTTTCTGGTCTTAAACCCGGCGGTCGCGGCAGGCGGTTTGGGCCATACCCACACGTTCAAGTGCCTTTAGTGCGCTCCGGGAGGCCCGGAAACGCACATGCGCTCAAACTCCGGGCCACTGACCTGAGTACACATATTCTAAATAAATGGTTATGCAGTTCACTCCAGTAGCGTAATCCGATATCCGAAAGTGCCCCTGATCTCGTCATGCCGGGCTCGACCCGGCATCCAGGCGAGAACCGGGAAATTGTGCCATTGCCACTGGATAGCGCCAAGGCTTCACTGCGTGCCCGGCTTGCGCCGCAATGACGGATATCGATTTGCTGAGCGGTAAATGACGGATATCGATTTGCCGAGCGGTAAGTCCCGGTATACGGCTGTGCCTCCGACATCGTCATGCCGGGCTCGACCCGGCATCCAGGCGAGAACCAGGAAATTGTGCCATTGCCACTGGATAGCGCCAAGGCTTCACTGCGTGCCCGGCTTACGCCGGAATGACGGATATCGATTTGCCGTGCGGTAGGTCTCGGTATTCACCGACTAAGCAAAATCCCCCAAAGCGGCACGTTATTGAAGACTGGATTATAGGTCACTGAATCTATGCTTGTGAGCACCCAGCGGTCCTTGAAAGGGCTGCCGGCGCACGAACCTCTGCGCCCGCCACGGCCGGTCGAGTTCGGCGGAATGACCGCCAGTGGATCCCGAGCATATGGAAGCGCCGAAAAAGATGTTTCGAGGAGGAAAAAACTCGAGTATGCTGCATGCCTTTACTAAAAAGTGTTGGATCGCACAGAACTGAATTAGAGGTGGCAACCTGCCGCCTGCTTAGGATAAATTTCCGTCACGCGCAGCCGGTAAACGGAGCTGCGCCACCGGGAGGTAAAAATGATCCGAAAGCGTGTGGGCATCGTTATCTTCAAGGACATTGAGGTGCTCGATTTTTGCGGCCCGTTCGAGGTATTTTCAGCAACCCGCATTGATGAGGCCAAGCGGCGGGAAGAGCCTTCCCCATTCGAAGTATTTTTAGTCGCTGAAACTCTTTCCAATGTCACGACAACCGGGGGCATGAAAGTCATTCCGCATTTTTCATTCGAAAATTGTCCCAAACTCGATATCCTGGTTGTTCCCGGTGGGTGGGGCACACGCAAGGAATTGAAAAACCCGCTGATGCTTGAATGGCTGCGCTCAAAGGCTGCTGAAGTTGAAACGATGACTTCCGTCTGCACCGGCGCGATGCTGCTGGGGCACGCTGGATTGATCGATGGGTTGCATGCAACGACGCACTGGAAATCCTTGGATTGGATGCGGGACTCTTTTCCTGCAGTGACCGTTGAGTACGAGCAGCATGTCGTCGAGGACGGCCGTGTGTTCACTTCGGCTGGCATCTCGGCGGGAATCGACATGGCCCTCAAGGTGGTTGCCCGGTACCTCGGTGAAGACATTGCCAAAGCTACGGCTATGCACATGGAATATCCTTTTCCGGTCAGCAATGAACGCCGAGTAAAGGCGAATCGAAAATGAGCATCGATACCGCAGTGTCCGGATCCGGCCCATCGGCTGGTAAGAACTTTCCATTTTCGCCGGCAGTCAAGAGTGCAACGCGATGAGAACCCGGCCTATGCGCTTTTATGGATGGATCAATCTTCTCGGACTGATGCTGATCTATGGGAGCTTGTGCGGAAATATCACTTATGCGTACGGCGTTTTTTTGCCTGCCATGAGTGCTACTTTTGATTGGAGCCGGTCGGTCTTATCCGGTCCCTATACACTTTTTTTCATCATCGGCGGCATGCTGGGGCCGCTTGCCGGTATGACCATTGCGCGGTTCGGGGCGAGGAAAAATATTTTTGTCTGCAACACCCTCGCTGTGGTCGGCTTGCTGGGTATGTCCAAAGTCGGTGCCATTTGGCACGCCTATGTTTTTTTCGGAGTGATCATCGGGATTGTGATTGCCTTTGGCGAATTCATTCCGATTACTTCGGTGATCAACAACTGGTTCATTCGAAGGAGATCCATGGCCATGGGGCTGCTGTTCGCATCGGGCGGAATAGGCGGCTTTGCCATGCCCCCCATGATCAGCTGGTTGATCTCCACTTATGGATGGCCGCGGGCCTGGACTTGCCTGGCCGGCATGCACCTCTTTCTATCCGTTATTCTTGGAGGTCTGCTCATCCGGAATCGACCTGAAGATATCGGTCAAAAGCCGGATGGCATCGACCCGGGATCCGCAGAGCGCAACACAAAGCAGGCCGCCGGAAGGCAACCGGATCCGGCAGAGCCGGACTGGCTGGTGGGGGAGGCCTTGCAATCGCCTGCATTGTGGATGATCGTCGCGCTCTTCGCGATTATCCTGTTTGCCGCCAACATCCTCAACACCCATCAGGTCGCCTATCTGCAGGACCTTGGCTTCTCCCCGATGGCGTCGGCAACCGCCTTGGGTACGATGTTGGGCTTCAGCATCATTGGGCGACTGTCGTGCGGGGCGTTGGGCATGCGGTTCGATGGACGCCGTCTATCCGTTTTTTTCCTCTCCGGCATGGGGCTCGGCATCCTGTGCCTGATGCACGCAAGATCGATTTACTTCATCTACGCCTACTCGATTCTGACTGGAATCGGCTTCGGCGGCATGATCGTGTTGATGCCGCATCTGCTGGGTACTTACTTCGGACGAACCCATTACGCCCGGATTCTCGGCTGGACCTCACCGGTCGTCACGCTTGCAAGCGCCGCCAGTCCGGCGCTTGCGGGCGTTTTATACGACGCAACCGGAAAATACGACCTGTCCTTCGCCATCACGCTGGCCATGATTGCGTCGGGTATGGCAATCGGCATGCTGATGCCCGGCCGGCAGGTCCGTTCGCTCAAAAAAAAATAAGTCGATATTCAACTCTCTGCTGATGCAACAGATAGACCGGAATCGGAGTTTGCATATTTGGCCTTCGATTAAAAAGTTGAAGCGTGCGGCATCCGCTTTGCTGCAGGGGATTGTACTGGGTGGGTATTGACATGCGATTTCATAGAATCGCCGCTATCATTTTTGTTTTGCCCTCGTGAATGGCTTTCATGTATGATGCCTAGCCAGGAGACGAATCCGATGGGCGGTGCTCGGCGCAAAGATCGGCTGTCCAATACCAGCCAAAAAACGCACTCGACCGGCAGCCATACCCTCCAGACAGGGGCCAAAGCATTCAAAGAGAGGTTGCGGATCGGTTTGATGTTTTGGTGCGCTCCGATTTACCCCTTTGTTGGAAGCCCCCGGCCAAAGAATAGACCGATGAAGACCATCTGCAAACGAAAATGCCTTATTCTTCTCCTGTGTCTCCTTTTCCCGTACGTCAATCTCGGCGGAGCCGAGGAGTACAGTGGCGTACGCCCAAGTGCCGTTGACACAGTGAACATCGTACGCCGGTCCTACCCGTATGTGGCCTTATACAACACCTTCGCAAAGTGGGCAGCCTACTCCGGGTGGAATAAAATACTTTTCTCCGGTCGACTGGCCGGCCACACAGCAAGAAGTGTCGCCCGGCCCAATAACGACACTCTTAATCTGACAGCCCTTCTCGATTTACGTAAAGAGGCGGTGATCGTGGAGGTTCCTGCCATCGACTCGAAATACGTGTCGATGATGACATCGGCGTACGATCACTACATAGAAATCCCTATGTCGACCACCTTTGAAAGGGGAGACTTTTCCCGACCTTCCCGTGTGCTCTTCTACAATCAACGTACGGAGCGCTACCATGGTGAACCTGTTGAAGGTGTGGATCGTACCTGCGAGATGACCGGAGATTTCGTGGCCATGATACTTCGCGCCATGCCCCATCTGAATGATCCGCCGCGCGCGGAGCGGATCAAGTCACAGTTGCGACAAGTGACCCTTAAAACCCTCTCCCAGTTCAAGAACGGGCCGGGCATAGCACCTGCCGATCTTTCGTTTCCGGAGTTCGGGAGAACGACCGCCGACGTTTTCGGAACGAATTTCTTGGAGGTAATGCAGTTTGTCCTGAACCACACAATTTTCGATCCGAATAATGACATGGATCGGGCGCTGCTTGAGGCCTGCAAGGCACTCGGCATGGAGCCCGGAAAATCCTTTGATCCGGCCAAAGCAGCAGGAATCGGTTCTCTGCGGCTCCGCCCGGTGGCGGAGAGTGTGGAAAAAAGTGTGCGGCCGCCCGTGAACCGGAGCAGGCTTTTCATGCCAAAGGGCCGGATCGATCTAGAGACACAGTTGTTCCAGACAGTGGTCGGCCCATTGGGTCAACCGGAGCATCAGGCGATCTATCTTGGCTCTCGCGCCCTTGCAAAAGAGGTGCTCAATGCACGCAACGATTACGTTATCCGCATTGCCAAGGATCAGCTGCCCCCAGCCAAGGCATTCTGGTCGTTCACGCTCTACGATTCCAGGACCGGCTTCTTCATACCTAACGACAGGCAAAAGTACAGCGTGGGCGAGAATACAGGCTACCAACTGAACGACGAAGGGGGTCTCGACATATACATCTCAGCCGAAAAGCCCGTGGGGGTTTCGGACGAAAACTGGCTGCCCACTCATCGCAATGATCAGGCCCTTGACGTAGCGCTCCGCATTTATGCTCCGGATTTCGAAAAGATGAAGACATGGAAGAGGCCTGCCATAGAGGAAATAAAGAGACCGTGAATTGTCCTTGGAAGGGGATAAGCCGTAAGGTCGAGTCAGATCGATAATTGGAGCTAGACTGCCAAAAAAAGACCAACGAATAAGGATAGATCGTGAGAACGAAGCGAATCACGATCTTATCCTGTAGAACGAATTGGAGCCTATCGCTCACGCTCCGGCGCACTTCGATTGATCCTATTCATATAGAAAGGCGGTGCTGATATGAAAAAGATAAATGTGGCGATACTATTTGGAGGTAAATCAGCGGAACATGAGGTTTCACTTCAATCGGCAAAAAACGTTTTTGATGCAATCGATAAAAAAAAGTACAATCCAATTTTAATCGGAATTGATAAAACCGGAAGATGGTTATTGAACGAGCAATCAAATTTTTTGATTAATGAAGACAATCCAAAGCTCATCGGCCTGAACCGATCAGCCAATCTTGTTACCTTCGCCCCTGAAAGCAATGGTCAAATATCCGACATTGCCAACTACCAGGATTATGGCTCCATTGATGTGGCTTTTCCAATTCTGCACGGTCCCATGGGTGAAGATGGTACCGTTCAAGGACTTTTGAAACTTGCCAACATTCCATTTGTAGGATCAAGCGTTTTAGGTTCCGCAGTCGGTATGGACAAGGATGTAATGAAACGATTGTTAAGAGAGGCGGAAATTCCAATAGCCCGTTTTTGGACCTTAAATTCAGAAGGTGAAATACCGGAATTTGAAACCGTTGCCCGTACATTGGGAGTACCGTTTTTTATCAAGCCCGCCAATATGGGTTCTTCCGTAGGTGTTAATAAGGTCCATAACGAAGCCGGTTATATTAAAGCCGTAGAAACTGCTTTCGCATTCGATTTGAAGGTAATTATTGAAGAATATATTGAGGGAAGAGAAATTGAATGTTCTGTGCTTGGCAATAAAAAACCAATTGCATCCATACTTGGAGAGATTAAATCAAGTCATGAATTTTATTCTTATGAAGCCAAGTATATAGATGAAAAAGGCGCTGTCCTGGAAATTCCCGCTAACCTTCAAAGTGAGGTGACCGAACGCGCGCAAGCAATTGCCGTAAAGACATTCAAGGTGCTTTGCTGTGAAGGGCTTGGCCGTGTTGATATGTTCCTGAAAAGCAATGGTGAAATACTTGTAAACGAAATCAACACGATTCCCGGTTTTACAAGAATAAGTATGTATCCCAAACTTTGGGAAGCATCCGGAATTCCATACGACGAACTAATTGATCGATTAATTCAGCTGGCAATGGAAAGATTTGAAAATGAGAAAAGGTTGAAAACTAATTATTTCTGACCTTATTTGCAGCACGCCGCTTCGGTTTAAAACGCTCACGGCTCAAGCGAATTTTTGAAAAACCAAATGAACATATTCTTTGATTTGGACGGAACACTGACAGATCCTTATCAAGGCATCACGAGATGCATTTCGTATGCCTTGATCAGGATGGGTCGGCCGTTACCGCCACGCATGAGTTTGCGCTGGTGTATCGGGCCTCCTCTGAAGAAAAGTTTCGCTGCATTGCTTGGCTCTGATGATGACAAGCTGGCCGAGCAAGCCCTATCGGTTTATCGGGAGCGGTTCGGCGCAGTGGGCCTGTTTGAGAACGAAATCTATGAAGGTATTCCAGAAATGCTGAATATCCTGCAGGACAATGGTCATACACTCCATGTCGCGACATCAAAACCCACGGTTTTCGCTGAACGGATTATCGATCATTTTGAATTGCGCCGATACTTTAAGGCAATCTATGGAAGCGAGCTGGATGGGACCCGCTGCGATAAAGCAAGTCTGATAGCTCATATTCTACAGAATGAATCGATCGTTGCGTCGGAGGCGTCAATGGTAGGCGATCGAGAGCATGATATGATCGGTGCGAACGCGAATGACGTCTGTGGGTTTGGCGTTCTGTGGGGGTACGGCACAAGAGAGGAGCTGGAGTCTTCGGGCGCACGCGCCTGTTTTAAGAGCCCACGAGAGTTGCTTGGCGCGTTCAAAGGAAGGTCGAATCGCAGATTGAAAATTGGCAGGGCGCAATCGTTGCCTGGTGGGGCCGGCCTATCTTGAAACGCTCGGCAGTGATATCTACATTGCGCCCACAGTGTAAAGGTTGGGTTTAAGAGGGATCAGCGCGGCTGCCAAGCCAGGCGCTTGAGTGCAGCAGGCGGCGGGGAAGGCATGTCGTTTAATCCGACACCAGGAGGAAAGAGGAAATGAGAGCATATACACTCGTATTTGATGGATATGCAGATTGGGAGTTAGGGCATGTGCTTGCCGAACTCCGGCGTTTTGGCAAAGTTGAAGTGGTGAGCGTCGGTTTCTCAGATAAAGTGGTTGTTTCAATGGGTGGTTTACGTGTCCTGCCTGACCAGCCGATTTCTGCAATTGAGATTGAAGATGTCCTGATTTTCATTCTTCCGGGTGGGTATTTGTGGGAAGGCACCTATCCCAAGGCCGAGATCGAACAACTTCTGCACCGCCTGGAAAATGCAAAAAGACCTATTGCGGCGATCTGTGCCGCCACAACGGTCATAGCGCGTGCCGGACTTTTGCGAGGCCGAAAACATACGAGCAACTCACGGGCATATCTATCAAAGATGGTTCCCGAGTATCAGGAAAGTGATCATTATATCGATTCCCTATCGACCAGGGATCGAGGTATCGTTACCGCCAGCGGGTTGGGTTCTATCGAATTTACGATGGAAATATTCAACGAGCTCGATCTGGCAACTCCACAGATGAGAGCGACTTGGTACGCGGCTTTCAAGCACGGGAAATATCCGCAAAGCGCCAAACACGGCGCTTGAGGGGAAAAGGAGTTCAACTTGGCTGCAACTCTATACGACAGCATCGGGAAACAATATCGCAACTACCGGCGTCCTGATCCCGGAATCGCAGCCGTCCTTGCGCGTGAACTCGCCGACGCTCGCGCAATTGTAAACCTTGGTGCCGGGGCAGGCTCCTACGAACCGCCTGATCGTCGCGTGATTGCCGTGGAACCGTCTTGGGTCATGATCGCCCAACGCCACCAGCCCAAAGTTCCTATCGTTCAGGCCCGCGCCGAGGCACTTCCCTTCCAACAAGACACGTTCGACTGCGCCATGGCCCTGCTGACCATTCATCATTGGTCCGACATCGCAAGAGGCCTGCGCGAGGCCCTGCGGGTTGCGAAGCGAAAGGTGGTCCTGCTGACATGGATCGGCTTCGTCACCCATTTCTGGCTCTTGGACTATCTGCCCCAGATCAAATCGATCGATGAATCGATGTTTCCCTCAATAGAACAACTCTCGTCCTGGATGGGCCCTGTTCGGGCGGTCACGGTGCCGATAGCGCATGACTGCACCGATGGGTTTTTGTGTGCTTACTGGCGCCGCCCGGAAGCATACCTCGACGAGGGCGTCAGAAGCGCCATTTCAACATTTTCGCGGGTTCACCAGGTTGAAGAAGGATTGGCGCGCTTGAAGGCCGATCTGTCCAGCGGTCTGTGGCATGCGCGCTATGGCGATATTCTCGAGAAAAATGAGATCGATTTCGGGTATAGAATGGTTGTCTCCGAATAACGGTCCTGGCCTGACTCATCCATCGAAAGGACGCGCACAGCAACGTTAGGTGCGGAAGGAAGAACCGGTCCATCCGAGAGCCAGTTGCTCGCATTCGCGGCCGGGCTTGGTGAACGCGCGCTATTTACAAGATGGCCATACTATTGGGCATTCGAGTATGTGAACGCCAGGCTAATCCAGTATTTGAAGGACACGAAAAGCAGCGCTGCCGTTTTGTCGAATTTCCGGAGCGGCCCTCAATTCCGTGTTTGGCATGGGAGAACCGATGCGTCCAATCGCCCTGAATCTTCAGTCGCAATTAAAGGCACTGGAGTCGATTTTGTTGGATAACCGCTTAATCCGAACGGTTCTTGAGCGGGCCTCCGATTTATGCTTGCCAAATTGGTATGTCGGTGCGGGCTGTGTGAGCCAGTCGGTATGGAATTATCTGGCGGGCCGCGATTTGTCGGCCGACATACATGACATTGATCTCGTCTACTACGACGGCGCAGACTTGACGGAGGCAACTGAATCTCGAAGATGTGACTCGGCGCGAAGTCTTTTTGCGGAATTGCCGATCCGAATCGATCTTAAGAACGAAGCCCGCGTTCATATCTGGCACGAGAGTCATTTCGGCTACCCCATTAAACCGTATCGGTCGGTCGAGGAAGCGATAAACAGTTGGCCCACAACCGCCAGATGGGAGCAACCGCATTGGAATACCACTCGATCAACATCGCTGAAAAGTTCGCCAAGTTCTCCGAACACTGGTCGCCCAAGATCATTGCCCAAATGAACGACTATCACTTCAAATTGGTGAAGTTCCAGGGGGAGTTCGTGTGGCACGATCACAAGGATACCGATGAAGTGTTTATCGTCCTTGAGGGGCAGATGTTGATTCGGTTCCGTGGTCATGCCGTGGCGGTGAAAAAAGGGGAACTGTTCGTGATTCCCAAGGGCGTTGAACACAAGACCTCGGCGCAAGCTGAGTGCCGGGCCATGCTGGTTGAGGTGTCAGGCACGCTGAACACGGGCGATGCAGGCGGGGACAAGACCGCGTCCTGCGAGGACTGGATTTAAGATGAGCTGCGCTGCAGAGTTGAGTTTAGGCCTGAACGTGGTTGATCCGGGGTACTCCGGCAGTACGTCACATCCTTACGCGTAGAGCTAACCGGAGAATTGATTTGCAAAAACTTGGCAATCGTGTTGAGTAGCCAGCCGGGCAGTCACCTATCGACCGGAGAGATATCCTTGTGGCTTTTTTGGCTAACCCTGCATGCCCCGGGGCAGCAGGGGCGTTGTACCAAAATCGCAGTTCAGTGAATTGGCTTTAGCGAAGTTCGCCGCCGCCTGCTTCACCGGGATGAAGGTTCGCAGGAGAAAAGTATGAAAAAAGATCTGGAATATCTCAAAAGAAGAAAATTGACGGGCGAGAAAATCACCATGCTCACCTGCTACGATTATCCCACGGCCGTATTGGAAGAGGAGGCCGGCGTCGACATTATTTTTGTCGGCGACAGTGTCGGGACCAATATCCTGGGTTATGGCTCCGAACAAGAAGTGCTGATGGATGATATGGTGCACCACCTGAAGGCGGTTCGCCGCGGAGTCACTACGGCGTATCTCCTTGTGGATATGCCCTATGGGTCTTGTGACACACCCGGTCAGGCTCTCGAAAACGCCCGGCGTTTTCTTGCGAACGGCGCAGATGGGGTAAAGATTGAAGGCATAAAAGCAGATGTCGTGAAACATCTCAGCACCCACGGTGTGGAGGTCTGCTCACATCTGGGACTCACCCCTCAAACAGAAAAGCCGGGATATAAGGCTAAGGCGGCATCCGAAGCGTACACATTCGTGCAAGAAGTATTTTTGATGGAGGCAGCCGGGGCCAAGATCATTTTGTTCGAGACCATACCGGATGAAATTTCCGAATATCTGACTTCAAAGTTAAGCGTGCCAACGATCGGCATCGGCGCTGGAAAACACACGGATGGTCAAGTTCTTGTTGTTCTGGATATGTTGGGATGGTCGTCTTTCAATTTCAGGCACAACAAAAAGTACGAAAACTTTCGCGAGCGTGCTTTGAGTGCAATTCGGTCCTATGTCGATGAGGTGAATAACCGCAAATTTCCCGGGGAGGAAAATTTAAGGCACATGAACCCGGTTGAACTTGAAGGCTTCCTGGATTTAATCAAGAATAGGGGACGTTCATGAAAATATGAATGGACCCACTGACCTTTCCATCCCCGGCTATTCTTAAAAGGCACGACCAGGCCGGCTGTTCTGCACCTGGGGCGCCCGGCCTCCCTGCCGGCTTTCCGGTACGGCGCGGTTGAATCTCTGCGGCAGTTCGGATGAATCACGGCGCGGCGCAAAAGATCCGGAGGGACCTTCTTGCCGGGGCGATGCATTCGGATAGGCCCTTGAGAAACGGTCGCCCGTACCCCGGGGTGGTTCTGAACGCTCCGGTTCGATCCGCGACGGCGCGGCGCCGCGCGACTGATCTTGCGGCCGCGCGGATTCGGAACGGATGGCGGGCGGCGGAGCGCTCGGACCGCTCGGATTGCGCTCGGGCCGGCGCACGACTTTGCCGCTCGATTCAACCCGCGTTTCCCTGGCTGGGGCTGTACGCTTCGCGGGTGGGTCGCCCTCGCGGACCATGCGCGGCGGCGGTGCCTCCCGCTCCGATCGATGTCGCAAATCGTTTCGTTTCGCCTCCACGGGCTTCTCGGGTGCGCTGGGCGCTGCGATCTGCGGTTTATCCACACGGGCCGGCCCCTGGGGGTGCGGCGCTGCCGGGCCGCGCGCCGGCGTTGGGATATCGGTGCGCCGTTCCAGTCTCTTAACTCCTTCGCTGCGGACCGACGGGGATGCCGCACGGCCATTAACTCTGGTGCGCGTGTCCGTGTCCGCCTTGACGGACGGGCGTTGCGAGCCTGCCGGCGAATGCTGCGGCGAGCTCCAGCGGGTCCGTGAGTTGCCGTCCTGGCCGGGATCGGCGGTGGATATCGACCCTCCGCGGTGCTGGCGGGCGCTTACCACGGATCGCTTCAGGTGCGTTTCAGGCGGCCGTACGCCGCGATGGGAGTTCGGTACCAGGCCGGCGGGCGTCGCCGCGATCCGGGGTGCCGCGTGGGCGGGGCGCAGATGCCGGGAGTCGGCCTTGCGGATGCGCGCATGGCTGATGGGACCGCGTCCGAAATGATCTCTTCCGACCACGACCATGGCGTTGCGGAACCGCGCATTGCGATAGATGTTGATTTCCGTCACATTGACGACGGTCCTGTGATGAATGACGCGGTTGTTCACCATTCGCGGGCCGGCCCATCCTCCCCACCAGGGACGATGGATGAAGCCGGGTCTTCCCCACCATGGAATCAGCGGTTCGCCCCAGCCCAGCGAGACCCATCCGACGACCGGCCCGGCGAAGCCGATGCCGAGCTGAAAACCGGGTTCGCCGAAGAATGCGACCAGTGCGGGTGCATAAATCGGCCGGGTGATCCGGGGACCCGGCGCCCAGCACCAGGTCCCGTTGAAGCGGACCCAGCGTCCGTAATGATAGGGCGCCCAGCCCCACGGGGCCGTATCCACCCATGTCCAGCCGTAATAGGGATCATGCATCCAGGCGCCGGTACTGTACGGGACCCAATCGACGGCAACTCCTCTGGGCTTCCAGACCGCCCCGTAGGTGGGCACTATGCGCCATGTCCCGTGGCGGTCGAGTTCATCAATGCCGTAGGTTTCGGGAGAGACGTAACGGCCGCTCTCGCGTTCTTCCAGCATCCGGTCGGTGCGGGCATAATTCCATTGATCCAGCCCATCCAACGGGGGTGCCGTTTGCGAGGAAATCGATGGGTTTGCGGAGCCTTGGACCGTCACTGCCGCGTTCGGTCCGATGGGGATCTTGTCGCCGCCGGCGAGAATGGCCGAAGCCCGTCCGGCGCGGCGGGTGATGAATACGGTGCGATCTTCACCGACATCCAACCGGTAATAGCCCTCGGTCTCGATGGTGAAGGCGGCATTCGGGGTGTCCACTTCCACCATGCGGCCGGGGGCTATGCTGCGCAGGTCCAGGGAGGCCTGTCCCGCGGTCACTTTAAGCTGAATGAAATCCGGCTCCTGGCTTTCCAGGCCGATCTGGGTGTGCGCGCCCCCTCGTATAAAGGCCTGGCCGCCGATTTGAATCTCCATGCGGCTGTCTGGCCCGGCAAAGAGCTGGTCGCCGGGCGCCAGGGGTGTGTTGATCTGGGCTTGGACCCACTCCTCGGCCCCGGGACGCCAGAAGGATACCTCTCCCTCCACAAGGCTCAGGCGCGGCGGCGTCCGGCCGATCGCATCCTCGGAAGTGTCGGGCGCTGCGGTTTCCTGCGCGGCCGACGCGACGCCGGCCAGCAGCCCGAAAGCAATGACCCATAAGATGATTGCAATGTTGCGCATAACCGCTTTCTCCTTTGCCTGTGAGGCCGGCAACGATTATTTATCAGGCCGCCGTTTCCACCAGGGCTTATCGATTTAGACGCACCCGCGCGGAAAAAGTCTACCTGCATCCGTTTAATTATTGGTTATCCGGAAGACAGCTAAGGGACATTAATAACTTCCTCGCCAGCGGTGGATCTTATTAGTGTATGTGCACCTATTTTCATGTCTGGTTTTAATCTGCTGTATTTGGTGCCTTTGACGTAGATTGGTAACACTACGACCTAAGCGCAAAACCGGCAATGAATTTTTGCGCCCCGCGCAAGCTCGGCAGTCCGGGAAGGGAGGTATTGCACCGGCAGGGAAAAACCCAATCGCTGCGGTCGGAAGCGCCGGCGCGTCGGGGGTGCCGGGGAATAAAGGCCGCGGTTTGCGCCGCTGGGATGAGTGGGGCCGGAAATGGGGGTGTTTCCCGACCGGATCGTGATTAGCATGATACAAGAAATAAAATGTGAGGAGTCCTGCATGAGATCAGCATATCGTACCGACGTGTCATCCGCTCCGGCGCAGCCGCCCATCGATGCGGCGGCCCCGGCGGTTTTTGAAACGGCCTATTTCGGATTGGGCTGATTCTGGGGCATCGAGTCCCGGTTCGGGGCTATCGAGGGCGTCATTCGGACATTCGTGGGGTATGCCGGCGGCCGCATGGCATCTCCGACTTACGCGGATTTGGGCGATCACACCGAGACGGTGCAGATCGATTTCGACCCCCGGCGCACCAGCTACGCGGCGCTGCTGGCCGTATTCTGGAACAGCCACCACCCGGAGAGCCATGGGTGGTCCCGCCAGTACCTGAATGCGGTCTTTTACCATGACGAGCGCCAGCGGCAAGCCGCTATGGCATCCAAGGCGGAGGTGCAACGGCGGCTCGGCCGCGCGGTGGGAAGCGAAATACTTCCGGTGCGCTTCTTTACCCCGGCGGAGGATTATCATCAGAAATATATTCTGAAACGCCAGACCGATTTGGCGCGGGAGATGTCGCTGATTTATCCGCGGCACTCCGATTTCGTGCGCTCGACGGCTGTAACGCGCCTTAACGGCTACGTCGGCGGTTACGGCAGCCCTGCGCAGCTGGCCCGCGAGATCGACAGCCTGGGATTGAGCGCGGACGGCAGGCGGATTCTGCTTGAAAAAGTACAGCACGCATCTTAGGCGCAAGCCATGGGAGTCTTTACCTTCCCGAGGCCGCTGAATAAGAAATGGCTGCGCTTCCTTCATAATACTTGACAAGCCAAATCCGCGCAGCTAAGTTGATTTTACCTAACGACCGGTCGGTAAGCTTGAACCCGCCCATCCGCTGTGCCTCCCGACCGCTCGAACGCCGGCTACCCGGGTCGACGAGGAGAAACGCATTTAATGGCATCGATGAAAGATACGATCAAAAGCGTGGCCGTCGACCTGTTTTTCCGCAAAGGCTATTACGCCACCAGCATCAGCGATATTGCCAGGGGATGTGGTATTCAAAAGGCCAGTATTTATTATCATTTCCCCGGAAAAGAGGAGTTGCTGTTCAGCATCATGCAATCCACCATGCAGGATCTGCTGAGCAGCCTTGAGAACCACCTTGCCGATGCCAGCGATATCGAAGGCCGCATGCGGGCTGCGATCCGCAGCCATGTCTCTTTTCATCTGAATCGGCAAAAGGAAACCTTTATCGCCACCAGCGAGTTGCGAGGGCTCACGGAGGATCATCTCAGCGTCATCGTGGCCCGGCGCGATGATTATGAACGCATCTTTCAGGAGCTGATCCGCCAGGGGGTGGATCAGGGCGTTTATGAGAACTGTGATATGAAGATCCTTTCCTACGCGATTTTGACCTTGTGTACCGCAGGCGCCTTCTGGTTCAGGCCCGACGGCCGCTTATCCGTGGATGAAATTGCCGATATCTATGAAAAATTCGTCTTGAACGGCTTGATGGCCGCGCAAGCATCCCGTGCTTTTCAGCAGAGTCCGGCCGAGTTTGCGACCAGGACCTAAAAAGGAGGAAGCTGTGGATTTCGACTTGACCCGTGAACAGGAGATGATCCGCAGGGAAGTGCGTTCTTTTGCCGAAAAAGAGATCGCACCGGTGGCCGCCGACCTGGATGAAGGCGAACAATTTTCATCCGAATTGACGCGCAAGATGGGCGAGATCGGGTTGTTCGGCATGGTTGTGCCGGAAGGCTATGAAGGCCAGGGGCTGGATTATCTTTCCTATATTATCGCCGTGGAAGAGATCGCCCGCGTGGACGGTTCCCAGGCCGCCACCATTGCCGCCGCCAATTCCTTGGGCATCGGCCCGCTCTACTATTTCGGCACTGAGGAACAAAAGCACCGGTTTCTGCCGCCGTTGTGCCGCGGAGAAGCCTTGTGGGGCTTCGGCCTGACCGAGCCGACGGCCGGATCGGATGCGGGCGGCAGCAAGACCACCGCCGTTCCGGACGGTGCCGATTGGGTGCTCAATGGATCCAAAATTTTTATCACCAATGCCGCTTGCGATATGACTTTGGGCGTTACGGTACAGGCGGTCACCGGTACCCGACCGGGCGGCAAGCCCGAATATACCTGCTTTCTGGTGGAGCCCGGCATGCGCGGATTCAAGGCCGTTGCCATGAAGGGCAAGATGATGTGGCGCGCCTCCAATACGGCCGAACTCTATTTCGACGATGTCCGCATACCCCAGGCCAATATTCTGGGGCGCAGGGGCGATGGCTTTCACCAGATGCTGCAAACGCTGGACGGCGGACGCCTGTCCATTGCCGCCATGGGGTTGGGGGGGGCGATCGGCGCCTATGAATTGGCCATCAAGTACGCCCGCACGCGCGAGCAGTTCGGTCAACCCATCTCCAAATTCCAGGCCGTGGCCTTCAAGCTGGCGGATTGCGCCACGGAAATCGAATGCGCCCGCAACCTGCTCTACAAGGCCTGCTGGTTGCGCGACCACGATCGGCCCTTCGGCAAGGAGGGGGCCATGGCCAAACTGTATTGTTCTGAGTTGATGGGCCGGGTGGCTGACCACGCCGTGCAGATCCATGGCGGCTATGGACTGATGAAAGACTACCACGTGGAACGATTTTACCGGGATCACA
Source organism: Desulfobacteraceae bacterium (assembly GCA_003599575.1). Taxonomy (GTDB): domain Bacteria; phylum Desulfobacterota; class Desulfobacteria; order Desulfobacterales; family Desulfosarcinaceae; genus Desulfatitalea. The sequence goes on along the minus strand of QZKV01000065.1, from coordinate 131,631 downwards.
AACTGCTGGAAATAGGGGAAGGCACTTCGGAGGTGCAGCGCATCGTGATATCCAGGCACATCGGCTGTTGAATGCAAAAAAAAGTGCAGAGTGAGGGCTTTCTGTCGATTGGATGGCATGGCTGCATCGTTACACATACAGAGACTCAATAGAATCCGGTGACGCCGGTGAGGAGTTTGCATGGAAGAAAACCTTGTGACCTGTGAGATTGCGGACGGCATCGCCACTTTGACGCTCAACCGCCCGGATGCCATGAACGCCTTCAGTGTCGCCATGCTGGATGCCATGGCGCAACGTTTGTCGAATCTGCGCTTTGACCCGGCCATCCGCGTGCTCATCATCACCGGTGCGGGCAAGGCCTTCAGTGCCGGCGCCGATCTCAAGGAGCGGGCCGGGATGACTCCCGAGCAGGTCAAGGCGTTCATATTCGCCATCCGCCGGCTGATGGACGACATCGAGCAGTTTCCCCGGCCGGTGATCGCGGCCGTAAACGGCGCGGCTTTCGGCGGCGGATTGGAGCTGGCCCTGGCCTCGGATATCCGCATGGCCTCCCAAAGCGCCGTGATGGGGCTGACCGAAGCGCGCCTGGCCATCATACCGGGTGCCGGCGGCACCCAGCGCCTTCCCCGGCTGGTCGGCAAAGGCATCGCCATGGAGATGGTTTTCACCGGCCGCCGCATCGACGCCCAGGAGGCGCTGAAGATCGGCCTGGTCAACCATGTCCATCCACCCGAAGAACTATTGCATGCGAGCCGGCGCCTGGCCGCGGAGATCTGCGAATCCGGCCCGATCGCCGTGCAGCAGGCCAAGTACGCCATCCAGCGTGGCTTGGAGACCGATTTGAACACCGGTCTGGCCATCGAATCCAATGCCTATTGGGTGTGCATACCCACCGAAGATCGGCTGGAAGGCCTGGCCGCCTTTCGCGAAAAACGCAAGCCGGTCTATAAAGGGAAATAAAATCGGTATTTGGTCGATTCTTCAATCGGGTGGCGGCATCCGAAGAGTTGACCGGTTCGACGAACCAACGGTTTGAATTAGCAGCAATCACGAATCAACAAAGGAGCAACCATGACCGAGTATGATTATTGGAAGATCTTTCCACGCATGCCGCGCAAGGTCACCATCGGCGATATCACCATTCGTGACGGGTTCCAGCATTTGGAGAAGTTTATCTCCACGCGTGCCAAGATCTTCTACCTGGAGGAGCTGATTTTTGCGGGTTGCCGCAACATCGAGGTGACCAACCTGGGCAATCCGTTCCTGATGCCCCAGTTCGAAGATGCCGAAGTGTTGTTCAAGCATCTGCGCAGCGAGCGCTTCAAGGAACGCTGCGCGCGCAAGGGCATCAACTATGACGAACTCGTGCTGACGGCCATCACCATCCGCGAACCGGCCGTGGATCGTGCCATCCGGTTGCGCGAGCAGGGCATCGGACCCGATCGCGTGCTGATGATGGTCTCCACCGAAGAAGAACATCATTTCGCCAATTCGGGCTGCACCCTGCCCGAGTACTGGGCCGAAGCCGAGCGCTGCATCCGCAAATGCCGCGCCGCGGGCATCAAGATGTGCGGAACGGTGAGCACGATCTGGGGCAGCCCCATCGGCGGCGCCACACTTCTGGAAGATGCGGTTGAGTTCACCAAGCGCTGGCTTGAGATCGGGGCCGACGACATCGAGCATGCCGACCACGACGGCAGCGCCTCCGCACCCCAGGTGTATCGCTACTTCGCCATGATTCTGGATGCGATACCCGATACGCGCTTGCACATTGCCCATTTTCATGAGACCAAGCGTGTGGCCTCGGCGTCGGTCCTGGCGGCCTTGCAGGCCGGGATCTGTCATTTTGAGGCCACTCTGGGGGGCATGGGCGGCCAGCCTTCCAATTTCCTGGACGACTGCCCCGTGCCGGGCACCGGCGATTACTACTATGACGATCCGCGCTTTGTCGGCCTGGTGTGCCTGGAGGATCTGCTGGTGCAGATCGATGAAATGGGCATTGAACACAGTTATGATGTGGATCGTATTCTCTGGCTGGGCCGCCAGATGGAAAAAACAGTGGGCCAGCGCCTGCGCTCCGAGGCGGCCATCAACGGGCGCACCATTAAAGAGGGGCATCCGGGTTACGCCCGCCCGGGATTGAAGGTGCGCAAAGAAAAACGCAAGGAGAAGCCTGGCCAGAAAATGCCCGAGGGTTGGGGCGCGAAGGCCGCCCTGCCGGAGCATCTGCGGACCAAACAAGGAGAGTGACCATGGAAAATGAAAAAAAACCGCCGATCAACGTGGACTATTTTGAAGATCTCACCGGCGACATTGCGCCCTGCCACGATATCTGCCGCGAACAGATCGGCGACCGCATCCGCCGGCTGCGCGAAGAAAAGGGACTCTCCATCGGCGAGTTGTCGCACCTGACCGGTTTTGATGAGAAAACGCTGCGCGACATCGAAGGAAACGCCATCAGTCCCCAGCTGGGTACCATCATCAAACTCAGCAAGGCCTTGGACAGCGCCCTGCAGCGTCTCATCGCCGGTGAAGGCCAGAAGCTGTATGCCGTCACGCGCAGGGACGAGCGCAAGGTGGTGACCCGGTCTTCCTCTTCGCGCGGGCAACGTTCGGCTTACACTTATATGAGTCTGGCGCCGGAAGTTAAAGGCCGGCATATGGAAGCCCTGATGGTGCAACTGGAAGAGATGCCGGACGACGAGCTGTCCGTGCACGGCGGGGAAGAATTCATTCATGTCCTGGAAGGGACCGTTTTGCTGCGCATTGGCGAGGAACGTTTCGAATTGCAGCCCGGGGACAGCGCTTATTATCTTTCCGCCACGCCCCATCTGCTGACGGCACAAGACGGGCAGGCGAAGATATTGGCGGTCATTTACAGCGAATAGTCTTTTCCTGGAAAAAGCGATTCAAAGTCCGCTATGAGCAGCGATACCATTTCTCCTATGCTTCGCACCTGCGTTTCTCCCCAAGGCCGTTTTGTCTATGGCCTGCACCGGCCCAGTTTTTCAGCGGCCAACCTGCGCACGCAGGACACGCTTCTGCCCTTGGGGCGCAACGCTGAGGGCGCGGTACTTTTAAACACGACCAACTTTCCGGCCGGCGATGTGGACGAGCCCGGCGCGGATCCCATATTCGAGATCGCCAATCCTTTTCCGTTCAGGGGAACCACCTATATCGGCAAGCCCTGGGCCGACCGGGCGGCCCGGGATCCGGGCGCCATCGCCATTCCCTGCCGCGCTCCAATGTCATTGTCCCAGACGTTGCAGTCCGTTTTTGGCGGCCCCGCGGACGCGGGCGACCGCATCGAGCGCTTGTTCGCCCGCTTGCCGCGGCCGGTCCAGCTGGCGGTCGCCGCCGCATCCAGCGATGCGGATGATCTGGTGCGCCTGGCCGGCAGCTGTTGCGAATTTGTGCGCGATCCGGCCAGCGGTGCGCCCGCGGGCCTCGTGTTTGCCGCCGATGCATGCGGCCGGCTCAAGCCCAAGATCAGCGATCAAGCCCTGTTCGATACGGTGGCCAACAACCCCTTCCTGCCGGATGCCTACAAGGAGGTGATGGTGCTGCGGCCGGGCGTTCAGGGGCAAAGCGAAATTGTGGGCGAATGGCGCCGCAACGGAAGTCACGTTTTCGAATACCTGCGGCGCAACAGCTACATTCCCTGGGGCCATTATGCGGCCAACATGGCCCACGATGCCGTGCGCTATGCCGCCGGTTCTTTGACCGCCGAGGATATGCGCGGCATGCGCCATCTCTACTACCAGCGCACTTACCTGCGCCTTGCCGAATCGCTCGATATCAAAACTCCGGCGGGACGCAGCGAGCTATCGGTGGACGAGCTGGAGTTGTTGCGCCGATCCGTTCTTGAGTCGCTGGGCGGGGGCAAGGCCGCGGTTTTCAATGCGACTCTCTGGGGCTGGAATTACGGTTTTGATTACGCGCCCAACGGCTACCGCCTGCACGCCTCCCACCAGCAGATCCACCAGCAGTATGCGCTGATTCCGGCCGCGGTTCCGGCTGTTGTCGCAGAGGGCGATAAGGCCCTGCCCGCGTTTGCCTGCGGGGATATGATTCACGAATTCATCCAGGCGTACCGCCGGCTGACCGGCCGACCCTTTTTCGAGTGCTATCAGAAAGCCATCGCCGCCAATCGGCGCATGGACGGCCGCTCCGACCGGCCGAGCGATCTGGTGGTCCATCAGGACGAGCATCTCATGTTGTTCGTGCCCAAGGCCCAGACCTCCCAGTGGGAGCTGCAGGTGATGACCCGCGGCCCGGTGGGCAACCTCCTGGAGGCGGATGCGGCCGTTCGCGCGGCGCTGGATCGGGCGCTGTTGCTGGCCATGCGCATCCTGACGGCCATGGGCGCGGCCATGATCAGCGTGATCGAATACAGCAAACGCTTCGATATCGCGGGCAGCGACCAACGCCTGCTGTATGTCTTTTTGCCCCGCCTGCCCGAATCGCCCGGCGCCTTCAGCGAAGCCCAGCTGCGCTGGATCAACGGCCACTACCCCGAAGACTTCGCCCAGGCCTGCCGGATGAAGCTGCCGATCTGATGTACAGCGCGTTATTGACCTTTTTCTACCGGGTCAGCTGCCGGTATTTGATGCGGTGCGGTCTTTCGGCTGCAGGACCCAGCCGGCGCTTGCGGTCTTCTTCATATTCGCTCCAGTTGCCATGGTAAAAGACCACCCGGCTGTCGCCTTCGAAGGCCAGGATGTGAGTGGCGATGCGGTCCAGGAACCAGCGGTCGTGGCTGATGACCACGGCGCAGCCGCCGAAATTCTCCAGCGCTTCTTCCAGGGCGCGCAACGTATTGACATCCAGATCGTTGGTCGGTTCATCGAGCAGCAGTACGTTGGCGCCTTCCCTGAGCACCTTGGCCAGGTGCACGCGGTTGCGCTGGCCGCCGGAAAGCGCAGCGACCTTTTTCTGCTGGTCGGTGCCGGAGAAATTGAAGCGGGCCACATAGGCGCGTGAGTTGACCAGGCGGTTGCCCAGCTCGATCTGTTCGTTGCCGCCGGTGATCTCTTCCCAGATGCTCTTTTCAGGGGCCAGCGCGCGGTTTTGATCGACGTAGGCCACCTTGACGGTCTCTCCGAAGCGGATCGTACCGTTGTCGGGTGTTTCTTCGCCCACAATCATCCTGAAGAGCGTGGTCTTACCCGCACCATTGGGCCCGATGACCCCGACGATGCCGCCGGGCGGCAGGCGGAAACTCATGCCGTCCAGCAGCAGGCGGTCGCCGAAAGCCTTGCCGACATTCTCGGCCTCGATGACCATATCGCCCAGCCGCGGTCCGGGCGGGATGTAAAGCTCCAGCTCCTTGTCCCGCTTTTGGGCTTCCTGGGAGAGCAGCTTCTCATAGGCGCTGATGCGCGCCTGGCTCTTGGCATGGCGGCCTTTCGGAGACATGCGGATCCACTCCAATTCACGGGCCAGCGTCTTCTGCCGGGCGCTTTCGCTTTTTTCTTCGCGCCGCAAGCGCTCCTGTTTTTGGGCCAGCCAACTGGAGTAGTTGCCTTTCCAGGGGATGCCGTGGCCGCGGTCCAGCTCGAGAATCCAGCCGGCCACATTGTCCAGAAAGTAGCGGTCGTGGGTGACGGCGATGACGGTGCCGGCATACGCCTTCAGGTGGTGCTCCAGCCAGTCCACGCTTTCGGCGTCCAGATGGTTGGTGGGCTCGTCCAGAAGAAGTATATCCGGTTTTTGCAGCAGCAGCCGGCATAAGGCCACGCGCCGCTTCTCGCCGCCCGACAGCACCTCCACCGGCGTATCGCCGGGCGGACAACGCAGGGCGTCCATGGCCATTTCCAGCTTGGAATCGAGGTCCCAGGCCTCCAGGGCGTCCAATTTTTCCTGGACCTCGCCCTGGCGCTGGATCAGCTTGTCCATCTCCGCGTCGCTCATCGGTTCGGCAAACTTGTTGTTGATTTCTTCAAAGGTCTTGAGCAGATCGACGGTCTCCTGCACACCTTCTTCCACGACCTCCCGGACGGTTTTGTCCACGTTCACCAGGGGTTCCTGTTCCAGGAAGCCCGCCCTGTAACCGGGCGCCAGCACGGTTTCACCATTGAAATTCTGATCCACGCCGGCCATAATGCGCAGCAGTGAGCTTTTGCCGGCGCCGTTTAAACCCAGCACACCAATTTTGGCGCCGTAAAAATAGGACAGCGAGATCTCTTTCAAGACCGGCTTCTGATCGTAGAACTTGCTCACCTTGATCATGGAATAGATGATTTTATTGGCATCGTTGCTCACGTAACTCCACCTCCTGATCGATTGATAAGGGCATGCACGGCACCGCGGGCACCGCGCGTCGCCAGAGCCGTTTACTATATATAACCTGAGGTTTGTCCGCAAGGGCTCTAAGCGGGCGGCGGCGCGGTGGCCAGCAATTCTGGATGGATAAGATTCAGCTTGCACAATGTGCAATGCTACGCGGGGGCATCGTTTGGAAATCTTGTTCACAGGCTGGGAGCGTTCAGGATTCAACGAACGACCACCCGGGCGGATGGCCGTTCGTTGGCGGGGGAGATCCTATTTGGGTGGGAAATTGGCCGGATCGATCACATACCACACTTCTCTGACGCCTTGGCCGGTCGTGTCGCCGGCCGCTTTGTCCATGACGAAGTAGTAGAGCGGCCATCCGCGGAAAGCGGTTTGCTTTTTGCCGTCGGCGCGGGTGATGGTGCTGAAATCAGAGGAATTCAATCCACCCGTCGCCGCGATGGTTTCGTTATAATAGATGGGCCATTTGTCCAGGCAACCTTCATTGCAGTTGCTCATGCCTTGCGTGTCTTTAGTGAACCAGTAGAGTGTCATGCCCTTGGCATCGGTCAGATAGCTGCCCATGCCCTCCTTCATGCTGAGTTTGACGGCGTGGTGATCGGCCGAAACGGCCGTAACAATAAAGGCCCCAAAACCGATCGCCAACAGGCTGATCATGATTTTTTTCATGGCAAGCTCCTTTGCGACGTACGCTGCGTGCTGAATGATATGCGCTAAACGCGGTTATTAAGTTCGGCCGTTTTGTTGTGACGCGACGGCACAGATGATGGATGATCCTTGTGATTATCTATACGCAAGATGTTGGATTTTGGATTTGGCTCTTTTTTCTGCAGGGCGGCTCGGCTTGATGCATAGACGATGGGATGAAATTCCGATCCGGATTCCGAGGCTTCGACCCATTTTCCGAAATTTGCGCCCCGCAACGCTCTGCTTGACACTTGGAGGACTTCGTAATAGTTGGCGGAAATCCGAAGACCCCTCTTCGGAACCTTTTGCAGGGGATAATCCTGTGAGCCGCAAACGCTTCGCGGATGCTGTCTTGATGCACCTCATCGCCCAAGGCGACGAGCAGGCCTTCAGCTTGCTGTACGACCGCTACAAGGCCGCTGTTTTCGGACTTGCCTGTCAGATGGTCGGTGATGCCTCGGCCGCCGAAGAGATCACCCTGGATGTATTTGTGCAGATTTGGCGCCATGCATCATCCTACCGGCATCCTGCCGGTTCAGTCCGGACCTGGTTGACCGCCATTGCGCGCCACAAGGCTATCGACCGCCTGCGCCGGGAGAAAAGCCGTCCCGACCGGCCGAACCCCCAATGGGCGGACGCGGATTTGGAGGCCTTGCCCGATGGGATCGACCCCGAAGCCGACTTGGCGGAGCGCGAACAGCGAGGGCAAGTCATCCGCGCCATCGGGGCGTTGCCGGAAGAACAAAAACAACCCCTTGGGCTGGCTTATTTCAAAGGATATTCCCACAGCCAGATCGCCCATGCACTCGACCTGCCCCTGGGCACCGTCAAAACAAGGATTCGCGCGGCCATGCAGCACCTGAAGGGGGTGTTGGGTCGGGACCAAAACGGCCCGACATCCAAAGTGGCGTAAGATGCGTATACTTTTGCAGGGGGGATTATGAATCAAGGTCATGTCACAGAATTTCTGCCCGCTTACGCGCTGGGCTGCCTGGACGCGGATGAGCGCGAGCGGGTCGGCGCCCATCTGGCGGGCTGCGATCTTTGCAGCGGGCAGTGGGCCGAGTTTGTGCAGGTGGCCGACCAATTGGGGTCGGGCGCGCCGCTCAAAGCGCCGCCCGAGCACTTGAAAGATCGATTGATGCTGACCATCGGCCGTCGTCCCACGGATGCATCCCCCAGAACTGCAGGGCTTATTGCCAAATGGATGGGTGCCCCGGATTGAGGTGCTGTCGCCGCGCCCCCTGAACAGCTACCGCACTTTCGGTATTACCATTGAGCCCAGGGGCGGCAGTCCCGGCCCCACCGGCAGCAAAGTTCTCGGCGGCCTTTCATAAATGTGGATCCCCAAAGTTGAGGTACTAAGCAGATGATTTCCTATAGAGTTTCCTGGCAAGGGAAAACAGACCACTATACAGACACAGATCTCTTCTGACCAGGCGCAATCCCCACAGATAGAATGTTACGACAGCGGCGATCATGAAGTCTTGCACGCTTTGGAAGACCGCCATCCGGATCACGCCGCCCCACCCGCTGCTGAGCGGGGACCAATGAAGTTCAAGGGGCCAGAACAGCGAAACGGCTGAAGCGGTGAATAACATGTCGGCCGCCACATGCGAGAAGATCAGAAGCGCACAAAGGGCGAAATTAAGCTGCGGAATGCGGTGCCATACGCGTCCGGCCCGCGAGGCGAGATAACCCGCCAGAAGGGCGAACAGCAGGCTGTGGGTGGGGCCGCGGTGAAAAGAGCCGCCGTTGCCGTTTACCAGGAGCCCGATGAGGATGTCCAGATCGGGCAGGTTGGCCAGAACGGCGACAAAGATGAACGTTGCGATCCGGGAACCGCATGAATCCGGTTTGCGGGCGGTTTCAAAAGCCGCCCATGCAATGGCGGTATGTCCCAGGGGCAAAGGCATGGTTTCATTTCCTATCTGATCCGCCGTGCAGGCCCGATACGTTGGTTTCTTTAACTCGGGTCCCCTATCCGGCGGCGTACGTTACGCCGGTGATCCCTTTCGGCATCGAGAATTTTAGTTCGACACATTAAGCATGTTTTCCGCGGTTGCCAGGCGCAACCATCCTTTTTATCGGCACCCATCGGAAGATCTATAGGTGCAAAGATGGGTGGATACATATGGGATCGAAATCGCAGTCGAAATGGTTGGTCGCTAACCCTTCCTTGTCAAGGATTCAAGCATTCGACAATTGAACCCATTACAAAGTCGGATTTTTCGGAACAGCCCCGGCCGACAGCGCCAGGTCGCGGATGGCTTCATAGGCTTGGGCGCCGACCAGAAGGCGGCCGCCCATGTGGAAGGTTGGCACCGCGGTGATGCGCATGGCCCGGCAGCGCTGCCAATCCTGATCGACAGCGGCTTTAAAGGCTTCCTGACGTAAAACCTTCTCGGCCGCATGCGGGTCCAAACCCGCGGCCGTTGCCAGATCTCTGAGCACATCCCATTGGGCGATATTGAGGCCTTTGCCGAAATAAGCTTCAAATACCAGCCGGTGAAACTCCTCTCCGCGCTGATTTTCCTCGGCCCACTTGCCCAGTTCCTGGGCGCGGCGGCTGTTGTAGGTCATGCGGCGTTCCGTGAAAGGCAGGCCTAGATCGGCCGCGATGCGCTTGAGCCGCCCGAGCACCGCCGGGATATCCAGCCCGCGGCCGGCAAACAACTCTTCGAGTGTACGACCTTCATCGGGTGTCTCGGGATGGAGGGGAAAGGCCGTCCAGCGGACGGCCAGATCCAATTCCTGCTGTGCTCTTTCAATACGCCCGGTAATGAAATAGCACCAGGGTCAGATATAGTCGGAGAAGATTTCGAGGACGGGGGGCATAAACATGGGTCCTTGATTTGCGGCTACAAATCTCGTACTCAGCGAAGCGGTACTCGTACTCGTCATCGTACTCGAAGTCGAGGAAATCGAGTACGAGTACGAGTACGATGTATTTAGCTTGATACCGTTTTTCTACCGATTGGCCTTCCGATAGCCCAGCTGATCCTGCGAGATGATCATTTTGCACACATTGGCCGAGCCTTCCACCATGACATAGGTGGGAACATCGCGGTAGAAGCGCGCGATCGGGTATTCGGTCGAGTAGCCGTACGCGCCCATGATGCGCATGGCGTAATTGGCGCACTTCATGGCCGCTTCGCCTGAAAAGTACTTGGCCTGGGCCACTTCCATGCCGTTGCCGAGGAGGCCTTCGTCTTTTTGCAGCGCCGCTTTGTAAACCAGCAGGCGGGCCGCCTCCACATCGCAAACCATCTGGGCGATCAGATCCTGGTTCATCTGGAATTGACCGATCTGCTGGCCGAACTGTTTGCGCGTGGTGCAATATTTGGTGGCGATGTCCAGGCAGGCCTGGGCACATCCCACTGCGCCGGCTGCGGCCGACAGGCGGGTGTTGTTCAAGGAGGCGAAAACGATTTTGGCGCCGTCGCCGATCTCACCCAGCAGGTTTTCACGTGGCACCTTGGTGTTGTTGAAAAAGATTTCGCCGGTGGGCGAGGAGTGCGAGCCCATCTTGTCCAGGTCGGTGCTGGAGATGCCGTTGAAATTGCGCAGTTCGACCGCAAAGGCGGACAGCCCCTTGCCGCCCTTGGATTTGTCGGTATAACAATAGCAGACCACCACATCGGCCTGATTGGCGTTGGAAATCCAGGTTTTGGAGCCGTTGAGGACAAAATGATCGCCTTTATCTTCGGCCACGGTTTCCATGGACATGATATCCGATCCGGCGTTCGGCTCGGTGATGGCAAACCCTCCCAGGTATTCGCCCTCGCACAGCTTGCGTACGTATTTCTGCCTGGCCGCCTCGGTGCCGTATTTATAGATGGGGAAGGCGCAGCCCAGGGCGGATAGATTGTACTGTACGCGCAACGAACTGGATGCCCGCGCGATCTCTTCGGTGATGATGCAGGCGGCCAGCCAGCCCATGTTCTCGCCGCCGTATTCTTCCGGGATAACGGCTCCGAAGAAGCCCAGGTCGCCCATGGGTTTGATGACCTCTTTAACCGGCAGGTAGTGGTTGGCATCCCATTCGTCCACAAAGGGGGCGATCTTCTTTTTGGCGAAATCCTGGACAGCTTTGCGGAGCATTTCGTGTTCTTTTGTTAATCTGAAGTCCATGTTTGAATCCTTCCCTTGTGAAATATTGTCGGCCGCGATGGTCCGATCGATTCTTATTATTTGCGCTCAAGTACGGCGGCGATGCCCAGTCCGCCGCCGCCGCAGATGCATTCCAGCGCCCGCCGGGCATTGCGCCGCCGCATTTCGTGCAGCAAAGTGACCAGCACGCGCGTGCCGGTTGCGGCAATGGGATGCCCCAAGGAGATGCCGGAGCCGTTGACATTGACCTTGGCGTAATCTTGCAGGCCGACCCCCATCTCCTTCAAATCGGCCAGGACCTGGGCGGCGAAAGCCTCCTGCACCTCGATCAGTTCCATTTCCTCCATGCGCCGGCCGGCCATGCGCAAGACTTTCTCCACAGCTACGGCCACGGTGCGGTAAGTGTGGCGCGGGTCGTCGCCGGCCGCAGCGCAGGCTATGAACGAGGCCAGCGGTGCGATGCCCAGTTGTCTGGCCCTTTCGGCCGAAGTGACCACCACGGCGGCGGCGCCGTCGTTTTCGGTGGATGAATTGCCGGCCGTGCAGACCCCCTTGAGCACCGGCTTGAGCTTAGCCAGCTGTTCGTAGGTGGTGTCGCCGCGCGGATTTTCATCCTGCGTCACCATGACCGGATCGCCCTTGGCCTGGGGCACCGGCACCGGGACGATTTCGTCCGCGAACCTGCCCGCCTTGATGGCCGCCACGGCCTTGCGATGGCTTTCCAGGGCCCACTGGTCGCAGGTCTCGCGCGAGATTTGTTCGACCTGGGCCGCCGTTTCGGCCCATGACATCATGGCCGGCAGAATGCCGTAGCGCTGTTCGGGCTGTGACATCACGCGGGCGCGCTGGATGCGGTCGTAAAAGCGCAAGCCCCAGATGCCAAGATCGCCATGGCCGCGGGGCATGCCCTTGCCCCCGCCCACGCCCCATTTGATATTACCGGGCAGATAGAATTCGGCCTGGCTCATGTTCTCCACACCGCCCGCCACCACGATCTCGGCCTGTCCGGATTGAATCATTGCAGCGGCCATGCGCACCACCTGCAATCCCGTGCAGCAGCGTTGGTCGATGGTCACGCCGGGAATCGCTTCCGGCCAGCCGGCCGTCAGCAATCCCATGCGGGCGGTGTTGACATATTCGCCGTTCTGGTAGGCCTGACCGAAAATCACTTCGTCCACATCCGCGGGCGCAATGCCGGCTTTTTGCACTGCGGCGTTCATCACAAGGGCCGCCAAGTCGTATGCTTCGACCGTTTTAAGGGCCCCCATGTATTTGCCCACCGGTGTTCGGACACCACTGATGATGACCACTTCTTGCATAAGTTTTCCTTTATTGAATAAGGTTGATTAAGCCTTGTGAACCGTCCATTTTCATTGTTTGCCGGCAGTGCCGCAAGGATACATACAGATCAGCAGCCTTGCCACATAACAACATCCCGGAGGTGTGTCAATATGGCGGTCAACGCCCCATTCCGGGTAGGTAGTAGAAAAAAAATCGGGGTTGGAATCGGTACCGAATTCTATGATGACCCGATAAAGGAGAATTGCAGCTCTCCGGCTAAGCTGCCAAACATTCACGAGAATCACCAAGCCGCTTGCATCCCGGCGCTGGGTGGTGCTATGGTCATGCTGAATTTTTTCCACAATCGGCTTTCATTTTTCGGCGCAAGGAGATCACCATGCAGTTGACGAATACCCCCCGCACCCATTTGAAACCCAAGCCGGATGAAAACAAGCTAGGCTTCGGCACGATCTTCACCGATCACATGTTCAATATGGATTACCATCCCGAAAAGGGCTGGCACAATCCCCGGATCGAACCCTATGCGCCGTTTGTACTGGAACCCTCGACCATGATTTTTCACTACGGCCAGGGAATTTTCGAGGGTCTCAAAGCCTATCGCACCCCCGCGGGCAAGATCCAGTTGTTTCGCCCGCGCGACAATTTCAAGCGCCTCAATTACTCGGCCCGCAAGCTGTGCATTCCTGAAATTGACGAAGCCTTTGCGCTGAAGGCGCTTAAAGAACTGCTGCGGATTGAGAAAGATTGGATCCCGGGTGCGGATGGGACCTCGTTGTATATCCGGCCCACGATCGTTGCCACCGATCCTTACCTGGGGGTCAGGGCGGCGCACACCTACCGCTTTTTCATCATTTTGTCGCCGGTGGGAGCCTACTATCCGGAGGGCTTCAATCCCGTTAAAATCCTGGTGACCCGTGAACATGTCCGGGCGGTGCGCGGCGGCATCGGCGATACCAAGACCATGGGCAATTACGCGGCCAGCCTGCTGGCCGGTGAAAAAGCCCACCGGGCCGGTTATACCCAGGTGCTGTGGCTGGACGGGGTGGAGCAGAAGTACGTGGAAGAGGTCGGTTCGATGAACATCCTTTTTATCATCAACGGCGAATTGGTAACGCCCGAGCTCAACGGCAGCATATTGCCCGGTATCACCAGGGATTCGGTCCTGATGCTGGCCAGGCGGTGGGGCATGCGGGTTTCCGAGCGGCGCGTCGGCATCGACGAAGTTTTCCAGGCGCACGAGGCCGGAACCTTGTCGGAAATTTTCGGATCCGGCACCGCCGCCGTTATCTCGCCCGTGGGGGAGCTCAGGTTGGAGGAGCGTCTCATCAGGATCGGACAAGGCCAAGTGGGACCGGTGGCAAAACGTTTGTTCAATACCATCATGGACATCCAATACGGCCGCGCGGAAGATCCCATGGGGTGGATCGAGCCTGTGCAGTGAACAGGCTCGCAAAAAGAGATTGACGCTTCTTTACAAGCGCTGTTGGGCCGTTTACTTTTAAGGGGCCTTGTGTTAGGTAAGATACCGATTTGAAATGATCTTTGTTCGGGACCGATTCCGGTGGAACTGGCGCGCGCAGCGTTGCTCCCCCAAGGCAATCAACCTTTTATTCATCGATGGCCGTTCTGAGAACAAAGGAGATGTTTCATGCATGTGCGTAAAGCCGTTTTCCCTGTGGCGGGCCTGGGGACCCGATTTCTGCCGGCCACCAAGGCCATGCCCAAGGAGATGTTGCCGGTTGTGGACAAGCCGCTCATCCAATATGCCGTCGAAGAAGCCCTCTCGGCGGGCATTCGGGAGATCATTTTTGTGACCGGCCGGAGCAAGCAGGCCATTGAAGATCATTTCGATCATTTCTGCGAGCTGGAGCAGACCCTGATGGCCCGCAGTAAAAACGCACTGCTGAATGAAATCAATCATCTTGTGCCGGAATCGGGCACCTTCATTTATACCCGGCAAAACGAACCGCTGGGATTGGGCCATGCCATCTGGTGCGCGCGCCATATTGTCGACAACGAGCCGTTTGCGGTGCTGTTGGCCGACGATCTGATGAAAGCGGATAAGCCGGTGCTGGCGCAGATGATCGAGCGTTTCAACGATCTGCAGTCTTCCATCGTCTGCGTGGAGGAGGTGGATCCGGCCCTTACGGGCAGCTATGGCATCGTGGACGCGGATCCCCCCAGGAACCGTTTGACCAAAATACGCGGTCTGGTGGAAAAGCCCAAACCCGCGGCGGCGCCTTCCAATCTGGCCATCATCGGTCGCTACATCCTGACGCCGGAGATTTTCCCGATCTTGGGGCTAAAGGAAACCGGCGCGGGGGGCGAAATACAAATCACGGACGCCATGGCCAAGCTGCTCGATCAGCAGTCGGTTTATGGCTACCGCTATGAGGGGACCCGTTTTGATTGCGGCACCAAAGTGGGATTTCAAATGGCCAATCTTTCTTATGCCTTTGACCGTAAGGAGATCCGCAGCCAGTTAATGCCTTTTGTCCGACAGATCCTGAACGTTTGCGAGAATGGTGAATGAATTATAAAAAGGCCTTTTATTCAAAATCTTCGGCAACAACCGAAAATTCAACGTCCCAGCCCTTTTTATCTTCACTCGAAATGCGCCCGCCGCCTGCATCGGCCCGCTGCCGGAGCAAGCAAAATGCGGCGGGCGCGCTTCATTCATTTAGACCAGGCAACAATGTAAGTCGTTTCAATCCTGTTTTGATATGATTACCCCTGCCTGCAGCACAGATGCATGCATCATCATCGCGCGGGCATAAATAGACCAAGGGATCGGATCTCTTCCGCCGGTCCATGCATGGAGTGATTCATGTCGGCCCAAAGAACCAGAAAAGGCCATGTCATACAAGAACCGTCCCCCGGACAGCGCATGCTCCTTTTTCGAGGAGACCAGGTGGTTTTCCGCCTGCATGTCAGTGCGTCCATGACCGGCGGCGCTTTCGTGCGCACCAATATAGGCCACGCCCATGTCTCCCGGCGGGAAATCATCCGCTCCGTGGAATTGAACGAGGCGCCGCTGGGGCGCGACTGGTTCGATATTCCCATGCGGCCGTCGGCGCCGGGAATTTTCGAGGTGGTGCTGCCGTTGAACGAAATCGGACACTTTGAAGCCAAATGTTTCTTCCTGCCCGAAGGTCGGAGCGAACCGTTCTGGCCCGAGGGCCTCAATACGGCCTTCAATGTAGAACCTTCCGACACCGTTTGCGGCAATATCGTCTACAATGCCTTCGTGCGTCAGTTCGGTCCGCACAAGGCCTGCCCGCGAAGCGATTATTCGCGGACTGCCGAACAGATCAAGAAACTGGACGAGGCCGGGTATACGGTCATACCGCCCTCGGGCACCTTTCGCGCGCTGATCGCCGATCTCGATTTCATCATGGGACGCCTGGGTTGCCGGCTGCTGCAGCTTCTGCCGATCAATCCAACGCCGACCACCTTCGCGCGTATGGGGCGTTACGGCAGTCCCTATGCCGCGCTGAGTTTTACGGCGGTCGATCCGGCCCTGGCGCAATTCGATCCCAAGGCCACGCCCCTGGACCAGTTCATCGAATTGGTGGACGCGGTGCATGCCCGCGGCGGCAAGATCATCATCGATATCGCCATCAACCACACCGGCTGGGCCGCCGGCCTGCACGAGACCCATCCGCACTGGCTGGCCAGGAAGGAAAACGGTGAAATCGAAAACCCCGGCGCCTGGGGTGTGATCTGGGCCGATCTGACGCGCCTGGATTACCGGCACAAGGATATGTGGACTTATATGGCCGATGTATTTTTGACCTGGTGCCGGCGCGGCGTGGATGGGTTTCGCTGCGACGCGGGCTACATGATTCCGATGCCGGCCTGGCAATACATCATCGCCAAGGTTCGCGAACAGTTTCCGGACACCCTCTTTTTACTCGAAGGGCTGGGCGGCAAGATCTCGGTGACCCGCGATCTGCTCAACCAGGCCAATTTCAACTGGGCCTACTCGGAACTGTTTCAAAACTATGACCGCGGCCAAATCGAATGGTACCTGCCCGAACCCATCGACATCAGCACCAGCGACGGCATTGCCGTTCATTTTGCCGAAACCCACGACAACAACCGGCTGGCCGCTACTTCCAAGACCTATGCGCGCATGCGCACGGCGCTGTGCGCCCTGCTTTCGCCGTATGGCGCCTTTGGATTCGCCAACGGCGTGGAGTGGTTGGCGACCGAAAAGATCAATGTTCACGATGCCTGTGCGCTTAACTGGGGGGCGGCCGACAATCAGGTGGACGCCATCGCCCGCTTGAGCAGCCTGCTCAGGACCCATTTCGCCTTCGGCCCCGCGGTGCGCATGACCATCATCAGCCGGGGTGAAGGTAATTTCATTGCCGTGTCCCGCCGGCATCAGCCCAGCGGCCGGGGCGTTGTGATCGTCGCCAATTTGGATTGGGAAAAACCTGTTAGAGCCGGATGGGACGGTCGCCAGGCGGAATTTTTAAAGACATCGGTCATAGATTTGTTGAGCGGCAGACCCGTGGAGATCAGTTCGCGCAAAGAGGGCCGCAGGATGACTTTGGCGGCCGGGCAGGTGGTCTGCCTTTCCGATGCCGCAGATCCGTGGATTTCATTGGGGGAAAAGACCGGCGGGACGCCGCCCCTGATCACCCGGCAAAGGTTGCGCGCCAAAGCGCTGGAGCTGGCGACCCATTTCCAGGCCGATGCATCCGCCGACCCGGACCGGGCCGCCCTCGCGCTGAGCGCCGATCCGGAGGGCTTCGGCGCTCGTATGAGCGGGATGGACAAGGCTCCGCGCTTCATTACCTGGCGCTATCCCGAGGATTTGCGGCGCGTGGTCATGGTACCGCCCGGCCACATGCTGCTGATGCGCGCGCCGCACCCTTTCCGTGCACGCATCGTAGACGGCGAACGCGTATTGGCCCTGGAGGAGAGCTTGAACGATGAGCGCGGCCGGGCCTTCGTGCTTTTCGCTCCACTGGAACAAAGCGACCAACACCATGTTTTCGAACTGGAAACAACCCTTTTCGATCCTCAGACGGTACGGCACGCCAAAGCCCAACTGCTCTATTTGGCCGACGGCCGGCAGCCGCGCGTGCGCACGACGTTCACGCGCAATGACTGCCACCGTTTGCCGCTGCTGGTATTGGGCACCAATGGACGCGGCGCCATGCTGCGGGTGCATGCCGACGGTCGCCTTTCCAGCCGTTACGATGCCCTGCTGGCCGCCAATTTGAACCCCGACTTCCCGGAAGACCGCCACATCATGCTGAGCCGTTTTCGCGCTTGGGTTGTCTATCAAAGCCATTCCCAGGAAATCAAATTGGATTGTCTGGAGCAATTCGGTTTCGACTACAAAGGCGGCGCCTGGTGGCGCTACCAGATACCGGCCGGCCAGGGCGAGCATATTGTCCTGCAGGTGCGGACCATGATGTTGCCTCAATACGCCAATGCCGTCGTGTTTCAGGCCGAACGATTGTACCGGCTGACCGGTCAGGATGAACTGATCGACGAAAAGCCGGTGACATTCATCATCCGCCCGGATATCGAGGATCGCAATTTTCACCACACCACCAAAGCCTACGCCGGCCTGGAACAGCATTGGCCCGGCGCCCTGACCCCTTCGACCGATGGGTTCCGGTTTGCGCCTGCCGGGGAGCGCGTGCTCTGGGTGCATGCCGATTATGGCCGTTTTGTCGTCGCACCGGAGTGGTACTACATGGTCCATCGGTCTGTGGAAGCCGAACGCGGTCTGGACCCTGATTCGGATCTGTACAGTCCCGGCTATTTTGAATGCCGGTTGCTGGGAGGGCAAAGCGTCACCCTGACCGCGCAAGTGAGCGGGCCCGGCGCCGCGGCCCCCATCGAAATTGCGGATCTCGAACAGCCCCTGCCGGCTGACGATCTGGCCCTGGAGACGGCGCTCGCCGCGGCCCTGGATCAGTATGTGGTGCGCCGCGGCGCATTTCGCACGGTGATTGCCGGCTTTCCCTGGTTTTTGGATTGGGGCCGGGACACGCTGATCGTGGTGCGCGGCCTGATTGCCGCCGGCCGTCTGGAAACCAGCAAGGCCATATTGCTTCAGTTCGCCCAGTTCGAAGACCGCGGCACCCTGCCCAATATGATCCGCGGCGGCGATGCCGGCAACCGGAACACTTCCGATGCGCCCTTATGGTTTTTTACGGCCTGCGCCGATCTGGTGGCGGCCGAAGGCCATGCCGAATTCCTCTCCCGCGACAGCAACGGGCGAACGATCCGGCAGATACTGATCGACATGGCCCAGGCGCTGATGGCGGGAACCGCCAACGGGATTGTCATGGATACCGCCTCCGGCCTGATTTACAGCCCGGCCCATTTCACCTGGATGGACACCAATTTCCCGGCGGGATCGCCCCGGCAAGGATTTCCCATCGAGATCCAAGCCCTTTGGCATGCGGCCCTTGTTTTTTTGGCCGGCATCGATCAGGGCGTGAACAGGCCCTGGACAGCTCTGGCCGCCAAAGTCAAGGCCGCTGTTATCGATCTGTTCTGGCTTCCGGAAGCGGGTTACTTAAGCGATTGCCGCCATGCCTTGCCCGGCCAAACGGCCGAGCAGGCCGAACCGGACGATGCCCTGCGGCCCAATCAACTGCTGGCCCTGACCCTGGGCACGGTGGATGATCCGATTCTGTCGCGCCGGATTCTCGACGCCTGCCAGAAACTGCTGGTCCCCGGCGCCATTCGCTCGCTGGCCGATCAGCCGGTGCGGGTGCCGCTGGAGATCCGCAAGGACGGCCCCCTGCTCAACGATCCGCTCAACCCGTTCTGGGGCCGCTACCTTGGTGACGAAGATACCCAGCGCAAACCGGCCTACCATAACGGCACGGCCTGGACATGGCCTTTCCCCTTATTCTGTGAGGCCTGGGCGGCCTGCTGGAGCAATGACGGCCGGGATGCCGCGCTGGCCTGGCTGTCGAGCAGCATCTTGCTGATCAACAGCCATTGTGTCGGGCACGTACCGGAGATCGTGGACGGCCAGGCGCCGCACCAGCAACGCGGGTGCGATGCCCAGGCCTGGGGGGTCAGCGAGCTGCTGCGCGTATGGAAAAAGCTAACGGCCGGGTACCAACGGCCGACAGGCATTGACAAAAACTCTGATCAAATTTAAATAGGGGCCAATATTGACGGCTTGATGCAATGTTTTAATCTTGACCTTTATGGCCGGGCCATTGCGCTGGATTTGGTTTCCATTCTCCTTCAAACTTCTCTGCCACAGCATTAACGTATAGGTCCTTGAGGCCAGGATGCATGTTCTAGGTCCGAAGCGATACCACTTCGGTAGCTGAACCAAACACATTTGGGACGGGAGGTCAGGATGAGTGTTAAAAAGCAGTATATCAAGGAAAAACCCCTTTGCAAAGTCACCTTTCGACTGAATAAGAAAAGTGTGGGCCAAGCCAAAAAAGCATGCGTCGCAGCCGATTTCAATGCCTGGCAGACCGACAAAACACCCATGAAACCGCTTAAAAACGGGGACTTTTCGGTCACCGTAACTCTTCCCAAAGGCCGCGAATATCAGTACCGCTATGTTTTGGACGGCCAAAATTGGATCACGGATGAAGATGCCGAAAAGTATGTTCCTGCCGGCATCGGCAATGTCGAAAACGCCGTGGTGGTCGTTTAGGATGCGACACCTGTTTGCATCTCCGGCAAACTCGAAAATCGCTCATTTGAGTTCCACGAACGAGCCCTTGCTCCCGGCGTCGAGTGCATGGGCAGCAAAACCATGGATCAGCGTGGACGGCTTTGTCTGCCATGATTGGCTTGACCCATTTTCAAGGCATTCATTGTTGGGAGCATTGTGATGAAGCATGTTCTAGCCTATCAGGTTTTTCCCAGGCTTCCCGGCTCACTGAGTTTTCTGGGCGTTTTGTCGCGAAACCTGTGGTGGTCCTGGAAACCGGACGCCATCGAACTGTTCAGACGCATCGATCCGCGCCTGTGGGAGGAGTCCGGTCGCAATCCCATTGTCTTCGCCACCCAGGTATCCCAGGAGCGTCTGAAGAGGTTGGCCAAAGACGACAGCTTTCTGGCCCATTTGGACCGTGTGCGGCAGCAATTCAAAGAGCGCGTGCTGGCCTCCCCCGATCTCGTGCAAAACCCATACGGCCCGGGCGCACGCATCGCCTATTTTTCAATGGAGTTCGGCATCCATGAAAGCCTGCCGCTGTTCGCGGGCGGATTGGGCGTGTTGGCCGGGGATCATATCAAATCTTGCTCGCACATGGGCCTGCCCATGGTGGCCGTGGGTCTTCTGTACCGCCAGGGCTATTTCCGGCAGTTGCTGGATCCCAATGGATGGCAGCAGGAAACCTATCCGGAAACCGATCTTTACAGCCTGCCGCTGGTGCGCGTCAAAAACACTTCCGGCGGCGACCTGCGCATCGGCGTGGAGGGACCGAGCGGCGATATCCTGGCCGATGTGTGGAAGGTCATGATCGGCCGCATACCGCTGATTCTACTCGATGCCAATGTGATGGAAAACCCGCCGTCCGTCCGCGATGTTACGGCGCGCTTGTACAACAGCGATCCGGCGATCCGCCTGGCGCAGGAAGTCCTGCTGGGCATCGGCGGCATGCGGGCGCTGCGCGCCATGGGCATCGAACCCACAGTGTGCCATATGAACGAAGGGCACAGCACTTTCGCCAATCTCGAGCGACTGGCCCAAGTCATGGAGCAGTACAAGCTGGATACGGCCACGGCCCTGCAAGTCGTGGCGCGCAGTTCCGTATTCACCACCCACACGCCGGTGGCGGCCGGCCACGACGAATTCCCGACCGAAATGGTGCGCCCTTATATCAAATCCCTGGCAAGGCGCTTGAAGATCAGCGAAGACGAGGTTTTGGCCTGGGGCCGCACCGCCAACGCCCATCCCCAAGGCCCCTTTTCCATGTTTATCCTGGGTTTGCGGCAGTCGCAGTATTGTAACGGCGTCAGCCGCCTGCACGGCCAGGTGGCGCGGCGCATGTGGTCCCATGTATGGCCCGAGCGCTCCGAAGAGGATATGCCCATTACCCATGTGACCAACGGCGTGCATATCTCCAGCTTCATCGCGCCGGATATCGTCATGCTCTTCGAACGCTACCTGGGCCCCGAATGGCATTACTGCAGCCGCAAATCGGAGAATGTCGAGCGCATCGATGAAATTTATGACGAAGAGCTGTGGCGCGCCCACGAAATGAACCGCACCCGCTTGATCAGCAAGGTGCGCGAACTGCTGGTCAAACAATACAGCCGCCGCAATGCACCGACTGCGGTCGTCAAGGCGGCCGAGAATGCACTGGACCCCGAAGTGTTGACCATCGGATTTGCCCGGCGTTTCGCCACATACAAACGCGCCAATCTGATCCTTCGCGATCCGGAACGGCTCAAGGCGATGCTGACATCCGGACAGCACCCGGTGCAATTCATTTTCGCGGGCAAGGCCCATCCCCAGGACAACGAGGGCAAGGAGCTGATCCGCAACATCATCCAGTTCACCCGCCAGCACAATGTGGCCAACCACCTCGTCTTTCTGGAAGACTACGATATGGGGGTCGCCCGCCACCTGGTTCAGGGCGTGGATGTGTGGCTCAACACACCGCGGCGTCCCTTGGAGGCCTGCGGCACTTCGGGGATGAAGGCGGCCATAAACGGTGCTCTGAACCTGAGCATTCTGGACGGATGGTGGGACGAGGGGTACACGACCGAAAGGGGCTGGAGTATCGGGAGCAGACAAGATTTCTCTGATCCGGCCTATCAGGACGCCGTGGAAAACCAGGCCCTGTACAATGTGCTGGAAAATGACGTGATTCCCTGTTTCTACAACCGGGTGTCCGGAAATATGCCGGTGGAATGGCTCACCAAGATGAAAGCCTCCATGAAAATGGCCATGTCCGAGTTTTGCAGCCATCGCATGGTCGGCGATTACCAGCAGCGCTTTTACCTGCCCGCCGTGCAGCGCTATAAGGAACTCGTGGCCGATCAGGCCGTCGAAGCAAAGCGATTGAGCATACTGCACAAGCGGCTCAAGGATTTGTGGAAGGAGGTCCGCGTGGAGTTTCCGGAACGCGACCACGAGGGACCTTTCCAGGTGGAAGATACCTTCCAGGTCAGCACCATCGTTCATTTGGGTTCCCTGAAGCCCGATGAGGTCGATGTGGAGCTCTATTACGGACGCATGCTACGAACGGCCGAGCTGGACAAGGGCCTGACCCAGCCGATGGCCATGGTGGAAGATCGCAGCCAGGGCAATTATCTGTATCGCTGCACGGTCACCTGCCGGGATTCAGGACGTTACGGCTTCACCGTGCGCGTCGTGCCGCGAGCCGACGATTGGATTCGTTACACGCCGGGTTTGCTGACCTGGGGATGAAGCATACGGTCCGCGCCAAGCAATTCGCGCTGAAGTTGACCTGCCCCGTGGACCTTTACCGAATCCTGCTCGGCGAAAATTGGCCGGGTCGGCGCGTGTGGGCAAACGGAGTAAAATGCGGCGCGATTCGATTGAAAAAGCGCCGGACCGGTGCTATTGAACTCTTTTACGGAAGAAAAATGGATCGATCTTCAGCCGTTCAATCGCCTGGTAACCCACATGCAGTCGGCGCTCATGGCCGAACAGAAGCTTCGCATGCCAATCAAACGCAAAAAACCGCGGGTGCTGATAGTTACCCCGGAGGTGACCTATTTGCCCGATCGCATGGGCAATATTGCCAACTACCTGACCGCCAAAGCCGGGGGGTTGGCCGATGTGTCGGCGGCCCTGGTCAGCGCCCTGTTCAATCATGGCGCCGATGTCCATGTGGCACTGCCCGATTACCGCGCGATTTTCGAGGATCGCCTGGCGCCTTTTCTCAGAAAAGAGCGGCGCATGCTGCGCCGGGTGATGCCCAATGACCGCGTGCACTTGGCCGAAGACCGGGCGTTTTTCTACCTGAACCGTGTCTATTCAAATTACAGCGACCAGAACATCCATATCGCTCTGGCGTTCCAGCGCGAAGTCATCAACAATATCGTGCCGCGCGTGCGCCCCGATCTCATTCATTGCAACGACTGGATGACCGGCTTGATTCCGGCCATGGCGCGCGAGATGCGCATACCCTGTCTGTTTACCATTCACAACATCCATACTGTTAAAACAACTTTGGCCCATGTCGAAGATCGCGGCATCGATGCTGCTTACTTCTGGAAGCATTTGTACTACACCCGTTTTGCCCACGACTATGAAAACACCCGCGAAACCAATCCGGTCGATTTTCTGGTCAGCGGTGTTTTTGCGGCCCATTTCGTCAACACGGTCAGCCAGCGATTTCTGGAGGAAATCGTCGAGGGAGGCCATGGATTCATCGCGCCGCATTTGCGCCAGGAGCTGGTGAACAAAGTCCGGGCCGGCTGCGCCGCCGGCATTCTCAATGCACCCGATCCCGGCTTTCACCCCGGCAAGGACGGCAACCTGGCCGAGGTTTACGGTCCCGCCAACCACGCCAAGGCCAAACGCAAAAACAAAGTGGGCCTGCAACGGCTGCTGGGCCTCATTGAAGACGAGCGTGCACCTTTGTTCTTCTGGCCTTCGCGGCTGGACCCGGTGCAAAAAGGGTGTCGACTGCTGGCCGATATCTTCTACGAGATGATTTCGAAGTACTGGGATACCAATCTTCAGGTGGTCTTTGTGGCGGACGGCGAGGACCAGAATTTATTCCGCAACCTCGTCAGCCATCATCAGTTTCATCAGCGCGTGGCGGTATGCGATTTCAACGAGCATCTGGAGCATTTCGCTTACGGTGCGGCCGATTTCGTGCTGATGCCTTCGCTGTTCGAGCCCTGCGGGCTGCCGCAGATGATCGGCCAAATCTACGGCGCGCTGCCGGTGGCGCATGAGACCGGCGGTATTCACGATACGGTCACCCACCTGGACCCCGCCGGCGACCTCAAAAACGGCAGCGGCTTTTTGTTCAAGTACCACGATGCCAAAGGGCTCATGTGGGCCGTCGACCAGGCCATGGACTTCTATGCGCTGGCCGGTGAGGTCAAGGAGCGTCATATCGCACGCGTTATGCGGAATGCCATGAAGACCTTCACCCATTCGGTCAACGCGCGTCGCTACATCGACCTGTATGAGCGAATGCTGGAAAGAACTTTGCTGACGTGAAAATCGGGTGTGCCCAAAAGCATTTTCATTGCGAGGATGAATTCCGGGCCTTGAGATGCATGGGCCCAGGGTGGCATCGGAACTCCCGGAAGGAAGAATACCGGAATAGCGGGTGTTGGTCTCTGCCGGGCCTTGCGATGCCTTTATCCCATTCTCTCGTGGGCAAAGTTCGTAAGGCCGCGGTAATTGCGCCGCCACCCAAGTAGGTATAAAGGCAAAGTGACCAATGATTAGAAAGCACGAGTGCCAACGGCTGGAGCGTTTTCTCTCCTCGGACCCTTACCTGGCTTCCTACCGGGAAGTCGTCGCCAGGCGCATCGACCACATCGCGCGAACCGCCCGGGACCTGGCCGGCAGGGGCAAGCTGGCCGACTTTGCTTCCGGACACGAGTACTTCGGGCTGAATTTTAAGGACGGCCGCTGGGTGTTGCGCGAATGGGCACCCAATGCGACCGCTCTCTTTCTGATCGGCGAATTGAGCGATTGGAAAGTGCGCGACGACCTGGCCTTGACCCGCATCGACGCCAACGGCACATGGGAAATTCAGCTTCCCGCCGACCGTTTGCGGCACAACGATTTGTATCGGCTGCATGTCCGCTGGCCCGGCGGCGGCGGGGACCGCATTCCGGCCTGGGCGCGCCGCGTGGTGCAGGATCCGCACACCCATATCTTCAATGCCCAGGTATGGCATTCCCAGCCTTACCTGTGGCGCGAGACCCCTTTCAAATCCCCCTTACGCGCGCCCTTTATCTACGAAGTCCACATCGGCATAGCCACCGAAGAGGGCCGGGTGGGCACGTATGCCGAATTCAGGCAACGTGTGCTTCCCCGGGTGATTTCAGCGGGGTACAATACCCTTCAGATCATGGCGATTCCCGAGCATCCCTACTACGGCAGCTTCGGCTATCATGTCTGCAATTTTTTTGCCGCCTCCTCACGCTTTGGTACGCCCGAAGAGCTTAAGGAACTGATCGACAGTGCTCATGCGGCCGGCCTGCGGGTATTGATCGATCTGGTTCACTCGCATGCCGCCAACAATGAAGTGGAAGGCATCAGCCGGTTGGACGGCAGCGATTTTCAATTTTTTCATGCCGGCGCGCGCGGGCGTCACCTGGCCTGGGATTCAAGACTGTTCAACTACGCCAAACCCCAGGTACTGCACTTTCTCCTGTCCAATTGCCGGTATTGGCTGGACGAATTCCGTGTGGATGGATTTCGGTTCGACGGCATCACCAGCATGCTCTACCTGGACCACGGACTATCCAAAGCGTTTACTTCCTATGACGACTACTTCAACGGCAATGTAGACGAAGATGCGCTTTGTTATCTGGCGCTCGCCAATCAGGTGATTCATCAATTACGACCGGATGCAATCACCATCGCCGAGGACGTCAGCGGCATGCCCGGGCTGGCGCGCCCCTGGCGAGAGGGGGGTATCGGGTTCGACTACCGCTTCGCCATGGGTATCCCCGACTACTGGATCAAGCTGACCAAAGACATCCGCGATGAAGATTGGCACATGAGCAGACTGTGGCACGAGCTGAACAATCGCCGCCATGACGAACGCACCATCTCCTATGCCGAATCGCACGATCAAGCCCTGGTTGGAGACAAGACGCTGATTTTCCGGATGATCGATGCGGCCATGTACGACCACATGAACGCGAACGACAACCATGCGCTGGTGGCGCGCGGGATCGCGCTGCACAAGATGATTCGCCTGATTACGCTGGCCACGGCCGGCAGCGGCTATCTCAATTTCATGGGCAATGAGTTCGGACATCCCGAATGGATCGATTTTCCCAGGCCCGGCAACAACTGGTCGTACCATTACGCACGCCGTCAATGGAGCCTGGTGGACAATCCGCACCTGCGCTACCGTCAGCTGGCATTGTTCGACCGGGATATGATCGGGCTGGCCCGGAGACAGCGCGTGCTGGCTTCCGGCGCTCGAATGATGTGGCAGCACGACGACGACAAAATACTGATCTTCGAACGCGCCGGTCTGGTCTGGGCCTTCAACTTTCATCCCAGCCGGTCATTCTTCGACTACCAGTTTCCGGCCACCCCGGGCCGTTATCAGATCGTCCTGGATGCGGACGATCCCCGCTACGGCGGTTTTGACCGCATCGAGCGAACACAGCCCCATTTTACCATGGCAACGGAGCACGCGCATGGCACCTCCCACCGCCTGAGTCTGTACTTGCCAAGCCGAACGGCGCTGGTGCTCAAGAGGCACGCTGAAGTGTCAAGTGATTAGCGGTCTTGCGCGGATAGAAGAATTCGATTGAGCCGCTGCAAATTGCCGTGCAGCTCGATCAGTTTGGATTCCATGAGCAGGGCCAACACTGCCATGCGGTTTTCGGCCGAGCCGGCCTTGTCCAGCATGCGATCGATCTCTTGTTGCAGCTCCCGGTATTGGGGGTGGCGTTCAAGGAATTGATCTCTTTCAGCGATGGCTGCGGTGAGCTGCCGGTCCGGGTTCCACAGGCCGGCGGGCTTGCTTGGGGTAGTGATGCGATACCGATGTGCCATATTCCGCCTCTCTTTCAGCTGATATGCTCTGATATCAGCATCGGCACGAAATGACCCCCTTGCAACTAAAGGCAATCCGGTATTTACGGCACATCCGGCCTTTACGGCACATCCGGTTCATTTTTCATCAATACAGTGATGATCTCGTCGATGCAGCGGCCGGCCTCTTCTTTTCCGAACCGGGCGGCGCCTGCGCCGCGGTGCCCACCGCCGTCATAGCGCGACAGCAGCTTGCCCACATTGACTCGGCAGCAGCGATTCAAGATGCTGTGCCCTAGTTTGATGACCGTTTGCGGGCCGTCGTGGTACAATTTGGCATTGACGCACGCCTCGGGAAACAAGGAGTAGACCAGGAAGCGGTTGCCGTCCGGCACGGGCGCAAGGTCCCGGAAATCGGTGATGGAGACATGCCCCTGCAGCGTGGTACAGCGCCTTAAGTAGGCTTCATACGCCTTATTGGCGGCCGCGGCCTCTTCGCAACGGCGGCGCACGAGGGGATCGGACATCACCTGGTCGATGGTTGCCGTCCCCAACAGATCAACGAGATGATCGCAATAATCATCATTGGATGGCCGCCCGCCGAAAATGGTCATCGACAGCAACACATACGGATTGTGCTCCGGGTGCAGTATTTCATCCAGCGTGAGTTGGGCGGCGTCGATTTTATCGGCCTGGCGAACCAGTTCCCTTTGGCGTGCTTCCATTTTATCCTGGAAGTAGTCATATACCAGGTGGGCAGCCGACGGCGCTATGCGGAAAAGACCTTCATAAGGGATATCGGTTGTATTGGATACATGATGATCGAACCACAACGCCACTTCGCCGGACAATGGCAAATTGGCCACCACATCGTTGCGTTGAACTTTAAACTGGCCGCTCTGGATGTGATTGGGTTGGGTCCATACGACCGGGGTTGCTTCGCCTAAGGCTCTTTTGAGCAGCACAGCGCAGGCAACACCGTCAAAATCGGGTCGGGTAATGATTCGCGTCTGCATGTCGGCTTGACCATTACAACGGACGGCCGTCTGGACCCATTTTGGTCAAAATCCGGCCGTTTCCGTCCAGAAAGAAAAGTAAAAATCCGCCCCTTTGGGCGTATTTTAAAAGATCACCGTAAATAATGGCTTGGATTTCTAAAGTTTTTCCAGGTTCTTGGGCGAGTCGGGCAAGGCCTTGCAATGCTGTTTCTTTATCCCGGAACACCGGGATAAGGAAGATATTGTTTTCGGAATCGTGTTGCCCGACAAGGCTTTCATTGTTGCCGGGGTTTTGCACGACCACGTAAACCCAATGGTTGCTGTCGGTTATATGGTCCATAAAACCCCTCTGGCCTATCCGGCAGGACCTGTCGGGGGCCTCAAATGGTCCAGGCCGTGCGCCCTTCTTGGGTTCGAACCAGGCAGGCAGGATTGTGGTCGGGCGACTCGGCTATGACTGAACACTTATAAGAAAACCGGCCGGTGCTGTCAAGGCGGGTAATCCCGGGACCGGCTGTTCTCGATGCATGACATGCTTATTAGCGGTTTTATCCTTTACTTTATAGCCAAAATGTCCTTTACATTGGGAGCGCCTGATAGTACTTAGGCCCCCATTTCAAAAATATGCCGAGGCAAGGAGTCGGTAAATGGAACATGAGTTCACGGTACCTCCGGAATACAAACAATCGTTTCAGCGCCTCTTACCCCATATGACGGCCGGTCTGCGCAATGATCATCAGGAACTCGAAGCTGTGTATCTTTACTTGAAGCTTGGCGGTGAAAAATTGGCCCGCATCGCCATCGATGCTTTTAATCAGACCCACCGGTTAAAAAATGCGCAAATGCAGAGGCTGCGTCTCGAACAATCCCTGTTGGCCGAGCAAATGGAGGCCCGCGAAGATGAGCTGGAGGAGGAAAATGAAGGCGAAAAGGCGGGTACCGGTAATGAAGATGATGAAATACCCGACTATTAATTAATTGCTCTCCGAGTGAACTCCGCCCTCTATGCCACCCGGCAGCGCCCCTCTGTTTGCCCATCTCGACGCCGATCGGGCGCACATCTACAGCCTGGTGCTTGCGTCCGCTGGCATTCCGCACAGCATCCATTTTATCGGTTCGCGCTGGCGTATCCATGTGGCCACCGAACGACGGGCACAGGCTCAGCGCGCGATTGCCTTGTATCTGCTTGAAAACCCGACCGAAATCAAAACCCCAGCCATTGCTTATCCGCCGAACGTACGCAGCTTTTCGGCCGTTTTCGCCGCAGCGATTCCCGCCATCGTGCACTGGGCCATCGGTTTCTCCAATTTTTCTCAACAGGCGTTTATCGCCTCGTTCGGCGCGGATGCCCGGAAAATAATGGATGGGGAGTTTTACCGTTGTGTTACGGCCCTGCTGTTGCACGGCGACGGCTCCCACCTGCTGGCCAACATGGCCGGCATGCTCCTGTTCGGAACCTACGCGGCCCTGCTGTATGGCTGGGGTATCGGCTGGTTGTTGATCGTGCTGTCCGGTACGTTCGGCAATTTTCTCACCGCGTGGTGGTATGGGCACAGCCATATGGCCGTGGGCGCTTCCACGGCGGTTTTCGGGGCCTTGGGGCTTTGTGCGGCGATGACGTTTTGGCGCCGCCGCACGGATCGCAACGGCCGCTTGCGGCCCTGGGTGCCGCTGGCCGGCGCCCTGGCCTTGGTGGGCTGGCTGGGTACATCGCCGCGCGCGGATCTGCTGGCCCATCTGCTCGGTTTCGGGTGCGGTCTGGTTTTGGGAAGCGCGCACGTCAGATTCATGAACCGTGTGGTACCCTGGCCGTATCAGGCGGGCGCCCTCGCGATCGTGGCTGCAATGGTATCGGGAAGCTGGCTGTGGGGTTTGTATTACAGCGCGTAAGGCGTCAAACTCTCCCAACCATCCGGTGTGACCAGGATGGTTTGTTCGAATTGCGCCGATAAAGAACGGTCCTTCGTGATCGCCGTCCACTGATCATCGAGGACGATCAATTCATAGCCGCCTGCATTGATCATGGGTTCGATGGTAAATACCATGCCGGGGACCAGACGCACACCGTCACCCCGCTGTCCGAAATGGGGGACCTGCGGCGGCTCGTGAAAATCGAAGCCCACGCCGTGGCCCACGAAATCCCGCACCACCGAACAGCCCTGGCTCTCGGCATAAGTTTGAATGGCCCAGCCGATATCGCCCACGCTGTTGCCCGGCTTGACCATCGCCATGCCTTCCTTGAGGCTTTGGCGCGCCACATCTACGATTTTGCGGGCTTGCGGACCCGGCTCGCCCACAAAGAAGGTTTTATTGGCATCCGCGTAGTAGCCCTCCAGGATAGTGGTTACATCCACGTTGACGATGTCGCCTTGCTTCAGAACCCTCGGCCCGGGGATGCCGTGGCAGATCTCTTCGTTGGTGGAAACACAAACGCTTTTCGGAAAACCGCGGTAATGGAGCGGTGCCGGGGTGGCGTTGTTGCGGAGGGTGAATTCGTGCACCCAGTCATTGACCATGTCGGTGGTGATGCCGGGTTCAAGGCGTTCCCGCACAAGGTCCAAGGTGGCCAGGACCAGCCGTCCGGCCCTGCGTATGCCTTCCACGTCGGAGGCCGACTTGAGACGGATTTTGGGCTTTTCGGGATGGGTTCTGGGACGGGTCTGAACCGATTCCGCCAAACAGCACCGCTTGAATTTCTTCCCGCTGCCGCAAGGGCACAAATCATTGCGGCCGACCTTCACCCCGCGCACTGGTTGATTCACCTTCAATGTTCACCTTTTCAGTTAAAATTGTATTCAAATTATTGCTACGTATACCCATAAGCCCGAACTGTCAATTTGCAATGATGTCGAAGATGATCAACGAAATCAAACCTGCCGGACCTTCAATCCTTGTGTGATTTCTTCCGCACCGGTGGAATAGAGGCGGTCCAGGAAAGCGACAAAGAAACTGCCCGGCCGGTCACTGCTTTGGATCGCCAGGTCGGCGCACAGTCCGTAGAACGCGAAAGCGGCTGCCGTGGCCGCCGGATAATCGCCTCCGGCCACGGCGCAGAATGCGGCCGTCACAGCGGACAGGCCGCATCCGATGCCGGTCACCTTGGTCATCAGGGGCTGGCCGTTGGCAACCCGGTACACCCGCCGGCCGTCGGTGATGCAATCTTCCTGTCCGGAAATCGCCATGACGCACTGCTTTGTGCGGGCCATCTCGACGGCCGCGGCAACCCCGGCTTCGCTCAAGCCCACCGATGAATCCACTCCCTTGGTTCTTATTTCGGCAGCTCCCAGGGAAAGAATTTCCGAGGCGTTGCCGCGCAAAACGGCCACCGCACACGCTTGCATGATGTTTCTAACGGCCGTTGTGCGCAGCGCCGTGGCCCCAGCGCCCACAGGGTCCAGGATGACGGGAATCCCAACCGCGTTGGCCTTTTGGCCGGCGCACATCATCGATTCGACCCAATCCTCCTGCAGCGTGCCGATGTTGAGGACCAGCGCGCCGGCCATGGCGGTCATCTCTTCTACTTCGGCCCTGCTATGGGCCATGACCGGGGATGCGCCCAGGGCCAGGAGAATGTTGGCCGAACTGTTCATCACCACCAAATTGGTGATGTTGTGGATCAGGGGGGCCCGTTGCTTGATGCGATCGAGCAGCTCGATCGTGAGGGAAATCATCTCGTTGTTTGGGTTCATTGGGTTTGTTGGGTTTGTTGAGTTTGTTGGGTTCATTGAGTTTGTTGGGTTTATTGGGTTTGTTGAGTTCGTCAGGTTCTTAGTCAAGATAATACCTCATCGTAGTTATCAAGATAAGTGCTTGGTGCGAAACATCGGGCGGCCTGCACGCGGGGGTGTCGGCGGATACAGATTACAGTGCTGCGCCGCAGAATTTGCAGTGCTTTGCATTGGTATCGTGGCCCTCCTTGGCGCATTGCGGGCAGGTCTGGGTGGTGATTTTCTTTCCGGCCGATTGCGCCAACTCTACCGTCACAATGCCGGTCGGCACGGCGATAATGCCGTAGCCTGCAATCATCACCAGGCAAGCCAAAACCTTTCCGAAAGGGGTCTGCGGCGAAATATCGCCATATCCGACGGTGGTCAGGGTGACGATGGCCCAGTAGATGCTGGTCGGTATATCGGTATACCCATTGGCTTCCCCCTCGATGATGTACATCAAGGCGCCCACAATCACCACCAATGTCAGCACCGCCAGAAGAAAGACGCTGATTTTTCTGCGGCTGGCCTTCAAGGCGGTAGTGAGCACATGCGCCTCGGTCAGGTATTCCGTCAATTTCAGGATGCGAAAGATCCTGAGCAGGCGCAGAATGCGGATCGTGAGCAGATAATGGGCGCCGGGCAAAAGGACGCCGAGGTAAGTCGGCATGACCGCCATCAGGTCCACCACTCCGAAAAAACTGACCGCATAGCGCAGCGGCCTGCCGACACTGATCAGGCGCAGGATGTACTCCACTGTAAACAAAATGGTGAAGAACCATTCCGCCAAGTAGAGCACCTCGCCGTAGAGCGCCCGGATGCCGCGCATACTTTCGAGCAGCACGACCGCCACACTCAACAGGATGGCCCAGATCAGGGCCACGTCGAACGCTCTGCCGGCGGGCGTGTCGGCTTCGAAGATCACTTCGTGAAGAACTTCGCGCCAGCGGGTTTTCGGCCGATGGATGAAGCCTGGCTTTGGGTTCACAGTATTCACCTCATAAATACAGGTTTGACGATGCAAGCAGCAGCTTCACTGCGCCCGATGCCGGAACATCCAGGCGGCCAGGGGCAGGGTCACAGCGGCCATGATCAGCAGCGGCCAAACATGCGGCCAAATCCTGGCCGCGCCGGCGCCCTGCAGAAAAATCAGCCGCAGGGAGATGATCGTGTAGCGCAGGGGGTTCAACAGGGTGCCCATCTGCAACCAGTCGGGCATATTTTCAATCGGTGTGGTAAAACCGGCCAGAATCACCGCCGGCATCATGAAGACAAATGATCCCAGCAGAGCCTGCTGCATGGTTTTGGAAAGGCTTGAAACCAGCAATCCGACGCCCACAATGGTGACAATAAAGCATGCCAGCGCCAAAAGCAAAGCCGCAATGGTGCCGCGGAACGGCAGACCGAACCAGAATACGGCGCCCGCCGAGAACAACAGGGCATCCATCATTCCGAACACCATGCCGGGCAAGGATTTTCCGATCAGGATTTCGCCGGGCGTAAAAGGCGCAACCAGAAGCTGGTCGAAAGTGCCGAATTCCCTTTCACGGGCCACCGAAAGGCTGGTCAGGATCATCACGATCACCATGCTGATGATGCCGCCCAAGGCCGAAACGATGTACCAGCGGCTTTCCAGATTGGCATTGAACCAGGCGCGTTCGACCATGACCACAGCAGGTCCGGCAGCCTGCCCCGGCGCGGCCAGGCTCCGGTTGAAGTCTTCCACGATGGCACCCATATAGCCCAGCGCAACCAGGGCCACGTTGGAGTTGCGACCGTCCACGATCACCTGTACGGCGGCCGGGCGGCCGCTGAACAGGTTGCGGCTGAATTGCGGCCCGATGTGAAGCACCATCCGGGCTTGCTGGCGGTCGATCACGGCAGCGACTTGATGCGCGGCGGTCAAGGTGCCGGCCAGATTGAAATTGTCCGATCCTTCCAGGCGCGCAAGCAGCCGGCGCGATTCGACGCTGCGGTCTTCGTCATACACGGCATAACGGACATTTTTCACGTCGTAAGTGGCTGCATACCCGAAGACGAAAAACTGGATCAGGGGCGGCCCGATGATCACCACCCGGCTTTTGGGGTCCTTCCAGATCAACATGAATTCCTTGGCGATCAAAGCCAGTAGGCGGTGGAGAGCGTTCATAACTTCTCGGCCTTCGGGCACCGGCAACCCGTTGCCAGGGCCGCGCGTGAAACTTCGCTTTTACACCTCGGGGTCGAAATCGGAATCGCCTGCGCGGACTCGATTTCGACGTCACCATTTCCGTGATCCATATCAGCCCTCCAACCGCTTCGTGATTTTCCGGTAGGCGACTCCGATGAAGACCGCCGCCATCAGGGTCAGGACCAATGCATTGGGCAGCAGCACCGGCCAAACATTGCCGGCCATGAACAGGGTATGGCTGATTGCCACAAAATAGCGGGCCGGCACGACATGGCTCATGATTTGAATGACCCGCGGCGTGCTTTCCAGATCGAACAGCAGTCCGGACAGGAACAGCGCGGGCAGATAACCGGCCACGATCGATATCTGGGCGGCCACGAATTGGATCCGGATGGCCGCCGATATCATCAGGCCGAACCCCAGGGAGGCCAGCATGAAAATGGCGCTGAGTAAAAACAAGGCGCCGATGGACCCGCGGAACGGCACCTGAAAAAGAGTGACGGCCACGCTGACGGAGAGTCCCATGCCCAGCATGCCCAACGTGAAATAAGGCAGCACTTTGCCCAGGAGCAGGTCGATCCGGTGCAGCGGGGTGACCAGAAGGGCCTCCATGGTGCCGCGCTCCCATTCGCGGGCCACCACCAGGGCGGTCAGCAGGATGCCGATCAGGGTCATGATCAGCGTAATCAGCCCAGGTACCAGAAAGTTTCGGCTCACGGCCGCCTCGTTGAACCAGATGCGCTGGGACAGCATTACGGACGGACCCGGGATGACCTCACCACGCGCTCCTTGCTGGGTCCGCCACGTCTGCAGGACCCCGCGGGAGTACCCCTGGATCAGGCGCGCCCGGTTGGCATCCACTCCGTTGACGATCACCTGCACCGGCGCCGTGCGGTTTTGGGTCACTTGGGCGGAAAAATCGTTTTGCAGGTGAACGATGCCTTCCACTTTTCCGGCATTCAGCCATTTTCGCGCTTCGATCAATGAAGGCGCCTGCCGGATACTGAAATAGCGCGACCCCTCGAAGCGGGCGGCGAGCTCGCCGGCCGGACCGCCGTGATCGTCCAGTACAATGGCCAGCGGCACGTTTTCGGCATCCAGCGATACGCCGTAGCCGAACAGAAACAGCAGCACCAGGGGCAGGATGACCGCCAATGCGATGCTGCTGGGATCGCGCCGGATCTGCAGCATCTCTTTGCGCAGGATACCGCGCAGGCGCATCCGGAAAAGAGCGCGGGGGGTCATATGTCGACGTCCCGATCAGCGGCTGGAGGGGTGATGGCGCCTTCGGCCAGGGCGATGAATGCATCTTCGATCGACGGCTCCGGAAGGCGCTCCGAACGGGCCAGAGCCCGCACCTGGGCGGGGGTTCCCATGGCCAGGTTCTCCCCCTGGGAAATGATCAGCATGCGATCGCAGTATTCCGATTCCTCCATGAAATGCGTGGTGACCACCACGGTCACGCCTTGTTCGGCAAACCCGTTGATGCGCAGCCAGAATTCCCGGCGGGCCACCGGATCCACGCCGGAGGTGGGTTCATCCAGAAACAGGATGTCCGGTTCATGCAGCAAGGCCGCGGCCATGGCCAGGCGCTGCTTGTAGCCGCCCGGCAGTTGGGCGGAAGGCCGGGCACGCCAGGGCGAAAGCCCGAACTGCGCGTAGGCCCAATCCATGCGGCTTTGCAGGTGCCGGCCGCGCAGGCCGTACGCGCGGCCGTAGAAGCGCAGGTTCTCATCGACGCTGAGTTGGCCGTACAATGAAAATTGCTGGGCCATATATCCCAGCCGCGAACGGGCCTTGGAGGGCGCGCGCCGCAGGTCCTTGCCGGCGATGCTGATGACGCCGGCACTGGCGCGCATCAGGCCGCACAGCATTCGGAAGGTTGTGCTTTTGCCGGCGCCGTTGGGCCCGAGCAGTCCGAATATTTCTCCCTTGCGCACCTCGAAGGTCAGCCCCTTGACGGCCTCGAAGCCACCGAAGAACTTGCGTAATCCCTGTACACGCACCATCACCTCACCAGCGCGCGCCGCGCCCTCTCCGGGCAGGTCGGCCGGAGGGACTTCGCTTTGCCTTGCAGTGCGTGGAATCAAGGCCATGAAGGCATCTTCGAAACGCGGCGCGGCCGGCCGCAGGTCAATGCGCCAGTCCCGCTGCAGGAGATCGGACGCCGCCTGTGCGCCGGCTGCCTGCGTGACCACGCGCACCCGTCCCGAGCGGATGGTGGCATCCAGGATCGACGCTTGTCCGACCAGCCGGGACTGGATGCGGCGCGGTTTGACCTCAGCGGGCGGGTCGGCCCAAAAAACCCGGCCGCGCACCTGGTCTTGAAACCGGCCGGGCGGCCCCTCGGCGATCTTTTCGCCTTCGTGCAGCACCACCACATGATTGCATCGTTCAGCCTCATCCAGGTAGGCCGTGGAAAGCAGCACGCCGATGCCGTTTTCTTCCACCAACCGGTAGACAATCTTCCACAGCTCGCGGCGCGACACCGGATCCACCCCCACCGTCGGCTCGTCCAGGAAAAGCATTTGCGGGGACTTGATCAGTGCGCAAGCCAGTCCCAGCTTTTGTTTCATGCCGCCGGACAGATCGCCGGCCATACGCTGCGTGAAGCGCTTTAAGCCGGTCATGGCGAGCAGCCGCGCATACTGCTCTGGCCGCTCGGGCCGCGGTACCCCTTGTAAATCGGCATACAGGTCCATGTTCTCCTGCACGCTCAGGTCCTGATAGAGTCCGAAGCGTTGGGGCATGTAGCCGACCCGGCTTTGGATCTCAAGCGTTTGGGTGATGCTGTCCAGCCCCAGCACGGCCACCGATCCGGACGTGGGGACCAGCAGACCGGCCGCAATGCGGATCAGGGTGGTTTTGCCGGCGCCATCCGCGCCGACCAGGCCGACTACTTGTCCCGCGCGGGCAAACAGCGAAATCCCCTTGAGGGCCTGCACGGGATCGGTTTTCTTTTTCCCTGGAAACGCTTTCCACAGGTCCTCGACCCGCAGCACGATACCGGATCGGTCATTTCTTGGCTGCAGCGTGGCTTGTTCTCCCATGCAGTAAACCGCTCCTTGTTTCGGCTGAAATTCGAAGCATGAAAATAGATGCGCATAACCTAATGAGAAAATTCCAGGCCCTTTGCCCGCTCATCAACAATGGTTTGCACGTTGCGGTCATTTTGGGACCGCTCGAGTTTAATTCCCGATTTCGGATTGGGATTTTGACTTTTCCCACCCAGGCCTATCCACCTCCACACTCACCGGCATGCCCAGCCGCAATCGATCCTGTTCGTCGCGGACATAGATGCGCACTTCATAAACCAGTTGCGTGCGCAAATCGGTGGTTTCCACATTCTTCGGCGTAAATTCGGCTTGCGGCGATATGAAGCCGATCCAGCCCTCAATGGGACGCTCGGGAAAAGAGTCGCTGATCACACGCGCCGGCATTCCCGGGCGGATATGTCCCAGCATCGGCTCGGGTACATAGGCCCGCACCCACTTGGGATCGGTCAGGGACAGGGTCAGGACCGGCCGGCCCGGGTCGGCCATTTCGCCCGGTTCCAGAATCCGGCTGCGCACCACACCGGCCACGGGTGCTTTCAGCACCGCATCCGCCAGCCGGATTTGCAGCAATTCCAATGTCGCCTGGGCGGCTTCCAACCGGCTGCGTGCTTCGGCGATATCCTCGGGCCGGGAACCCTCCAGGGCCAGCTGCAGGGCTTTTTCTCTGACGTGCAGCTGGGCTGTTTCCACATCGCGCAGTGCCTTGGCATTGTCCAGGGCCTGCTCGCTGGAGGCGCCCGCGCCGGCGGTCTGGTGGATGCGTTCGTAATTGCGCCGGGCGTTGGCGACGCGCACCTGGGCGGCCTCGAATTCTGAGCGGGCCTGGTCGATTTCCTGCTTGCGCGGGCCGGCCAGCAATCGGTTGAGGATCTGGCGGCGGGCGGCCGCCTGGGCCTCGGCTTCCCTGATCTGGGCATTCAACCGCTGGGTGTCCAGGCGCGCCAGAATCCGGCCTGCCGCGACCCGGTCCCCTTCTTCCACCAGCACTTCGGCGATGCGCTCCTGTTCTTTGAAGGCCAGCTGGGCGTCGCGTATTTCGATGTGGCCGTACAGGCGGAGCGTATTTCCGGCCTCCCTTGCGGTGTTCCCGGCCCACCAGCGCCATCCAAGAACACCCGCGGCCACCAGCAAGGCCACCAGGAGAATGATTTTGAAGCGTTTCATGC
Organism: Desulfobacteraceae bacterium; assembly: GCA_003599575.1. Classification (GTDB taxonomy): domain Bacteria; phylum Desulfobacterota; class Desulfobacteria; order Desulfobacterales; family Desulfosarcinaceae; genus Desulfatitalea. The sequence continues at coordinate 93,458 of QZKV01000065.1, read as the reverse complement.
GTTTCCTTTTCCATTTCCATTCGAGGTGATCAATTTACTTCTGAATCGGTTCAGGGTCCGCCGCAACGCCTTGCGGTTATTGTTTGCCTTCATCTGCGCACAAACCTCTGATCGCCGCCTCGGTCTGTTCCAGGATGATTCGGCGGATCTGTTCGGTTTCGGCCTGCGTGTAGCCCTGCATCCCCAACAAGCGCGCCACGGTCTCGCGCGCCACGCGGAAGATCAGGATCTGACCCAAAAATGAGAGGGCGCGTAGCCTGATGACCTCGGAGACCGGCTTTCCGACGGCTGCTGAAACGGTTCCGGCGATCGCCTGGATCACCGGCTCCATGACGCGGCTGAAGATGATATCGTAGGCGGATGAGGGGTAAAGCTGCTCGCGCAGGATGATGCGCGCAAAGCGCGGCGCTTGCGCCGAACCGACCATGAAATCGATCAGCTTGCCCATCAATTGCTTCAGCAAGGCAACCGCTTCAGGTTGCGTGAGGCCCTTTTCAGCCGGGCAGCTGCGGATCTCCGCCAGGGTGGCCGCCACATAGGATTCAATTTGACCGGCTACATGTTCTATTACGGCGCGGTAGAGACCTTGCTTGCCGTCGAAATAATAAGGAATGAGCCCAATGTTCACGCCGGCCCGGCGGGCGATGCGCCGCGTGGTGGCCGCATCGAAGCCGTTGCGCCCGAATTCATCCAGACCCGCTTCGAGCAAACGGTCGCGGGCGTTTTTTTCGGTGGAATTGGTCCCTGCGCTTCCTGCCGATCCCTCCGCCATGCTGCCGCCTCCTTTTGGTGAGGGTAGAATTTAATCAATCGATTAAATAACGTCAAGCCTTGTGACCGCACGCGGGAAATGGCACCCTACCTGGCGGGAAAGTCTTACCGAAAATGGGGATCGGAATCCGAAGGAGGTCCGCGGCCTCGGGTCAGAACGCCGTCCATACGCCCTTCTACCGGCCCCGCTATCCATCCTACGGGCAGTAGGTCAACCGGCGCCGACAACTTGCCGTATACTATTTGCAGCGGCCTAAAATACACGCTGTCTTCCATTTTTATGCGTCGTGCTTTTATTAAAAATGGCGCGATGATTATCGGGGAAAGGAGATCGTTATGACCCCACCCAAAAAGCGCGTCGGCATATCCGGGTCCTACGGCGGGCTCAACCTGGGGGATGAAGCCATCCTGACCGCTATCATCGCGCAACTGCGGCATGCCATGCCGATCGAGATTACGGTTTTTTCGCGCGATGCCGACAATACGCGTAAGCATCACGCCGCGGATCACGTTGTCCAGGCGCGCGAACTGTCGCGTTACGAAACGATTCAGGTGCTCAAAAAACTGGATCTTTTTATTCTGGGCGGCGGCGGCATCCTGTATGATGCGGAGGCCGAAACCTATCTGCGCGAAGTATTTCTGGCCCATGAAGCCGGGGTGCCGATAATGGTTTACGCCGTCAGCGCCGGGCCGCTGACCAATCCCGGCGTACGCTCGCGGGTGCGTGAAGGCATGGATCTTGTTGAAATCATCACCGTGCGCGACCGGCAGAGCCTTCAGTTGTTCGAGGAGATCGGCATTGCCCGCGAGGTTTTGCTTACCGCCGATCCGGCCGTATTGATTGAACCCGAGCCATTGAGCCAAGACGATTTGCAGCGCGCCGAAGCCTTCAACCCGGAAGGTTGTCTGATCGGTCTGTCGGTTCGCGAGCTTGGGCCGGCGGCTCCGCACATCGATATCGCGCACTATCATCGACTCGTTGCCAACTCGGCCGACTTTCTGATCGACCGGTTCGATGCCGAAGTGGTTTTTTTTCCGCTTGAACGGCGCAATTACGATGTTCAACACAGTCACGGCGTGGTGGCCCAGATGAGCCATGCGCAAAAGGCCAATGTGCTCAAGGGTGAATATTCTCCGGGCCAGTTGGTATCCATGCTGAAGTACTTCGATTTCGCGGTCGGCATGCGGCTGCATTTTCTGATCTTCTCCGCTTTGGCGAATATCCCCTTCATGGGCCTGCCATACGCCACCAAGATCAGCGGATTTCTCGAAGAGCTTCGGCTCGAAACCCTGGGATTTGAAAATATCAGCGCCGGTCAACTCATCGCCAGGATCGACAGGGCCTGGGAAACGCGCAACGAGCTCAGCGCGCGCATCGACAGCTTCCTGCAAGAGATGAAAAATCGCGCCCGCATGAACAACGAAGTCGTGATGAATTTGCTTTCCAAATAAATAGGCCCCTGCGCCGGCCGGCAACGCTGGATCGAAAAAAGGGCAGCAGTTGCTCCCGCCTGACAGGCCCAGGAAAGAGGGAAAGGCAATCCAATGCGGCATGAACAAGAGACCGATATCCTCATTGTGGGCGGCGGGCTCGGCGGCGTGGCTGGGGCTCTTTCCGCACTGCGCCTGGGAAAAAGGGTCATCCTTACGGAGGAGACCGACTGGATCGGCGGACAACTGACCGCCCAGGCCGTCCCGCCCGATGAACATCCCTGGATTGAAGGCACCGGACGTACCGCCACATACGATTTGTTGCGCAGAAATATCCGCGAATACTACCGTCGCTATTATCCGCTTCTGCCTGAAGCGCGTTTCAATCCGCGCTTGAATCCCGGCAAAGGCCATGTCAGTCCGCTCTGTCATGAACCCAGGGTGGCCCTTGCGGCGATGAGGGCCTTGCTGGCCCCTTATATGTCGGGCAAACTGCTGGAGATCATGCTGCGTCACCGGCCCGTCGGCGTTGAAATGGATGGCGACAAGGTGCAGGCGGTGCATTTGCACGATACAATCACCAGGGAAAAGACCGTCATCCGCGCGCCCTTGGTCCTGGATGCAACTGAATTGGGAGACTTGCTGCCCATGGCCGGCGCCGAACACGTGCTCGGCGCCGAAAGCCGGGCCCAGACAGGAGAGCTGCATGCACTGCCCGGCGATCCCGACCCGCTCGATCAACAGTCCATCACCTGGTGTTTTGCCATGGATTATTTACCCGACGCGGATTATACCATCGATCGCCCGCGGGACTATGATTTCTGGCGCGCCTATAAGGCCGACTTCTGGCCTGAAAAACAGCTCGGCTGGGTATTTACGGACCCGACCACACTGGATCTGCGCCGTCAATCGATCTTCGAAGGCCCCACCGATCAGGACATCGATGACCTGTGGCAATTCCGGCGCATCTTCTTCAAAGGCCACTACCCTGCCGGAATTTATCCAAGCGATATCACTCTGGTTAATTGGCCGCAGAACGATTATTGGCTGGGTCCGCTGGTCGGCGTTCCCAATGAAGAAAAGCGCCGCCACCTGGAAAGCGCACGTCAACTCAGCCTATCACTGCTTTACTGGATGCAGACGGAAGCGCCGCGGCACGACGGCGGATATGGATATCGCGGACTGCGCCTGCGAAACGATGTGGTGGAAACGATGGACGGCTTGGCCAAACATGTTTATGTGCGCGAAAGCCGGCGCCTTCGGGCAGAATTTACGATCCTGGAACAGCACGTGGGTGTGTTGGCGCGCGAACCGCTGCAAGGGGCTGAATTCTTCCCTGACAGCGTGGGGATCGGCAGCTATCGCATCGATCTGCACCCGAGCACACGCCTGCGCGCGTACGTCGATATCGGCAGTTGGCCATTCCAGATTCCTTTGGGTGCGCTGATCCCGATCAGGGTGGAAAACATGCTGCCCGCCTGCAAGAATATCGGCACCACCCACATCACCAATGGCTGTTATCGGCTCCATCCGGTCGAATGGAACATCGGGGAGGCGGCCGGCGCGCTGGCTGCCTTTTGTTTGCGCAAGGGCCTGTTACCGCGGCAGGTTCGCAACACCCCCGGGCACCTGGCAGATTTTCAACGCCTGCTGGTCGAAACCATCGGCATTGAGCTGGCCTGGCCCAACCCGCGCGCCACGGCGCGTTGATAAGAAAAGAAATTTCCCATCGGGTAAGGGTAGTTAATCGGCGCGGTGCTGAGCGAGCCTACCCTGTTGATGGACGGATAAAAGAAAAATGCCGAGTCATTTCGACCGAAGGAAGAAGTAGCTTCCCAAGACCCAGGGATCTCGAAGGTGACCGAAAAAAATGAGACCTATGAACTTATTCTCCGTCGACCGGGAATGAATCGGCAGTGGACGCGTTCAGGAAGGGATTTGTAGTGTGTCAGGCGGCCTTGACCACCCGTCCGGCTTTGATGCAGCTGGTGCAGACCACAATTTTCCGGGTCTGTCCGTCACACACGGCGCGCACCCGCTGCAAATTGGGTTTGAAACGGCGTTTGGTCACATTGTGGGCATGGCTTACGTGACTGCCGACCATTGGTTTTTTCCCGCAGATCTCACATTCTTTGGCCATTTTCGGGTCTCCACTGGAATCGAATGCACTTGCTCAAAATAAAAAGCACTCCATACATCCTTTCCGGCAATCTGTAAACCTTTTTTTAATTGGCGATCCGGTGGTCTGTCGGCTTATAGGACTCGCATGCGGCGATATATTGCAGGGCCAAGTCGTGATAGCCCACATCGGGGTATTGATGAATGACCGTCAGAAAGCGATGTAATGCAGCGGCATACTGCTTTTGCTTGAAGTAAAAACGGCCTATGTGAAACTCATGTCCGGCGAGATTTTGCAAACAGCGCACGATATGATCGCTGGCCCGTTGGGCATAAGGATCGTGCGGATATTGACGCATCAGCCGGCGGAACGTTTCCAAAGCTTTCTGAGCAGCGCCTTGATCGCGGTCTATGGTGTCGATCTGTTCGAAATAACAACGCCCGATCTGATAGATCACATAAGGGGCAGCCTCGTTGCGCGGGTGCAGCCGTTCGAATTCTTCGTAGGCGGCCACAGCCTCCGGATACTCCTCCAGGTGGTAGTGGGCGTCGGCAATCTTGAGCTCTGCCAAAATGGCATATTTGCTGAAGGGATACCAATCCTTGAGTTGACCAAAAGCGTCCAGGGCATCTTTGTAGTTTCCGCTGTCGTATGCCTCCACGCCTTCCTGTACCAATTGCTGCGCCGGCTTGTCCTGGTCGGCCTTCCCAAACCAGGCACATCCGTAAAAGAAGAGGGCGGTCATCAGCACGACAGGCACTAACAGGATTTTGATCTTCATGATGATTTCCTGCAGCACGGCCGCAGATCAGCCGCGGAACCGGCATGCGCAAAAAAAAACGGCTGTCTCCGGAAGCGGCTGCCGCTGCATTCGGGATGAAAATAATGGCGGGAATACAAGATTAAAGTATCGCCTTAAGCGTGTCTTCCAATTTGGATTTGGCCACCATGCCGGTGATTTGATCGACGACTTTGCCGTTCTTGAAAAAAATCAGCGTCGGGATGGCCTTGATACCGTACTTGCCGGGTGTGACAGGATTGTCGTCCACATTGCATTTGACGAATTTGACTTGATGGCCGTAAGTGCCGGCAAGATCTTCGATGACCGGCCCGATGGCTTTGCACGGGCCGCACCACGGCGCCCAAAAGTCAACGACGGCGGGTTTGTCCGCGTTCAAGATTTCACTGTCAAAGCTGCTGTCACTTATATCCGGAATCCCTTTTGACATATGCTATGGTCCTTTCTGCCGGCAGTTACGTTAAAGTGCCAAAATAATATGAAGCCTCCGGGTTGTCAACACAAGTGCAGCTTTGGTCAGCTTTGGCTTCGCCCTGGCCAGGAACCGAGACAATCCTTTCGATTCCGGTTCAGATTCCGGCTCCGATCGTATTTTTCAGACAGCAGTCCTGAGAAAATTCAAGGCCGCAGTAAAAAACTCAAAGATTTCACGAAAAGGCCGATAGAATTGTTGCATCCGCCACCCGAAGGTTTCTACCGATCCATGTACCTGCGGCAAAATGAAAACCGATCCTGTTCAGGAGGTGAGATCATTCAACCCACATTTGAGGAGGCGTTGTTCATGAGCAGGGTGACGCTTAAAATGAAAATGATCCTTGGGAGTTTGGGCATGGTCGTGCTGGTCATGATCCTTTCCACGTCCGTGGTGTCCACCATCATTAAAAGGCAGAGCCGCAATGCGTCGAACGAGCTGCTCGAAAAAGCGCTCACCATCATTCGTGACGATCTGACAACCAAACAGCAAAACCTGATCTCCTTCGGACGCCAGGCAGCAACCGCGGATGGAATGGATGCCAAGGTGAAGTACGTCTACGAGTCCAAAGGGAGCACCGATACGGGTTTGACCAGAAGCACGTATGAGGAGATGGTGAACGTCCTTGCCCAGATCGGGATGGCCGGGCAGGTTTCTTCATTGTCCATCTATGATATCGACGGAGACCTGATTGCTTTTTTTGCCAATCGCAAGGATGGTTACTGGGCGGGTTACCGCTTGTTCGGTCCCAAACAGTCTTTCCGGCACGTGCGCCTGGCAGCGGGTGAGCAAATCGAACCCGAAGCATGGCAGACCGATTCGCTGGACGAATTGAAACTTGTGACGCGATTTTCGGGGGAACTGCCGAAAAAGGAACACCTGTTTTTCGATACCATCGAACAGTTTGTCTGTATAACGGCCAATGTCCCCGTGTTTGGCGTGGATTACAGCTCGGGAAAACCGCAAGACAAACAATTCGGATTGGCCGCGGTTGTCCTGCGCCTCGATCATGATTTCATCGCCAAGATGTCTCACCTGACAGGTACAAAAATCAATTTGTTCGGTTCAAGCGGTCTGAGCGTGGGAGATCTGAAGGAATATGCCGTGTTGTCGGCGGATCTGGATCAAACATCCATGCAAGGCCGGGCGTTGGAGCAACAGCCGGTAATATTGAATGAAGTCGATTTTGAAAGCGGCGGATTCTTTCAAGGCGTTTTGCCGCTGTCCGGACCCAGGGGCCAGGCGGGCGCCATAGCAGCCCTTAATTCCAAACAACGTGTAAAGGAAAACGTCTGGCAGATTTTCCGGCTGCTCGCCCTGGTGTATTTGGCATGTATGCTGTTGATTCTGCCCTTGGTACTGTTTTTCTCCAATTCCATGACCCGGCCCATATTGAAAATTGTGGATGGATTGACGGACATTTCCAAAGGCGAAGGCAATTTGACCCGGCGATTGGAAGTCAAAGGCAATGACGAAATTGCCAAGTTGGCCGCCTGCTTCAATGAATTTGTCGAAAAGCTGCAGGCGATGATTCAGAACATCGTGCAAAATGCGGCCGAATTGAACAGTTCCACGGCCGATTTGTCAAAGCTATCCGAACGGATGTCGCAGGGCGCCGATATCATGGCCGCAAAAGCCAGCACAGTGGCCTCCGCGACCGGCGAGATGAGCACGAAAATGACCTCCGTGTCCGCGGCAATGGAAGAAGCCTCCGCCAACATCAATATGGTGGCGACGGCCACGGAAGAGATGACCGCTACGGTCAATGAAATCGCTCTAAATTCGGAAAGGGCGCGCAGTGTAACGGCCGAGGCCGTTTCCCAGACCGCCAATACGTCCAGCAAGGTGCATGAGCTCGGCAGGGCGGCCCAGGAGATCGGCACGGTCACGGAAGCGATCACGGAGATATCCGAACAAACCAATTTGTTGGCCCTTAATGCCACTATCGAGGCGGCCCGCGCCGGTGAAGCCGGTAAAGGTTTTGCCGTCGTGGCCAATGAAATCAAAGAGCTGGCCAGGCAAACCGCCGGGGCCACGCATGAAATCAAAAAAAGAATCGAGGGCATTCAAGACACCACCGGTGTAACGGTAACCGAGATCGAGCAGATCTCGAAAGTGATCTACGGCGTCAACGAAATCGTCTCCACCATTGCATCGGCCGTGGAGGAGCAAGCGGTGACCACCAGAGAAATCGCCAGTAATATCTCTCTGGCTTCCCAGAAGATTCAGGAGGTCACCGGGAATATCGGGCAAAATTCAACCGTATCGGTGGAGATCGCCAAGGATCTCAACGAGGTCAATCAGCAGGCTGGTGAGATATCGGAGAGCAGCGCCAAGGCCAACCAGAGTACGATGGCACTGACCCGCCTTTCCAACCGGTTGCGGCAAATGATGGACCGTTTCAAAATCTAAGCTGCAGCAGTGGGCCTTACTCTGGGGCGGGAAAGCTGTTGGCCCATTGACAGGCTTGATTGTACAGCTTGGGAAAAGTGGCCGGGAGGATGCCCAGCGCATTGGCCACGCGGCTCATCAAGCCGAATTGGCCTTTTTCGTAGTATTCGATCAAACCGAGGTATCCGATCAGCTGCCCCTTGCGGTGGACCAGGGCGTTTTTGATGGTTTGGGCCAGGGGCAGGTCCTTCATGATCCGCTCCATGGGCTGATCCAAAATGGCATTGATCAGGGAAAACATGCCCAGCATGAACAGCTCGGCCGGTTTCGCCGGCCATGGCGTGACGCCGCCCAAAAGCTCACAGAATTTGGCGCGAATACATGCAGCGCGGATCAGTTCTTCGGGTTTGCCTTTGGCCAGATTGGACATGGCCACAAGCGATACGAAACGGCGGATCTCGGCCTCGCCCATGTAAACCAGGGCCTGCTGAATGGAGGCTATATCCTGGGCTTTGGCGAAGTAGGCGGAATTGATGTAACGCAACAATTTGTAGGAGAGAGCAACATCAGGGGCGATCAGCTTTTCGAGGTTGGCGAAATTGAAATCGGGCTGGTTGACTTCAACCATGATTTGCAGCAGGTTCATTTGCGAGCCCGAGATATCCTTGCCCTTGATCAGTTCGGGTTTGCAGAAGAAGAAGCCCTGGAAATAGTCAAACCCCATTTCCCTGGCCTTTTTGTACTCATCGTAGCTTTCGATCTTCTCGGCCAAAATACTCAATTTGGAGTGCCGTTGAATTTTGCTCAAATAGACCTGAATCTCATCCGCCGAGTTGGAGCGGAAATCGAATTTGATGATGTTGGCTATTTCGATCAAGGGCCTGAGCTTGGGCGAATAGGTAAAATCATCCAGGGCGATGGTATAGCCCTTTTGAGCCATCTCGCGGCAGACATTGAGCAATTCCGGCGTGGGTTCCACGTCTTCCAGAATTTCCACGACCGTTTCCTTACTGGGCAGAAGCATCGGCACTTTCTGGAGGATCAGGTTTTGCGTGAAGTTGATGAATGACTTTTTGCCGTCGATGAGGTTGTCCATGCCGATGTTGAAAAAGCTGTTGCCCAGAACAGTCGAGGTGGCCGTATCGCCGTCGATATCGGGGACGTATTTGGCCTTGGCGTTCCGAAACAGCAATTCGTAACCGAAAATTTTTTTGCGGCGATTGAAAATCGGCTGACGCGCAACATAGGCATCCATTTAGCAGCCATCCACTCCGATGTATGGGTCTTTATGGTATATCGGCATTGTCGTGGTTTGCTTTAGACAGGATTGCCAGGTTTCCTGGTGAATGCAGAAATTATGTCGTTGATTGATCCCTTTGACAGTCTGCGGCGGTTTTGGTACCCAAGTCTGCAGCACCATTATACAGCGCATGAGCAATTTCGCTCACACAAAGGAGCAGCAGATGGCCCGCAAAATACGTATCGGCGCGCTTATTTCCGGCAGCGGCACCAATCTGCAGGCGATTATTGACGCCTGCGAATCTAACCGGATTGACGGCCAGGTGGTTTTTGTCGGATCGGACAAGGCGGGCGTGACGGGCCTTGAGCGGGCGCATCGGCACGGCATTGCTTCTTTCGTTAGCGGTTATGGCGCAATTATCCGGCAGTATCAGGAGGCGCCCGGAACCCTGATTCTTCCGGCCGATTTCGATCTGGATGAACTATGGCAGAAGCAAAATTTGTTCGGCCCGGAAACACCCAGGCAGAAAGTCGAAGCGTTTATCACCACACGCGCCATCATAGAGGCTGAATTGCTGCAGAAAATAGCGTTTTTTCGCCCCGATCTGCTTATCCTGGCCGGTTTTATGCGCAATCTGAGCCCGTATTTTATCGACCGTTTCAATAATGATCCGGCCGACCCTCGCATCATGAACATTCATCCGGCCCTGCTGCCCGCCTTTGCCGGTGTGGACGGCTATGGCGATACTTTCCGCTATGGGTGTAAAATCGGCGGCTGTACAGTGCATTTCATCGATTACGGAGAGGATTCCGGTCCCATCATCGGCCAGAAATCTTTTCCCATTGCGGAGGATGATACTCTGGACAGCGTCAAGCAAAAGGGCTTGGCCCTGGAGTGGCAGCTCTACCCGGAATGCATCCAGCTGTTCGCTGAAAATCGCCTGCAGACGGTATTGATGACCTATACCTTGGATGATGGCCGGGTGATTCAGCGCCGGGTCGTCAAGATCGTCCAGGCGGCTGAGAAATGAAGGGGTCTCTGGAAATCAAAGTGAGGACGCCGGAGATAATCTCATATCCCGGTGAGTTTCATCTACTGGACGACGTACCAACGCGCGCACCGCACTGCGCGAATTGGCGCGCCTGAGCTCGATGCTCTTACCAAAACGTGGCTGCCTGATAAACCTTACAGGGCTTTCATCATCATCGGAAAGGCCACAAACGTTCCCACCGTGCTCCCCAGGTTGGTAAAGGCCACCACCAGCAGAATGCGGGTCACCTTATTGTGCCAAAACCCGCGTACTGTTTGTATATCCTCCTGGAGATGCTCAAAATCCTTTACCTGAGGCTTGCGCGAGAATGCTTCGACCAGGCCCGAAACCCAGCCTGCGGCAATCATTGGATTGAGCGAGGTCAGCGGCGCCGCCAGCATTGAAGAAATAATGGTGAGCGGATGAGCCAAGGCGGCCAGCGCTCCCAAGCCTGCCAGCATCCCGTTAGCGCCGATCCACCAGATCACCATGCCGGTGCCAACTTCCTTGCCGCCCTTGTAAAAGCCGAATACCAGCAAGCATATAATGATCATAGGAATGGCCCATTGAATCACCTTCACCCAACGACTTCTAGGCGGCAGAACTTCCAGGGGCCCCAGGTCAATGGACTGATCCCAGTAGTGGCGAATCCCGGGAACATGACCGGCGCCCACCACGGCGACGATTTTGCGACCCGGTGCCGTTCGAATTTTGGCAGCAAGGTATTGGTCACGCTCGTCGATCAAGGTTTTGCGCAATGTGGGCAGCGACCGGCCCACCTCGGCCAGGATCGACTCGAGCATATCCTGCTGCTTGAGGCGCTCGATCTCTTCAGCCTTGATTTCCTCCACATCGCCGAAAGAGATCAGCAGTTGAAAAACCAATTTGATGCGCGCCCACCAGCCCATCTGGCGCCAGGTGCGCCCCAGGGTGATCCGCACATCACGGTCTGCCAGGTGGACCGCCGCACCGTTTTGCTCCGCCGATTCGATCGCCTGGATCATCTCCTGTCCCGGCCGGATTTCCAACTTGGCGGCGATGCGTTTTTGAAAAGCGGCTAAAATCAAATTGGAGAGCAGTAAAAACGCTTTTTTCTCTTTGATGACCTTGATGATGTCCATCTGCTGCCAGCTTTCATGCTGGCGCAAAGTCTGAAAGCGGCCTGCGCACAATTCCACGCAGACCGAATCGGGCTTTTCCTGCTCGATGACCTCTTTGACAAGATCGACGCTTGTTTTGGATACGTGGGCCGTGCCCACTAGAACGATCTCTTTATCATCGTGGGTGAGGCGGTAAATGGGATCACAGTTGTTTTTGAATTCCATCGATACTATAGGTTACCTCTTTTATAAAATGGGTTACTGCCTCCCCGCGGACCATCCTTTCCCTCTGGCAGGGATTGCGGCGAGGTGCCCGATCGTCGCGTCGGCCATCCGGCTGCGCCGTGCCCGCGTGGGAATAGGGTGCCGATTGAAGCTTGAAACCACCCTTTCAAGAAGTGGATTGTGCGGTCCGGGGCGAGGTGGGCTAAATTGACTGATTATTAATTTAATGTCAAATAGCAAATGTCAAAGTGCAGGTGCGCTGGAAACCGCCTTAGCCGGCCTGTACGTATGCAAAATCGCATCGTCCATTGGATCTTCAGGAGCAAGTATGACGGAACCGCAGGAAATTTCACCCTACCATGTTCAGAATGAACCTTTTTACATCAGCAGCGGTAACGAGGTCGCCCTTTTTGCGGCGGCCTGGCAAGCCAAACTGCCCGTGATGCTTAAAGGCCCCACCGGTTGCGGCAAGACCCGTTTCGTCCGGTACATGGCCTGGCGCCTGAAACGGCCATTGATCACCGTCGCCTGCCATGAAGATCTTTTTGCATCGGACCTGCTCGGCCGTTACCTGCTCCAGCGCGATGAGACGGTTTGGGTGGACGGACCGCTGACGCGCGCTGTGCGCATGGGTGCCATCTGCTACCTGGACGAAGTCGTTGAAGCGCGCAAAGACACCACCGTGGTCATCCATCCGCTCACCGATGACCGCCGCATGCTGAGCATCGACAAAAAAGGAGAAGTGCTCACCGCCCATCCCGATTTCATGCTGGCGATCTCTTACAATCCCGGCTATCAATCCGTGCTCAAGGACCTCAAACAGAGCACCCGCCAGCGGTTTGTGGCTTTGCATTTCGATTATCCGCCGGCCGACCTGGAAGCGCGCATTGTGGCCGAGGAGGGGGGCATCGCTCGCGAAATGGCGGATCGGCTGGTGGCGTTGGGCAATAAAATCCGCAATGTGCGCGAACAGGGACTGACCGAAGGGGCCAGCACACGACTGTTGATTTACGCCGCTCAATTGATTCGCGGCGGCATTGCGCCGGCTGCGGCCTGCCGCACGGCTGTCTGCCTGCCGCTCACCGACGATGACCGCCTGCAGGAGACGATGGCGGACCTGATCGAGGACCTCTTTTAATCGTTTGCCCTATGCCCGTCCGGGCGGTTGTACGCAGCTCATGAGTTGCTTTTTCGGCCGCATCATCGCCGGAACCATGGGTCTTGCAGGCTTGCAAACGGGCAACGGGCGCCTGGAAAATCATGAGCAACCTGGAACCACTCGAGCAGCTGCGCATTGCCGATCCCGAAACCTATGTGCGGGTCAAGGACCGGGTGGTATTGATGGTCCCCCCGCCTGCGCCTGCGCAACTTAAACGGCTGGCGGACGAAGTTATCTGGGCGCTTTCCCAGGAACCGGGCCTGGGTCGCGCCATGACCGATGGCCTGCTGCAATTGATGGCCGTCGCGAGCGGCGACCGGCTGCCGGTTTACATCCGCCTGGTGCGCCAGGCGGCCCAAAACGGTCCCACCTTGGCGCGCTTGCTGGCGATCCACCTGGTCCAGGTGCTGCCGGGCGGCGAATCGCTTCTGGCACATTTCATGTCCACCCTGGCGGCCATGCGTAGTAAGGGTACCTATACGCTCAGCGAACCGCTGGAGGTGCTGTCGGAACTGCTTCAAAGCGGCGACCGGCCTTCCGCCGAGGCTTACCTTGATCTGCTGACGGCCACTTTTGAGCAGACGATCAGCTATAATCACAGTGTCCGCCTGGTGTACCTGATTCCCAAGGCCGTACGCGGATTTATTTCTCGCCGCCGCACAGCCCAGATCGAAGCCTTTATCCGGGTGGTGCGGACCGATCTTCAATGGGTGGATCCTTTTCTTGCGGGCATGCAAAAAGGTCTGGCACTGCTCGCACCGGGCGATCTGGAAAAATTCCTGGAGCAAGCTCTGCTGCGCCGGCGCCGAAATGCCGCTGCCGGCGGGGCCTTCATCAGCCTCTCTTCAGAGGAAGGACAAAAAGCCTGCGCCGACCTTCAGGTGGCGGTGCCGCTGGTCCAGGTCAAGGGTACGCTGGACCGTTATCTGAATGCCCGCCTGGGTTGCGCCGTAACGGTCAAACCAATGCCCGCAGTGCCGATTGCCCCCCCGGAAACCCCCGGGATCTGTTCGGACGGACAACTCATCTATCTGCCCGAGGAACTGGATCATTATCCAGTGCGGGACAGGAACCGCCGGTTGGCCAAAGATCTGGTGCGCCTGGAGGCCGGCTTTTTCGAATATGGAACGTTCACCTTGGATCTGGAGCGCGCCGCCGATCTATATGCGGATGTGGCCCGGCGGGTCGGAGGCCGGGCGACGGCTGTGGCGCAAGACGAGCGTTGTGAAGCGGAACGGTTGTTCGCCTTTTTCGATCTACCCGAACTGGCCGAAGATCTATTTAACCTTTACGAGCAGGCCCGCCTGATGCGCCATATGGCGCATGATTATCCCGGACTGGTTCAGCAAGCGCTGCCCGTGTTGCAGGGCGAAGTGGCCAAAATGCAAAACGCGCGGCAATGGGATCATGCCCTGGCGCCCTTGTACAGCCGTTTGGTGCTGGGAACCCATGCCGATGCCCCCACCGGACGATCGGCGATCCTGGTTCGCGAAGCGGCGCATCGGTTTGATGCCCTTGCCGCAGTTTTGAATTCGGTGGAGACCAGTGCCCAAATGGTTTGCCTGACCTACGATGATTTCGCAGCCGCACTTGCCGCATCGGCCGGACAGTACCGGCGGCTGATTGCACCGTTCGGGCGGAGGCTGCGCTGGGAACTCGTGCGCGCTGCTTTTCACCGGCTGGCCCGCCCGGCGACAGGGATTAAAATCCATTTGGCCGGGCACGGCTTGAAAATCTACCGTGCGGACTTGCAAAACAAACTGGTCGAACAAAACGGACGCCTGTCCACAGACGATATCAAGGCACTGGTATTGTCCGCCGATGCGCAGCCCGGCCCTGCCGCCGGTCAGGTGGATCTGGCCGCTATCGATTTTACGGCGCTGTTCGCGGAGGCCGGAATCCATTCACACGGGGCCGTGGATTTTGAAGGCATGGCGTTTTACTATCCGGAATGGGATGAACAGGTGCGCGACTATTTGCGCAATCATGTCCGCGTCCAGGAGAGTGTGGTGCCGGCCGGTGACGACGATTTTTATCACAGCACGCTGACCCAGTACCGCGGCTTAGTGGCTCGAATCCGCCGCGCTTTCGAATTTCTCAAGCCCGAAGGACTTGCCATGCTACGGCAGTGGCCTGAAGGCGATGATTTCGACTACCGGGCCCTGATCGATTTCGCCGTCGATTTACGGGCCGGCCGTGTCCCTTCGGACCGCTTGTATGTCAAACGGCTAAAACAAGAGCGCGATGTCGCCGCGTTGTTGCTGATGGATCTGTCGCGTTCGACCGCCAATCCGGTCATCGGCGGTCATCAAACCGTGCTGATGGTGGCCAAGCAGGCCCTGGTGCTCTTTTGTCAAGCGTTGCAGGTGGTGGGCGATACCTATGCCATTGCCGGTTTTTCAGGTACCGGGCGCCACAGTGTGGATTACTTCCGCATCAAGGATTTCGAAGAGCCGCTGGCTCCGACCGTTCAGCGAAGGATTTCGGCCCTGCGTCCGCAACGCAGCACCCGAATGGGCGCCGCCATCCGCCATGCCGCAGCCCAACTGGCGGGTGTTTCATCACGGGTGCGTCTGCTGATCGTGGTCAGCGACGGTTTTCCCAACGACCTGGGCTACAAAGGCGGATACGCCATCGCCGACACCCGGCGGGCGATCCTGGAAGCGCGTGCCCGCAATGTGCATGTCAAGGCGATTACCGTCAATATCGGCAGCGATCCTCGACTGGACGACCTCTACGGCCGTTTCCATCACCATGTGATCGCCGATGTGCGCGAGCTTCCGGACAAGCTGCTGCGTTTGTACGGACGGCTGACCAGAACCCTCTAGTGCCGGGTTCGCACACTTGAGTTTACCGGGAATACGCCGTCTCTTCGGACTTCGCGCTTCGATTGTCGGTGCCGCTGGTTCAGTCCTGCTTTAAAGCCTCCGGGCATGGACTGTCCTCGACTTTGCCTTTTATATGTTTACAATTGGCCAGATCTCGCGGTGCAAACCTCAACAGGGACGATCCAGTCATGCTGATTCATGACGGCCTGTTTGCCTGGGAAGGATTCGGCGGCGTCTATCAACTGGCGGCGGGCAAATGCCGGTTGCGCATCCTGGACTTAAGCAGAGGGGGGCAGGGCAAAGTGGCCCATATGAAATCCATTCTCGTTGTGGTTTCAGATATACCCGCAGATCACCCGCAATTCAGAAAGGTGTCGGTGCGCAGCTGTGCAGGCCACATCGCCACCACTGTGACCAAAAAGTTCGGTATCGACCCGCAGCGCATGATCTACGTGGAATATTATCCCCCAACCACTTACGGCGATCGCAATCAGCATGTGATCGAGGCCAAGTACGACCTGGTCGACTTCACCTGGTTCGAAGACAAGGCGATGCATCCCAAATGGCGCCCTTTGCCTTCTCCGCTGCGCGCGGTCTTGGCCCGGACCATCTCCGGCGGTCAGGTCTCAGAGCCGTCCAATCGTTAGCCGTCTCCATGCGGGCGGCTTCCTTTGGACCGATGTCAAGGTGCCATCCGAACCGGAATGTATTATCATCCTGGCGGTGTTTGCGGCCCCATTACCCTTGAAATTTGAGGTAAACCGTCGACAGGCTCCCCGTGGCTTCATTTTTGAGCTGCAGGCGCAGTTGTTTGGCCGATTTGGCCTCACCGGGGAAAAAAATGATGCCGTGTGAAAGATCTCCCGGGGAGATCGGTTTGTTTTGCAATGATTTGTCACGCAAATCATTGATGATGGCCGCCCGGGCATCGTTTGCGGCATAGGCCGCGCCGCCCCCCAGGGTTGCGCCGGCGGCCGCTCCCACGGCCGCTCCCTTGCCTGCTGCGGAAGCTACATTTTCACCCGAAACGATGCCGATGGCCGCACCGATCAGTGTGCCGGCGGCCGCGCCCAAAAAGCCCTTGTAAGCCCCCTCCCTGAAAGTCTGGTTGGTCTGAGCGTACCGGGTGGCCCGCTCATAGGCAAACCGGTCGGTCAGGATGGGCCACAGGTTGCCGTCTTGGTCTTCCAGGAAAGTTTGAGCGGGATTGATGAGCCAGTTGTGCGCGGCCTGGTTATCGAAAACCAACTGAATCGGCAGCATGCCTGCCGCACGGATATCGAATCCAAATGCGGCTTCGGCCGATTGGGGATCCGCGAAAGCCTGCCCGCCCACCTGAAGATTTTCGACCAGGACCATGTTGTTATACGCATCAGGGGCTTTGAAGGGTAAAGGTTGTGCTTTGTAGGCGGGAGCGCAACTTGCTACCATGATCCCAACCAGGACCAATGCGGCTTTAGCGATCATCATCATTGCTATTTTCCTTTGGATTATCATTCGCAGATAAGCATTCGTATTTGGTGCATGGCGTTGCCTTCGCTGCCCGCTGCGCCGAATGACCATAACTTATGGCTCATGTAGGAAATTTCAAGCGCCTGCATTTGTGCAAAGAAAGCATGTGCCGTTGGGGCAAAGGCTGGAATGCGGCCCGGTATCTGACCCTATCGGGGGCAGCCGGTGGATGGACACCAACTAGGCAGGACTGTTTTCCCCCAGGCACGACCAATTTATCAGGGATAGATGTTGTTTGAAATGATCGACAGCGGCCTGAATCCGCTCAAAGGCTTCCCGCACACCGGCATGATCACCGCTTTTTACTATCTTTTCAAGGGTCAAGGCGGCCGAAGCGAGCGCCATGGCCCCCAAATTGGCGGCCGCGCCTTTAAGCTGATGGGCATCCATGGCAAGCCGCTGCATATCGCCGCCGGTTACGGCTTCGGACATGCCTGCCATGGTTTCGGGAAGCATTTGTTGGAATTCATCGAACATCATTTGCAGGAAAGCCACATCGCCCAGGGCTCTGTTCAGGGCACTGTCGATATCGATGATGGGAGTGTCCTCGGACATGGTTGCACCTCGAGAATGTGGGTTAGTGTGCCTTGGCACCTTCTGATGTATACTATCGGCTGTTTACCAGCGGGATTAAGCGATTTCGCACCGTCATGAATCGGCACGGGCATTCGAGGTTTCCGTGGGTCTAAAAGGACTTGCGATATCCCCGCCATCGATGCATGATAGCCGCTGCAACAAGCCATCAAGCCACAACTCGCGGGAGGAATCAATTCCAATATCATGCGGTTTCGACCATGCATCGACCTTCACCAAGGCAAAGTCAAACAAATCGTGGGCGCAACATTGTCGGATGATGATGCCGATGCCGTATCGATCAATTTCGAGGCCGACAAGCCAGCCCGGTGGTTTGCCCTGCGCTATCGCCGGGATGGATTGACCGGCGGACATATCATCCAACTAGGCCCGGGAAACCGGCAGGCTGCCGAAACCGCCCTGGCCGCCTGGCCCGGGGGCATGCAATTGGGCGGCGGCGTTACCTTGGACAATGCCGCGGACTGGATCGATGCCGGTGCCTCGGCCGTCATCGTGACCTCCTGGGTTTTTCACGACGGTGCAGTGGATGAGGCTCGTTTGGCCCAATTGAGCCGGCATCTCGGACCGGAGCGGCTCGTTCTGGATTTGAGCTGCCGGCGTAGGGGAAACGACTATTTCATTGTGACCGATCGGTGGCAGAAATTTACCCGCGAGACGATCTCACCCCAGCTTCTGGATCGCCTGGCACCCTTCTGCAAAGAATATCTGATCCATGCCGTGGATGTCGAAGGCCGGTGCCGCGGAATCGAAACCGATTTGGTGGCCTTACTGGGGCGGTGGGGCGGCCTGCCGATCACCTATGCCGGAGGCATCCATTCGGAGCAGGATATCCAAGCCATCGCGAATTTGGGGAGAGGTCGCATCGACTTCACCGTGGGCAGCGCGCTGGATATTTTCGGCGGCAAGGGTTTGTTGTACCGCGATCTGGCAAGACGTTTCTCCGGACAAAGCGAATGATCCCTTTTCTTGAGTTTCTGCAAACCTTTTAAACTCACGCATTTCTATATATCTGCGGAATCCCTGTATCTGAATGATCCAACGTCCGAAACGACGGGCGATCAGGACCCTTTTTGGACTTTGATCATTTGGATGGTTTCGGATCTCCAATTTCGTGCTTAGGATTTTGCGAAGATGGCATGCTTGTTTGAGGCGGCATCCTACACCGGATGATGCAGTCCTCGAATATGGTGCAAAGGGGGCATTCTTTCATGATTCAAAAAAGGTCCAAACGGTTTGCATTGTTGATGGCTGCGCTGTTTGCGGTTTCCGCATGCACTACGGTCAATCCTTACAGCGAGGAGAAACAGGTCAGCAAGGTTGCGATCGGCACAGGCATTGGGGCGGCCAGCGGTGCGGTCATCGGTATGATCACCACCAACCACAAGCACCGCCAGCGCAACGCATTGATTGGTGCCGGCATCGGTGCTCTGGCCGGCGGCAGTGTCGGCTATTACATGGACGTCCAAGAGGCCAAGCTGCGCGAGCGCCTGCGTAATTCAGGCGTCAGCGTCACCCGCTCGGGCAATCAGATCGTCCTCAATATGCCCGGCAATATCACCTTCAGAACCGATTCGGCCGATATTAGCGATAGTTTTTATGAGGTGCTCAATTCGGTCGTGCTCGTTCTGAACGAGTATCAGAAAACCTCCATCGATGTGGTCGGCCATACCGACAATGTTGGAGCGGATAATTATAACCAGCAGTTGTCGGAGCGGCGCGCGCGCAGTGTGGCCGAATACATGGCAGGGCAAGGCGTGCTGCCGGCGCGTCTGCTCATCGCCGGCCGCGGAGAAAACCAGCCGATAGCCTCGAACGATAACCCCGAAGGCCGCGCCCAAAACCGGCGGGTGACCCTGCAGATTATCCCGCTGACGCAGGGGTAAGGACAAGGATGAGGGATGGATGTTCCCTCACAAAGGCGGGACCTGTTTTCCGCCTTCATCCAGATATACCCTCGCCACCCGCTCCGTCAGCCCAGCCACAACTTCGTAACTGATGGTGTCCAGGGCGGCGGCCACTTCTTCCGCAGCGATGAATCCGTCCATCTGGCGGCCGATCAACACGACCTCGTCTCCCACCTGGATGTCCGTTACGCGGCCGACATCGATCATGGTCAGGTCCATGCACACGCGTCCCACGACAGGCACACGCGTCCCACGCGCCAGCATGAAACCCTTGTTGGAGAGCCCGCGGCGGTAGCCGTCGGCGTAGCCCACCGGCACGGTGGCGATGGTGGTGGGTCCGGGCGTTCGATAGGTGCAGCCGTAACTGATGCAGGTTCCCGCCGGCACGCGCTTTAGATGGATGATGGCGGACTTGAGGCTCAGCGCCGGTCGCAGATGGATCACCGAACGGTCGATTTCGGCTGAAGGATAAAGTCCATAAACGGAAATACCGGCACGTACCATATCCATGTGGGTTTCGGGCATTTGCAGGATGGCACCGCTGTTGGCTGCGTGGCGCAGCGGAATTTTCAGTCCGGACACCTCGATCCCGGCCAGCAGTCGCATGAAGCACTCGAGTTGCCGGCGGGCATAATGCAAGTCGGCATGATCGGCGGTGGCAAAGTGGGTGAAAACGCCTTGCACTTGGATGCCTTTGATCCGCGACATCTCCAGGATGGCTTGAACTGCGCCGCCGTCCATTTCGTTCGGCAAGCCGTCGCAAGGCAGTCCCAGACGCCCCATGCCCGTATCCACTTTGACATGGACCGGCAGTGTCTGCCCGGTGCTTGCCGCGGCCGCGCCTATTTCGCGCGCGTTTTGCAAAGAAAAAATGCTGGGCACCAGCCGGCGCTCCAGCAGCTGCTGTGTGTCATGGGCAGGTGTATATCCAAAAATGAGAATCGGTGCGCTGATCCCGGCTCTGCGCAGCGCAAGGCCCTCTGTGATACGCGCCACACCCAGGTCGGTGGCGCCGTGTCGCAATGCGGTGCGTGCGACCTGTTCGGCGCCATGACCGTATCCGTTGGCTTTGACCGCCACCAGCAAGCGCACCGAGGATTGAAGCAGGCGCCGCAATTCCCGTGTATTGTGGGCGATGGCGGAAAGGTCGATCTCCGCCCATACCGGATGGGTTGAGGGTTTAACCTCGGCTTGGCGATGGGTCATAGCAGTTTTTCCACGGGTGTATAGGGCAGACCGAAAGCCTCCGCTACGCCGAGGCAGGTCACCTGGCCTTGAATCACATTGGCGCCTTGCCGGATCTCGCTGCTTTCCAGAAGCGCCCGGCGCCAGCCCTTGTCCGCAATCTGCAGGGCGTATGGCAGTGTGGCATTGGTGAGCGCCAGAGTTGAGGTCTTGGGAACGGCTCCGGGCATATTGGCCACCGTATAATGCACAACGCCTTCCTCTATATAAATGGGATCAGCGTGCGTGGTGGGTCGTGAGGTTTCAAAACAACCGCCCTGATCGATGGCCACGTCCACCAGCACCGACCCGGGTTTCATGGTCTTAAGCATATCCCGTGTGATCAGGTGGGGGGCCCTGGCTCCCGGAATCAAGACAGCCCCGATCACAACGTCGGCCTCCCGGACAAGCTTGCGGATGGCCGCCGGGCTGGGTGCCACCAGGAAACAGTTGGCGGGCATCACATCGGAGAGATAGCGCAGCCGCTGCAGGCTCTTTTCCAGCAGGTAGACCTTGGCCCCCAAACCGCAGGCCATTTTAGCGGCGTGTGTGCCGACCACGCCGCCGCCGATGATCAGCACCGTGGCGGGCTCCACGCCCGGCACGCCGCCCAATAAAACGCCGCGCCCGCCGTGTATCATTTCCAGATACTTGGCGGCCTCCTGGACCGACATGCGTCCAGCCACTTCGCTCATGGGGGTGAGCAGCGGCAGGGAACCATCCGCTTTCTGGATGGTTTCATAGGCGATATTGATCGAGCGGGCTTTAACCAGCGCGCGGGTCAATGCTTCATTGGCCGCAAGATGTAGATAGGTAAAAACGATTTGGTCGGGCCGGATCAGAGCATACTCTTGGGGCAACGGCTCTTTGACATGGATCACCATCTCGGCGCGTCGATAGATATCCACCGCAGCGTCCACTGTCTGGGCACCGGCAAGCCGGTATGCTTCATCCGAAAATCCGCTGCCCATGCCGGCGCCTGTTTCCACCAGCAAGGCATGACCGCTTGCGCACATCACCTCGACTCCCGCGGGCGTCATGCCCACCCTGTTTTCTTCGGTTTTGATTTCTTTAAGAAGCCCCACGATCATAAATCATTCCCCCAGTTCTTCCTAAGTTAAAAATGGCTTTAAAGCGTTTCCGACGTTTGTCTTGCGCCTGCTATATGAGCGCTATTTATCTGATTCTAATGAAATTTTTTTGGACATCAATCATCCGCGGGTTTCCTTGACAAGAATTAAAGGGTGATTAACATCTCGCCCAAAACCGCCGAGCGTCTTCACCCGAGGAAAGCAGCACGGCTGTTTGGCGAGTTTTCGTTGCGGGCGAGTCGACCCGATTCCAAGGCCTTTCCCTTGGTTGAAAGTGAATGGAGTACCCAATAATGTGAGTCCTTTGGCTGCCGCATACCATTTCGATGCCGCCCGGGCGGCATCGACAGGATGGATGCGGCGCTGTATTAGGCAGATCCACCGCCCAGCGAAACTGCCTGGGCGTTGGCCAGCATGCCGCTGAAAATGAAACAAGCTATCACAAGCGCCTTTCAAATGGCAATGCTCCCGTTCAGGGCGGGTGCTGAGCTTTCTACGGAGGCATTTTCCCAAGGAGGTGAAACAATGAAGATCAGGCCGATAAACGATCGAGTTTTGGTGTTGCGCGTGGAGGAAGAGCAGAAAACCGCCGGTGGCATTATCATTCCGGACACCGCCAAGGAAAAACCCCAGGAAGGTCAGGTGGTATCCGTAGGACCGGGGAAAGTCGGCGAAGACGGCAAACGGGTTCCTTTGGAAGTCAAAACAGGGGACCGGGTGCTCTTTTCAAAATATGCTGGCTCTGAAATCAAGATCGACGGCGTGGAACATGTCTTTATGCGTGAGGATGATATTCTGGGTATCCTGCAATAGTTGAAACCAAAGAGGAGGTTAGCAAACAATGCCTGCGAAAATGATTTGTTATGGGTTCGAAGCCAGAGAGAAGATGCTCAACGGCGTAAATGCGCTGGCCAACGCGGTGAAAGTCACCCTCGGCCCCAGAGGAAACAACGTGGTGCTTGAAAAATCGTTTGGTGCGCCGCTGGTTACCAAAGACGGTGTGACGGTCGCCAAGGAGATTGAACTGGAAGGCAAGTTCGAGAATATGGGCGCCCGCATGGTCAAGGAAGTGGCCAGCAAAACAAGCGACACAGCCGGCGACGGCACTACCACGGCCACAATTCTGGCCCAGTCCATTTACAATGAAGGCCAAAAGCTGGTGGCGGCCGGGAGCAATCCCATGTCCCTGAAACGCGGCTTGGACAAGGGCGTCGCAGCCGTCATCGCCGAATTGAAGAAAATGTCCAAACCGACCAAGGACAAAAATGAGATCAAACAGGTTGGGGCGATTTCGGCCAACAACGACGAAATGATCGGCCAACTCATCAGCGATGCAATGGAGAAGGTCGGCAAAGAAGGTGTCATCACAGTTGAAGAAGCCAAGAGCATGGATACCACCCTTGAGGTGGTCGAGGGCATGCAGTTCGACCGCGGCTATATTTCTCCCTATTTCGTGACCAACTCCGAGAAGATGACTGCTGTTCTGGAAGATGCCCACATCCTGCTCAGCGAGAAAAAAGTTTCCAACATGCAGGATATGGTGCCGCTGCTTGAGCAAGTGGCGCGTATGGGCAAACCTTTGCTGATCGTGGCTGAAGATGTTGACGGGGAAGCCCTGGCCACTTTGATCATCAACAAGCTGCGCGGCACCCTGAAAGTGGCGGCCGTCAAAGCCCCCGGTTTCGGCGACCGGCGTAAGGCCATGCTGCAGGATATCGCCATCCTGACCGGCGGCCAAGTGATCTCTGAAGATCTGGGCATCAAGCTGGAGAACATCACCGTCAACGACCTGGGGCGCGCCAAAACCATCCGCATCGACAAAGACAATACCACCATCGTCGACGGTGCGGGCAAGCGGCAGGCCATCGAAGGCCGGTTGAAACAAATCCGGGCTGAAATCGAAGACACCACTTCGGACTATGACCGCGAAAAGCTTCAGGAAAGGCTGGCCAAGCTGGTCGGCGGCGTGGCCGTGATCAACATCGGTGCCGCCACCGAAACCGAGATGAAAGAGAAGAAAGCGCGTGTGGAAGACGCCCTGAACGCCACCCGGGCCGCTGTCGAAGAAGGCATTGTGCCCGGCGGCGGTGTCGCCCTGGTGCGCTGCATCGGCGCTTTGGATAAAGTGGATGTCAAGGGCGAAGATAAATTGGGTGTCCGCCTGCTCAAACGGGCTCTGACCGAACCGCTGCGTCAATTGGCCCTCAACGCCGGCCATGAAGGTTCGGTGGTGCTTAACAAGGTCCTGGAGGGCAAGGATGACTTCGGCTTCAATGCCGCGACCGAAGCCTTTGAGAACCTGATGGCCTCCGGTGTGATCGATCCGACCAAGGTGGTGCGGTTTGCCCTGCAAAACGCCGCCTCCGTAGCCGGCCTGATGCTGACCACCGAAGCCATGATCAGCGATAAGCCGGAAAAGAAGAAGAAAGGACCGGCCATGCCGTCCGAAGGTATGGAGGATATGTACTAAGGCGTTGACCGGCACCCGATTTTCCCGTTTGCCATGACTTTTCAATGCAAACGGCGGAATGATCGCCGATAATCAGAATGTGCAGTCTCTGAGAGCCCCATTTTAAAGTGGGGCTCTCTGTTTTTGTACCTCACATCGTTTGACGTGGACCTCCCGCGAAAACGGATCGATCGGGCTGCGCAGGTTGACCGGTTCGCGAGGAGAACAGAAGATAAAGTGCTGGCAGAACCAGCAGCGAAAGCAGGGTCGAGGTCATCATGCCGCCCACAACCACAGTGGCGAGAGGGCGCTGGACTTCAGCTCCCACACCGGTGGACAGTGCCATTGGAAGAAACCCGGCGGCATCGGTGAGGGCGGTCGCCAGCACCGGCAGCAGGCGAAGTTTGGCTCCTTCCGTCACCGCCTGGAAAATCTCCTTCCCTTCCGCCAGGTTGTGCCGGATTGCGGAAAGCATGACTTGGCCGTTGAGGACCGCGATCCCTGACAGGGCGACAAAGCCGACAGCGGCGCTGACACTGAAGGGGATGCCGCGCAGCCATAGCGCGAGCACCCCCCCAACGGCCGCAAACGGAATGCCGGTATAAATGATCAAGACATCGCGCAGGCTCTTGAGGCTGAAGTACAGCAGCAGGAAGATCAGTCCCAGGGTCAGCGGAACAACAAGGGCCAGACGTTTTTGCGAGCGTTCCAGATTCTCGAATTGTCCGCCCCACTCGATGAGGTAGCCGTCGGGGGGGCTCACCTCGGCGGCGACTTTGTCCCGCGCCTCGGCAATGAAAGAGGCGATATCGCGGTTCCGCACATTCACCTGCACCTTGATCAGGCGTTTGCCCCAGTCCCGGTTGATGGTGGAGGGGCGTTCATCCTCTGTGATTTCGGCCAGGGTGGACAGGGGCAGGACAGCGCCGGTGCGAGTAGGGATGAGCGTCTCGCGCAGGGCCGTGACATCGGTGCGCTGGGCATCCGGCAGGCGGACAACCAGAGGGAAGGAGCGTTCCCCCTCGAAGATTTCGCCGACCCGCGGCGAGCCCACCGCCGCGACCACGTCGAGGACGTCGCGGGAGGCGATGCCATACCGGGCGACAGCCTCCGGCCTGACGCGCACCTGCAGTGTCGGCTGGCCGGTGATCTGCTCCACGGCAACGTCTGTTGCGCCCGGGATTCCGTCTATCAGATGCGCCACCTCTTCCCCGAGTGCGATCAGACGGGTGAAGTCGTCTCCGTAAATTTTAACTCCCACATCGGCTCGGATGCCCGATAGCATCTCGTTTACTCTCAATTCGATCGGTTGGGTGAGGACGGTGCGGATGCCGGGAAAGCCTGCCATGGCCTTCTCCACGGCGGCGGTCAATTCCGTCTGGGTTTCTGCTTTGGTCCACTTTTCCCGTGGATGAAGGGCCATGAAGATGTCCGTCAACTCCGTTCCCATAGGGTCGGTGGCCAGTTCGGCACTGCCGATGCGGCTCCATACGAAGCGGATCTCGTCCGGAAATTCGTTCAGCAGGTGTTTCTCCAGCCGGTTGTTGTAGGCAACGGATTCATCGATGGAAACGCCGGCCAGGCGCACGATGCTCGCTACCAGCGAGCCTTCCCCCATGCGGGGCAGAAACTCCCCGCCGAGGCGCAGGGCGAGCCCGCCGGTGCCGGAAAGCAGGACAAGGACGATGGCGATCAGCAGGCCCCGACGCCTCAACGCAGGCAGCAGCACGGCGCCATATGCCTGCTGCAGCCACCAGCCGTTCCGGTGTCCGGAGGGGAGTGGACCCTTGGGGAGGAACTGCCAGGAGAGAACCGGATTCAGGAAGAGTGCCACCGCGAGCGCCCCCAGGAGGGCGAAGATAAAGGTCCAGGCCATTGGCTTGAACATCTTCCCTTCTATGCCCTGCAAAGTCAGCACCGGCAGGAAGACGATTACGATGATGAGCATGCCGAAAAAAATGGGCCGGACGACCTCATGGCTCGATTTCAGAATGCAGGCCATCCGCTCGGTCCTGGTCAACGTTCGCGCCAGTTCGGCCTGACGATCCCTGATCCGCCTAAGATTGGCCTCGGTCATCACCACGGAACCGTCGACCAGAATGCCGAAGTCGATCGCCCCCAGGGAGAGCAGGCTGGCGGCGATCCCCAGGAAATGCATGCCTAGAGCGGCAAAGAGCATGGACATGGGAATGGCGGCGGCGACGATCAGACCCGCCCTCAGGTTGCCCAGCAGGAGGAACAGGATGGTGATCACCAGCAGGGCGCCGGCGGTCAGGTTGTGTTTAACCGTATCGATCACCTGCTCGACCAGCTCGGTTCGATCATACACCGTTTCCAGAACGACATCTTCAGGCAGGGCCGAACGAACTGCATCGATCCGCTCGTTGAGGGCGGAAGTGACTGCACGGCTGTTTTCTCCCATGAGCATGAAACCAAGACCAAGCACAGCCTCCCCTTCCCCCTGGGCGGTGACCGCCCCGCGGCGCAGTTCGTGGCCGATGCGTACCTCAGCGACATCGCGGACGCTCACCGGTGCTCCCCCATAGGCTGCGACCACGATGCCGCCGATCTCCGCAAGGCCTGAGACACGGCCCAGACCGTGCACGAGCAAGGTCTGACCACCTGCTGTGACCTGTCCGCCGCCGACGTTGGCGTTGTTCTCCTCAAGGGCGGAGAATACATCGCGGAATGTAAGATTGTACTTGATCAGCTTAGCCGGTGCGACCACGACATGGTACTGCCGCTCCAGCCCGCCCCAGGAGTTGACCTCGGCCACCCCCGCGGCCTTGCGCAGCGCAGGTTTGACCACCCAGTCGTGCAGCGTGCGCAGCTCGTCGAGGGAACGGGTTTTCGAGCGCAGGACATAGTGGAAAATTTCCCCGAGCCCGGTGGAGATCGGTCCCATTTCCGGCCGTTCGATTCCGGGCGGCAGCCGCACACCCGTAAGGCGCTCCATTACGAGCTGACGCGAGTCATAGATCGGCATGCCATCGGCAAAAGTGGCCACGACCTGGGAGAGGCCGAACTTGGAGGAGGAGCGGACGCTGTGGAGCTGCGGCAGGCCGGCGATGGCCATCTCGATGGGAATGGTAATCTGTTTTTCGATCTCCTCCGGGCCCAGGTTGGGGGCCGCGGTATTGATCTGCACCTGAACCGGGGTGGTGTCCGGGAATGCGTCCACCGGCAGATTCGCCAGGGCCCAGATGCCGGAACTCATGGCCGCCGCAAAGAGGAGGACCGTCAGCAGCCGATTTTTCAACGCAAATTCGATTAGTTTTTCGAGCAAGGCGACACCTCTCTCAGTGGTCGGCGCAGGAGGCGCCGAGCCGCGCCCGCAACACTTCGGATTTCAGGGCAAAAGCCTGGACGGAGACAATTTCATCCCTGGGGCCGACTCCCTCCGGTATGAAGACCGAACCCGTCGTCCTGCGGCTTGGGGTGACCCGGCGCAGTTCGAAGAGGTCATCGGCCAGACGCACGAAAACGTATGGCTGCCCGTTAATGCTCTGAAGAGCCTCGGCCGGGACAGCCAGATTGCCGATAGCCATCCGGCCGGCGGGACGTATGTCCCCGAAAAGGCCGCTCCGAAGCACCCCTTCCCGGTTGTCGATCTCGGCCAGGGCTTTGAGCATGCGGGTTCTCTCATCGAGGGCCGGGGCAATCCAGAAAATCTTTCCCTGGAAAGTGCGACCTGGAAGACCCGGGAAGGAGGCCATCACCCCCCGGCCAGGTTGGACCTCCGGCAGGGCATCCTCCGGGGCGGAGATTTCGATCCACAGGGTCGAAAGATCGGCCAGGGTGAAGAGATGGGTTCCGGGTGCGACCGCCTCGCCCGGAACGGCTGTCCGCTCCACCACCGTGCCGGCGAATGGTGCCCGGACCTGCAGAGTCGATCCGTTGCCCGAAAGCCCATAGTCCCGGGCCTGCTGGCGAGCGCGGGTGGCTGCGCTTTGCGCCTCCCGGAATTCGGCTTCGGCCTGATGAAACTCGTGGCGCGAGGTGATCCCTCTGGAAAGCAGATCCTTCTCCCGCAAGTAGACAGTTTCGGCCAATGCACGGCGGCTTTCGGCGGCGGCCAGTTCCCCCTTCAGGCCGGCCGCTTCGGGAGCGGCGATCTCAGCAAGAAGGGTACCCTTTTGCACATGCCCGCCCAGTCGGGCCATAACTCTTTGCACGGTACCGGCGGAGAGGGATGAGAGACGGGCCAGACGGTTGCGGTTGAAGACCACCTGACCGGGCCAGGTCGCGCCCGCCTTGTCGGCCGGCAGCGGCAGGACGGTTGCGATGCCGACCTTTTCCGCTGCCCCGGAAAATGCCAGTCGCACCTTCATCCCTTCGCCCGCACGCATCAGGGGAACCCTTTCGGAATTGCAGAGAGCATCTTCTGCCTCAGGAACATTGTGCTCCGGGCATATCGCATCTGGCTCCCGGTGTTTGTGCGCTGCATGCCCACCCCCCTTTAATGGCGAGTCGGGAGAGCCGGCTTCATGGTCCATTTCCTCATCAGGCGCATCGCCATCGTCTTTATGGCCATTATGCTTGCGAGCCTTGCCTGCGGCAGTGCTTGCCTCATCGCCATGGCCGTGAGAAACCCCTGCGCTCTCATTTTTGACATTGTTTTGTTCCCGATCTTCCGAAGCAGCCTGGGCAGGGGAAGATGGGCCGGTAAGAAAATAGGTCCCCAACCCCACCCCGGCTAAAGCGGCCAGGGTGAGCAGAAAAAAAATCAGACGTTTGGCAAGATTCATTGATTCAATCCTTTTCGAAAGCTGAAATGAGTGCGGACGGCCAGATCGCGGGCAACTCCCGGCCCAGCAATCGACTTAATTCGTTGGCGGCGCGAAAGTAGGCGGCGTGCGCCTCCAATTGGCGTTTCTGCGCTTCGACCAGGGTGCGTTGTGCATCGAGGACATCGAGAAGACCGAACTTTCCGGCCCGGTAGCCGTAATCGACCGCTTCCAGGGCCTGCAGCGCGGCGGGAAGAATATCGCTCGCCAAAGCCGCGGCTTCCGCATGAGCGGCCGCCATCTCATGCCATGCGGCGTTCAAGGCGGCTTTTACCTGTACGCTGGCGCTTCTTTCCTCGGCCTGGGCCTGGCTCAGACGGCTGCGGGCGGCAGCATTCGCTCCCTGGTTGCTGTTGAACAGCGGCAAGGGAACGGAAATTCCGGCAACCATAGCTGTGTCGTCGCTTTCGCGCAGGTAGCGGCTGCCCAGGGACACCTCCAGGTCGGGAAATCTTCTGGCACTCTCCAGGTCCACGGCACGGCGACGACGTTCGGTTTCGGCGACCCGGCGGGCGATTTGGGGACTCTTTCCGATGGATCGTTCCAGCTCGGCCGGGTCGGGGAGATCGGTTGCCCGCGACAGGTTCCCGGCCACGCTCTCAAAACCCGCTATCTCCAGCCCCATCCGGGCAGCCAGGGCGCGCTGGGCGGCAACCAGATCCCGGCGAGCCCTGTTCCGGTCGATCTCCAGTTCGCGCCAGTGAATGCGGGCACGGATGCTTTCGGTAGCGGCGGCCTTACCTGCAGCGATCCGCTCCTCAACGTGAACCAGAACTTGTTTGGCCAATCCGGTTGTTTCTTCCACCAGCTGCATGCGCTCCTGGGCGGCCAAGGCAGTGATAAAGGCATCCGCCGTGCGAGCGAGGACCTCGGTCCTGGTCAGGAGGTAATCGCTTTGCGCCAGCATGGTTTCCGCCTCGGCCAGCTCATGCCGGCGGGAGCGTTTTTTGCCGAGTTCGATAGCCTGTCTCAGTGTTACCGTTGTCTCGGTTGCGTTGATGCCGGAAAACCCGCCGCTGCCGAGGAAATTCTCAACCTCGAATGAGAGCAGCGGGTTTGGCCTCAATCCAGCCTGCAGGGCTTCGGCTTCGCGGGCGCGAATCTCTTCGGAAAATACCGCAAGTTCAGAGTTGTGCATCAGGGTTTGGGCGAGAGCATCCTGAAAAGACAACGTCGCCCCTGATTCATTCGCGCCGGCTTTCGAATAAGCCGGGGAAACGAGGACAAGAGCAGACAGGAGCAAGGTTCCGAGGAAAGCTCCCCGGAATGGACAAAAGAGCGGCATGCAGAACCTCCAAATCACGAAACACGAAAGATGGTGTGTTCCAACGGACTTGGCCGTGGAAACGGGGGGAACCTAGGGGCAGGCTAAAGCTTCAATTCAGGAGAACGATGGTGCCGAGGGCGACAAGGGAGGCATTGGGCCAGGAGATGGGCTCAGGTGGAATCGCTGGAGCCAGGTCACGGACGATCATGAACCGGGGAGAGGGTGCGGCGGTGATGACTGGGACAACCCATGCGGTCAGATGATTTTGATCGCCGCGGTAGCGGCTGCGCAGAGAAAACGCAGAAGTGGAATAATCATGGCAGATGCCGGCATAATCATGCGCGCAGGCATACTCGTTTTCGGCGGGACATGCAGGTTGAGCCGGCGCGCATTTGCCGATGACGGCTTTCTCGAAGGCCGTATTCCCGCTTTCACCGACGCATAGAACGTAACTTGCGCCCAGGCTCTGTCCGCTTAAAAGCAGCGCGAGAATGCCGACGATCAAGGCAATGGATTTATTAGCAAGGTGCTTCATGATCTCTCACAAAAAGTTCGCCAGACATAGCCTGTTCGCGCATTCGCGTCAACTGCTCGTTAACCCATTTTAGTTTACACTTCAGTATGAGCTTGAAAAATGATGCGCAGCCGCGGCCATGCAGCCGCGGGCTGCGCTTCGAAATCGCTCGGAACCATGAGCACTGGCGGCCATAGCGCCGAGTGGGTATGCCGGCCCTTAAATGACCTCCAGGGCACATGCCATCGAAACCCCGCCCCCGCCGCATAAAGTCGCCAGCCCCAACTGCTTGCCGTGTCGGCGCATGGCATGGATCAGGGTGACCATGATGCGGCAGCCGGTGGCGCCGACCGGGTGCCCCAGGCCGATGCCCGATCCGTTGATGTTGGTGATTTCGCGGTCGAGCCCCAGTTCCCGTTCGCAGCCGATGTATTGAGCGGCAAAGGCTTCATTGACTTCAATCAGGTCGAAATCGCCTATCTTCAATCCGCTTCTGGCCAGCAAATCGCGGACCGCCGGCACCGGCGACAGGCCCATGACCGCTGGATGGCAAGCCCCCCGGCCTACGGCGCGGATGCGCGCCAACGGTTGCAGGTTAAGGGCTTTGGCCCGCTCCGCCGACATGATCAGCATGGCGGCCGAACCGTCGTTGATGCCGCTGCTGTTGCCGGCGGTTACTTTGCCGATATCGGGAACAAAGGCCGGCGACAGCTTTTTGAGGTCGGCCATGGTCAGTCCGGGCCTGAAATGTTCGTCCTTGTCGAAAATCAAGGCTGCTTTCTTTTTGCGCGGTATTTCCAATGGGATGATTTCGTCCTTGAAATCGCCCTCGCGGGTGGCGCGCTCGGTGTTGTTGTGGCTGCGCAGGGCCACTTCATCCATCTCCTCGCGCGAAATATGCATGTGCTGGGCGATGAATTCGGCCGTGTGCCCCATGATATAGGGTTTGCCTTTGAACAAATTCAGCGGAGGCAGATCGGCATCCACCGGTCCGGTTTCGGGGTGGGGGATGATGTGCGAACCGCAGTACAGGCGTTGAATGAGGGCGTCCACGAAGGCTTGATCCTGCAAGCGGCAGCCCCAGCGCGCCGCCGGCACCTGGTAGGCCACCCCCGACATGTGCTCGACCCCGCCGGCCAGGATGACATCGGCCATGCCGGCCTGGACCATGGCCATGCCCGAAACCACCGCTTCCATTCCCGAGATGCACACCCGGTTGACGGTCACGGCCGGCACGCTTTCCGGAATACCGGCCAAAAGCGCCGCCACACGGGTTACGTTCAGCGCGTCGGCCGGCTCCATACAGCAGCCGAAGCGCACATCTTCAATGGCGGCCGGGTCGATACCGGCTCTGTCGACCGCTGCCTTCATGGTTGCAAAGGCAATAAAGGCAGCATGGCTGTCGCGCAATGCGCCTCCAAAAGTTCCGATTGCTGTTCGGCAGGCTGAAACGATAACGACTTCCTTCATGATCACTCCTTTTCCTATATGAATCCAAAAGAATCGATAACCCTGAAAAGACCGCACCGCCGGCAAAAATTCACTCACAGAGTTTGCCCATGTGCCCGGCAAGTGTCAAGCAGAGTTAATCCAAACCATACCAAACAATGCTCAACGGGAAATCAGAAGCTCTCCATGACCCAAAGCACCGGTATGCACGTGCACGCCGGTGCTTGCGTTCGAAACCCACATAAACGGTCATTAAAGGCTGAATCTCACGGAAGGGTTGTTCTTGCAGGTCACAAGACCGGCTAAATCAGCACCTATTTGCTCTATCGCAGGCTGGTGATCTTCATCTGATACTGTTTGGGATCTTCCTGGAATTCAGCGATGCGGACGCCTTGCATCTCCTGGGAGATGATGATCTTTTTATGAGGCCCGATCACCACCGTTTTGTTATAGACCACGCCGCTGGCCTTCACCACGGGAATACCGGGATCGAGTTTGGCCGCTTCTTCCAGAATACTCATTTTTTCATTCGTCTCGGTGATTTGCTGATCAAATTTTTTCAAATCGGCATATAGCTGGGTGATTTGATTGCGGGTGCGATCATCCCTGGCCATGATGGCCTGAACACGCTTGTCCAGGGCATCGTATTTGGTGGCCAGGTCATCAATCAGTTCCTCCAGGAGGCTGCTTTTTTCCGGATTCTTTGAAATGGCAGGGCTTCTAAGCTTTTCCTCCAATTGGCGTTTTTGCACCATGCAGCCGTCTTGGTCCTGGGCGACTTTACCCAGTTCGGTCTCCAGCTGATCGATCAAAGTCTTCTGAGCAACAATGGCATCCGCAGCCTCCTTCTTGCGGCGTTCCAGATCGGCCAATTCTTCCCGGCAGGCTTTCAGCTCCCTTTCATTTTTAAAATCAACGCCCACAGTCAGTTCGCTGGGCCGGGCCGCCTGGGTACCCACATCTTTGACCTGGATGCCTTTTTTGGCGGCAATCTTCGACGCTATGATTTTGCCCTCATCGATCAGGCAGCGCCCGTTCACCTCGATCATGCAACCGAAAATCTCCTTTTCGACCACCAGATCTCCGATGACTTCGACCGTACTGTTGTGAATGTGGCTCACTTTCAAATGTCCGCCCGCTTTGACGGTAGAGCCGTACACGCCGCCAAAGCAGACCACATCCTCACTCGTCTCAATGGTGGCATTTTGAATCTCGCGCGTGTTCAAGCTTTTTCCCCTCACCGAGTAGCCGCTGGAGATGCCGCCATCGACTTCAATGTGACCGTCAAAATCGATATTGCCCGTTTCAATGCCGATGTCGCTCTGAAAGGGCAGAATGGAAAAGACGCTGACGCGTCCATCCGGTTCCAGCTTGGGGGTGCCGCTGATTTTGGCCAGAATGCGCTGGGCGTCTTCCGATCGTTCGGCACCCTTGCCGCACTTGAGCGCAGCATCCTTGATACGGGGCGGCGCAATTTCCTGGCCCAACACATTGGTCCCCGGCTTTCCAGGGTCCCCGCCCACTTTTTCGGCCAGCAGGTCTCCGGCCATCACCTGTGGGATTTCGCCGCGGTTTTTCCAATCCATGCTGCCGTCCTCGAGCAGTGTTCCGATTCGCATGGGGTCGGTATCGAAATAGCAGCGTATTTCCGGCGGGTGCCCCGGTTGGGGCGGCATGCCTCGGGCGACCACGAAAGGATCCGGTGGCATCGGCTTTTTTTCCAAGTGGGAGGCCAGTAGTTGATCGCTGACAATGCCATAGGCAATTCCGTTTTCAAGCAGCATTTGCTTGACCACCTCCAGCGAAGGCGCTTTCTGACCCTCCTTCAGGGGCGCAATGGTGGCCGTCAGCTTGTCAGAAGAAATGACCAGGTCGATGTCTCCGGATGAATTAACCTCAACGGCTGGATCAGGCTCGCCTTCGGGCGGATTCTGAACAGGCTCGGCCGGTGTGGGCTCACTTTGCGCCTGCAGTATCTGCTCGACTTGTTCCTGGGTGAGCAAGCCCATTTTTTGCATCACCGTACCTATCGGCATATCGACTCGGGTTCGATTGATGATGCAGCGCTGGACCACCAGGGCGCGTTCGAGCTTGTCCCGGGCGACCAGTTGCCTGGCGACGGCGATTTCGCCGAAGAGTTCATCTTGGCGGGTGGTCTCAGACATGGGCATCCTCAGCTAAATGGGCTTATCGGTACTATCGACAGGAAAGCCTGAAACTTTAGCGATTTGCGGCAGGTAAGCCGGGGATGAAGCCCTTTTCAAGCCTGAGCATATGCCAACGGATCAAAAGGTGATCCGGGGGGAAAAGCTCTGCCGCCCAATTCACGATCCAACATGAGCAGCGCGCTTTTGCTGTCGCCCACCATATCGATTTCCCCGGAGATTTTGGCGGCGGTGGCTTCCTCTTCGATTTGCTCGGAGATAAACCAGGCCAGCAGAGGCTCGGATTGATAATCCTTTTCGTCTCTTGCTATGGTGACCAACTCATTGATTTTGGAAGTGATGAATTGTTCGTGGGCATAGGCATCCTGCCATAGCTCCAGAGGTGATATCCATCGGGTTTTGTGTTGGATCATGTCCAGCAAGGTGACCGGTGAGTTGCGGTCGGTCAAGTGATCCATGAACTTCATGGCGTGAATCGTCTCTTCGTGGGCCTGGCAGCGCATCCAGTGGGCCATACCGTCCAGGCTGAGGGAATGGAAATAGGCGGCGGCGGATAAATATAGATAGGCTGACTCCAGCTCATTTTTAATCTGTTCATTGAGCGCTTTGGCCAATCGTTGCGGGATCATCGTAAGCTCCTAATGGGGTTGGATTTTGAGTGTACCCCATTGATGCCAATGATAGGTATTCCAAAAGGATAAGGCAAATACGGCAGCCTGGGCTGATAATGGACGGAAGAAGGCAGGGACCTTGAGTAGTTTAAGGATTCAACACGGATATGAGAATGAGTGGACGGCAAGGTTTCGGATCAGGCTTTGATATCCACATTGCCTCCCACGCCCTGCGAATAGAGCATATCGGCCATTTGTTCCAGGCCCTCGGAGATCTGTTTCAGCATTTCAGCCTGCAACCCCGATTGCGTTTGACGCACCACTGCGATCATAGCCTGACTGGAGCTGACGGGAGCTATTTCCATTGGGGATCTCCTTTCTCATGACGGACACTACCAATTCTATCGGCAGATATCGTCAAGCCTTTAAATTTTATCTTCCCATCTCATATCCGATGCACTTACCTGCCTCGGCAGCTATGTAATCCGGCCGCAAGGGCCAATTTAATGTCGAACAGCGCCTGCTATTGACTCAAGATCCAATTTGAAAGAATATTTTGCCGATTGACTTGTGAATTCACGAAATCCTTGCAAACCCGAGTTACTCGGAGGCATCGGGTATGTTTTTTCTGATCGCCGGCGTGCAACCAAAAATTCGAACCCTCGAAGATGGCCCGCAGCGCTGCCCCCGGTGTGGTTTGCACCAGGCGTACCGGCAACGTGTGGATCATTATCTGAGTTTGTTTTTCGTTCCACTGATCCGTGTCAAGACCGGAGACGCATACTTATTCTGCCGCCACTGTCAAAAGCCGGTAGGGCATTTTCCACAAGGTGATGGGACTGTCTGGCGGACCCAATGCAGCCGTTGCGGAGGCGATCTTAAACATGAATACACCTATTGTCCCCACTGCGGACAACGACTGTGAACCGGATGTGCACACGCCCGATCCGTCCTTTACCAACGGGTTTGAACCGCATGTGGTGCTGGTGGCGCCTGAAGTGCATTGGAATACGGGCAATATCGGCCGTACCTGCTTGGGCGCCGGGGCAACATTGCATCTGATACGACCCCTGGGCTTCTCTCTTGACAGCCGGCAGGTCAAACGCGCCGGCCTGGATTATTGGTCCAGGGTGCGTTTGAGGCTTTGGGAAGATTTTGAAAGCTTTCTGGCCCAGATGCAGCCGCGCGGAGATGAAATCGCGTTGCTGACCAGGCACGCATCGAAATCGTATTGGCAGATGCCCGTTCAGCAGCGGGCGTTCCTTGTTTTCGGCTCCGAAACGCGAGGTTTACCAGCCTCTGTTCTTGAAAAGTTTTACGAGCATACTTATCGTATACCCATTCTCGACGAGATCCGCAGTCTAAACCTCTCCACTGCCGTCGGCATAGCCCTTTACGAAACTTTGCGTCGGTACGGAACACGCCTCTCAATGTGAAATCGTTTACCCCATTCTATTGAATTTCTCTCTCAATATGGAAGGCTTCGGACCTTTTTCTGGCTGCTTGGCCCATGCTGAAGGAAGAACAAATATTTTTTAAATCGAATGGTTGCATATTTTTAGGCTAAGCAGAAGAGGCTTGGCAAGCAATTTGCTCACATAGTGCATAACTCCGACAAAAAAAGGATGGTATGAGTATGATTGACTTCATTATTGCGGCCGTGCTTTATCTGGCGCTGATGTTTGTGGTATTTTTCAGCCTGTCCTTTGTCACCATAGGCATTGCCTTCGCCCTGGCAGGCTTTCTTAAACGATGTCTGAACTGGTTTCGTTCCCCCAGCCTTGCCCTGAAATAGGAGCAAGCAGGGGCGCACGCCTCACTTTTTCGCCTGTACACTTCCTTCAGCACCGCTCCGCTCGATTGATATTGTCAAGGGTCCTCATCCTGTGATGAAATAGTGCCGATGATATCGGTGGGTAGCCGGCCGGCAGCCTCGATGGCCATTTCCAGCGAAAGCCGATCTGCAGCCCACCGGAACCGATTCAGCCAGACTGCCGATGTGTTTTGAACAGCATACAAAGGAGCTCGATATGCACCGATTCCAGGCATTCATCAAAACAGGCGCGTGCATGGCGATTGGGTGTTTGATGCTTTTGGCGCTGGTCCCAAGCGTGCAGGCCGAGTATACCAATCCCGCCTTGCCGGATAGGGAAACGTTCGCCTACTGGATGGATCAAGGCGGGTTTTTCTGTACCTACGGGAATTTCAAAGCAGCCGTTCGTGCCTACGAAAAAGCACTGGGTTTGAGTCCAGACAACGCCGAAGCCCATTTCAACATGGGGCTGGCACTCTGTGAAATGGGCGATTTCACCAAGGCCCGGGGCAAAATTGACAAGGCGATTGCGTTGCGTCCGGATGAAGGCCGGTACCGTTACGGCCGCGGCTGGCTCTTGCTGCTGTCCGGGCGGCCCGATGAGGCTCGGCCTGAATTGTTGAAAGCGGCCGAACTGGGCAGTACTGAAGCCCGTAATTACATACAACACCAAGGTTCCGGCCGGTAAGACCGGTCCGTGCAGCGATTCTGTATGGAGGGCTCAATGGGCGGTCCCATGGCCAGGGCGATCTGCCGATGGACTTTAATATCCATGGCCCTTCTTGTGAGTGCAGGATGCGGCGATGAGAAGGCCGCCCAACGGGCCACCGACGTTGAGGATGGGAAGCGTTCTTTCCAGATGCTCAATGCGGAAAAAAACAGCTTGATGGAGCAAATCAGTCAATTGAGGACCGATTGCGCCGAACTGCAATCCGAGTACGACGACCTGAAGGCCAAAGAAACGGAACTGGCCCAATGGTCCCTGCAAGTGGCGGAACGTTTCGGCCCCGGCGTCTGGTATTACAGCAAGAATGAAAGACCATTGCCCTACAAATCGATTCCAAATGCGTCCCCTGATCTATTGATCAGCGAATTGAACGCTCTTTTCAGACAATCACGACTGCCGCAAATCACCCTCATCAAAACCAACGGCAATACGGCTCATGTTCAGATCAGCGACGACTGGCAGCTTACTCAGCAAATGGGCTCCGCGGGGGCTACAGGATACATCCAGGCGGTCACGTACACACTGACTTCCCTGCCCGGCATCGATGATGTCGACTTCGATTTCGAAGAAGGCGACCATGCCGTGCCGGGACGATACGCCCGCTAGTTCATCGCCAGGGTACCGTCAGCCGTGCTTGAGAAAAAAACCGTTTTCATACAGCCACTCGAAATTCCAGCTATCGCGCACGTGATCCGAGTACGAGTACATGTACCGCTTTGCTGGGGACCCGTACACTAGTACCCGCGCCAATCGGTTCGGCACCGATGCGGGCCGTGCCGGGATGAAACCAAAGCAAGACAGCCGTACCGGGCGAGTCTACCGTGCCGCACTGATCTGTTTCGCTTCTCCGCTCTCAGATTGAAAGCGCCCTCTTGTGGTTTTCTCCCTTTCCACGGTCATTTTGATAGGCGCGCACGACCCGGAATGTCCCCCGCTTCTTCCAAACTGGTTCAATTCCGCTAAATCCCACAGGCAGTTACCGGGTTCTGCAGCTCACCACAATCCTGCTGGTACGGCCATTGCTCAATAAGAAGGCAGCCTTGTCGGTGAGGAATTATGAATTCAGATCCACATAATTACCTATCATTTCCCAACAATCATTACCGGAAGGCCACAGAGAGTATTGGGCGGTTTTTCAATAACTAACTGTTATGCCACATGATTTCAGCATTATACGCTTTGGCACGTTTGTTGATGAAAGAAGGACAAGAGAATGAATAACACAGCGGATGGAGATTAATATGCATCGAAATCAATATCCTGTACAAAGCGAGCTGCACAGGACCGTCCGGCAAGGGCTCATATTCTACGCGATGTTGGCCATGCTGACGGTACCTTCCGCTCTTTGCAGCCAACAGCACCGCGTGCCGGCCTATCCTGTCTCAAGCAAAATCATATTCGGCAAGGTGCAAATTCAGCAGCCCAGCCTTGCGGAGGTCCTTCAAGAGCCTCGGAGCACGGAATTCACGGCCGGAATTCAAGAGTTGCCCGCAAACGACGGCAACATGTTGCTGCAGGATGATCCTCCTTATTATGACCATATCATGCAGGCGGCCCAAAGCTACGATGTGGACCCTGCGCTCATCCGAGCCATCATTGTAGCCGAATCAGGTTTCAATCCCCAGGCGGTTTCCAAGCGCGGCGCTCAGGGGCTCATGCAACTGATGCCCACCACCGCCAAATCCCTCGGGGTCATAGACAGTTTCGATCCAGCCCTGAATATAGACGGGGGGGTGCGCTATTTCCGGCGTCTGCTGGACCGGTTTGAAGGCGATGTCAGTCTGGCGCTGGCCGCATATAACGCCGGCAGCCGGTATGTACGCCAATACGGCGGCGTTCCCCCGTTTCGTGCCACCCACCACTACATCAAAAAGGTGTTGCATTATCAAAAGAAATTTCAAAGTGAAATGGCTGTCGGCGTAACCCTTGAGCCGGCCGTTTAACGCCCCCGTAATTTGTATTCCCCAAAAACCGTCCGCCCTGGGGCAGGACGGTTTTCTTTAAATGCCCGCACCAAGGACGCTGGATGCACTTCACTATCGGGCTCCCATTTTTTTATTGACCCGATTCATTTTTGCAAATAGGTTGACCTCTTTTTACAAGCAGGGTGAATTCGGTACCAGCCTCGTGAAGTCCGCGGACATTCTCCTGGCATGAATCTGTACGGATCAGGGAAGGGAAATGCAATGAAACAACTTGGAATGATATTGGGGATCGCATTGATGCCGGCAATTGCCTTGGCGCAGGGGGGGCATGGCGCCGCGCCGGCAGACATGACCAATACCATTTACGGCTATTTGGGGGTTTTGTTATTTATAGCGGCTTACACCCTGGTGCCGATGGAAAACAAGATCCACCTGCGCAAGAGCAAACCGGTACTGATAGCTGCAGGCATCATTTGGATCCTGCTGGCGGTTGCTTATAAGCAAATCGGCGACACGCACAGCGCTCATGAAGCCATAAAAAGCAATTTGCTCGAATATGCCGAACTTTTCCTTTTTTTGCTGGCCGCCATGACCTACATCAACTCTATGGAAGAGCGTAACGTGTTCCAGTCTCTGCGGGCCTGGCTGGTCACCCGGGGCTTTTCCCTGCGACTGATTTTCTGGGTAACCGGGGTGCTGGCCTTCTTCATTTCGCCCGTGGCGGACAACCTCACCACGGCCCTGCTCATGGGCGCCGTGGTGATGGCGGTGGCCGGCGACAATATCAAGTTCGTGGCCCTGGCCTGCATCAACGTTGTGGTCGCGGCCAATGCGGGCGGGGCCTTTTCACCTTTCGGCGATATCACCACCCTGATGGTCTGGCAAAAAGGCAAGGTCCAGTTTTCTGAATTTTTCGCGCTCTTCATTCCATCGGTGGTCAATTGGCTGGTGCCGGCGGTTTTGATGAGCCTGGCCATCGGAAATGGCCAACCCAAGAAGGTGGATGAAAAAGTGCTGGTGAAATTCGGCGGTTTCGTGATCATCGGCCTTTTTTTGCTGACCATCGTCACCGCCGTGTCATTTCACAACTTCTTACACTTGCCGCCCGCGGCCGGCATGATGCTGGGCATGGGTTATTTGGGCGCCTTTTCCTATTATATCAAGCGCCATGAAGGCCGCAGCGAATCTTATGACGGCATACTGGGCGCCCAGAGCGATTTGTGCTATACGCCGCTCAAGCGTCTGCTCGAGCGCAAAAGAAGCCTGGACGCAGTCATCGACCATATTCCCGAACCCACTTTCGCCATAGACAAAAACCATGTCATCACCCACTGGAACAAAGCCTGTGAAGAGCTGACCGGCATCCCTGCCAAGGAGATGATCGGGACGCGCAACCAGTGGAAACCCTTCTACCCCAGCAGGCGGCCCTCCATGGCCGATCTGATCATCGATTACCAGCCCGAAGAAGTCATCGCTGAGCATTATAAACAAGGCTACCGCAAGAACCCCCACGCAGAAGACACTTATGACTCCAGCGGCTTTTTCCCCAACCTGGGTGAATCGGGCAAGTGGGTCACTTTTTCGGCTCTGCCCCTTAAAGACCGCGCCGGCAGGGTGATCGGCGCCGTGGAAGTGCTCCAGGATTTTACATCCCAGAAAAAGTCCGCGGCCCATTTTGATATCATGAAACGCATTGCCCAAGCCGAGTGGGATACCCTGCTCTTTTTCTACGGTGTCATTCTTTGCGTGGGCGGATTGTCCCAATTCGGTTATCTGGCCGCCATTTCCAATTTGATGTACCTCGATCTGGGAGCCACCATGGCCAATGTCCTGGTGGGCGTGTTGTCGGCCATCGTGGACAATATCCCGGTGATGTTCGCGGTGTTGACCATGTCCCCCGAAATGTCCCATGCCCAATGGCTGCTGGTGACCTTGACCGCCGGGGTGGGCGGGAGCTTGCTGTCGATCGGTTCGGCCGCCGGCGTCGCATTGATGGGCACCGCCAGGGGCAAGTACACTTTCGGCGCCCATCTGAAATGGACGCCCGCGATTCTGGCGGGTTATATCGCCAGTATTCTGATCCATCTCTGGATACAGGCCGGGCACATGTAAATGGAGATTTTCGCTTTGCGGGCGTATGCGGCCGGCTATCGCGGCTGCCTGATCGATAACGAGGCCTACGTTTTTTTTCAATACACCCGCAAAGGCAAATGCAAGCGCTTGAAAGACTATCCGCGCACCGATTTCGAGGACAACGATCATTTTGCCGCTATGATGATGAAATTCATGGGGCCTTCGGCTTTTTTAAGGCCTCCGATTCCCATCGATGGGCTGACGCTGGCTGAATTGGACCGCGTCCATGCGCTCGTGCGGAAAAGGACGGCGTTAAACCCCCGATAACGTCACCCATTCACTTCGATCCCGATTTCGGCGGCGAGGTCAATTCAACTCAATAAAGCCACGCTCAAGAACAACTGGACATCCGTTTGTGCCTCGGGTATGGTTGCTTTTTTTTAAATAGTCCCAGGTGCCCTGAGCGCACCTGCAGAGAGGAATAAGGATAATGAAGGCTGCCAACCCGCAAACCGGCGCTCGTATCGAACCGACTAGACTTGGTTATAACAGTCGCTTTCAATTCAGATGCCACCCCGATGTTTCCTGCTTTACCCAGTGTTGTCGGGGGATTAAAATCATTCTCACACCGTTTGATGTGATCCGCCTGAAAAAGCGGCTGGAGTTGCCGTCGGACCAATTTCTGGCCATCTATACCGAACCCCATCTTCTGGAAAAAACCGGTTTGCCCATGGTGACGCTCAAGGCAATGGATGACGAACAATCTTCATGCCCCTTTGTGCGGGATGAAGGCTGCCTCGTTTATTCGGATCGCCCCACGGCCTGTCGTTATTATCCTCTGGGGGTCGCCTCGCTGCAGCATAAGGAAGGCGCCGACGATGACGGATTCTTTTTCTTCATCCATGAACCGCACTGTAAAGGTGTCGAGGAAAACCGCGAATGGACGGTTGCCGAATGGCGCCAGGACCAGCAAGTCGATTTGCGCGATCAGGTCAATGCCGAATGGACCGATCTGGTGGTGCGCAAGCGCTCCTTTCCGCCCAGCATTCAATTGACCGCAAAGGCCAGGCAGATGTTTTTCATGCTGAGTTACAATATCGACCACTTCCGGCAGTTTGTATTCGAAAGCAGCTTCCTGAAACGCATGCCGGTGGATGAGGCCGTTCGGCACCAACTGAGAAGCGATGATGTGGCGCTGCTCAAATTCGGTGTCAACTGGCTCCAAGATATTCTATTCAAACAAAACGATCCCCTGAAACAGGAATCCTTAACTACTCCCCGATAGGATCTCCCCAGCGGCCCTGCGCCGCTTT
This sequence comes from Desulfobacteraceae bacterium, assembly GCA_003599575.1. GTDB lineage: Bacteria > Desulfobacterota > Desulfobacteria > Desulfobacterales > Desulfosarcinaceae > Desulfatitalea. The sequence continues at coordinate 50,475 of QZKV01000065.1, read as the reverse complement.
GCAACCTCGAAAAGCCCGCGCACCGAGTAAGCGGGCTTTTTTGCGCCTCAAGCTTCCGTTGTAAAAGCCGATATTTTCATCAGGTTGGGTTGGGAGCACCACATGAAGATGCGCGGCTTCATTTGAATTCAATGAACCCTGAACGGCAGGGGGTAAATTGCCCTATGCCTGCGGGCGCAGTTTTGCAACATCCACTTATGCGGAGTTGCGACATGCGCGCAGCGCTGCACCGCAATGTGCATTGAGAAGGGGGAAGGGGAACTATGGGACAGGCCGGTCCTGTAAAAAACATCCTGCTGGTGGACGATGATCCGGATGTCCGTGAGCTGCTCATGCACATTCTGCGAAGCGAACCGTCGTACAGGCTGTTCATGGCCGAAAATGCCGAGCAGGCTCGCGAACAGCTCTCAGGCCACAGCATGCATTTGGTCTTGTCCGACATTCAAATGCCGGGCGAGTCCGGGATCGATCTGTCCCGGTTCATCAAAAGGGACTATCCCCAAACCGGTATCGTGCTGGTGACTGTCATCTCCGACCCCGAATCGGCCAAGGCCGCACTCGATATCGGGCTTTACGGTTATATTCTCAAACCTTTCGATCGCCAGCAGGTGCTGATTACGGTGGACAACGCGTTGCGTCGGCAAGCGTTTGAAATGCGCGAGGCTGAGTCGCGCCGCCGGCTGGAAAGAGAGGTGTTCGAAAAAACAAGCCATCTCAAGCAAGTCACCTATGAAGTCGGCAAGGTGCGCTCCGAGCTCAACGTTTCCCATACGATCCTGCATGAGCAGGTATTGCTTCTGCAAACCTTGCTTGATGCCATCCCCCATCCGGTTTTCTACAGGGATCTGGAAGGTTTTTTTCTGGGGTGCAACGATGCTTTCGCTCAATTCATAAAACTTGAGAAAAAGCAACTCATCGGCCGCAATCTTACCGCGCTCGCTTCGGCTGAAATCATTCAAACGGCCAAACAAACCGACGCGGCGCTTTTGCAGCGAGAGGCCAAGATATCCTATGATGCACAGATCCGGGGTGCCGATCGGATCGATCACGATGTTGTTATCACCAAGGCGTTCTATAAGGATGCGATGGGCCAACCCGCCGGTATCGTCGGCATCATCATGGATATCACCGAGCGCAAGCGCAGCGAGGCGGCCCTGCAGGCCTCGGAAGAGAAGATCCGCCGTCTCATCGACAACATCAATATCGGCGTGGTGCTCATCGATCCGGACTTAAAGCTGCTGGAGATGAACCGCCAGATGAACGCGTGGTTTCCCCAAACTCCGATCGAACGATCTCCCAGGTGTTACGAAATATTTCACTCTCCCGCCAGGAGCGGCCCGTGCGAATTCTGTCCAACCATGGAGGCCATGCGTTCCCGCAGGTGCCAGGAAACAACGACCAAACTCTATCGCCCCGATCGATGGTGCGATTTCCGCGTCGTGACCTCACCCCTTTACGACCGCAACGGAAATGTCGCCGGCGCCATTATGATGCTTGAGGATATTACCGGCAAGCTCAACATGGAGCGGGAGCTGATGCAATCCCAGAAAATGGCCTCCATCGGTCAGCTTGCGGCGGGCGTGGCCCATGAGATCAACAATCCCACCGGATTTGTGAGCAGCAACCTGAAAACTCTGGACGATTATCAAAAAGACCTCAACAGACTCATCGAGGCGTATCAAAAGCTCAGGCAGGCTGTAAAAGAGCTGCCGGCCGTTAGCGGCTGCGCCGATGTGGGGCGGGTGATCGGCGATATCGAATCGCTGGAGGATGAAATCGATATCGACTACGTGCGCAACGATCTGAAAGAATTGCTCGCGGAAAGCATGGAAGGCACCGAGCGCATCAAAAGAATTGTCGAAGATATGAAGTATTTCGCCCATCCCGGCCAGGACAAGGTGCAGGATACGGATATCAACAAGGGACTGAATTCTACCCTGAATATTGTCAACAACGAGTTGAAATACAAAGCGGTGGTCATAAAGGAGTTCGGCGAGCTGCCGATCATATCGGCCAATCCCCAGCAGCTGAATCAGGTCTTTGCCAACATCCTGGTCAATGCCGCGCAAGCCATCGAAAGCAGAGGCGAAATCCGCATCAAGACCCAACACCTGGATGATTGTGTCCAGATCCACATCAGTGATACGGGATGCGGTATTCCCGATCATCATCTGCAACGGATATTCGAGCCGTTCTTCACCACCAAGGAGGTCGGCAAAGGCACCGGTCTGGGAATGAATATCGCCTACAATATCATCAAAAAACATGGCGGCGATATCAAAGTACAAAGCCAAGTCGGCCAAGGAACACAATTTACCATCCGTTTACCCGTGGATCAAATTCAGGATGAAGCGCATGAGGACGCCTGAAGATGAGACCGGGGGGAATTGCTTCAACAGATCATGGAATTAAAACACCCTCACACCTTGCTGCTGGTTGATGATGAGGCCTCGATCCTCAAGTCTTTGTCGCGGCTTTTTCGCAAAGAACCGTATACGATCATTACGGCCGGAAGCGGCCACGAGGCTTTGGAAAAACTTGCTCAGGCCGCCGAGTCCGTCTCCCTGATCATTTCCGACCAGCGCATGCCGAAGATGAATGGCGCCGAGTTTCTCGAGAAGGCCCGCGTCCTTTCGCCGAATGCCATGCGATTCGTGCTGACCGGCTATGCGGATCTGGATGCCGTGGTCGACGCGGTCAACAAGGGCAGGATTCACCGCTATATCTCCAAACCCTGGAATGATGAGGATATCCTCGCGCAGGTGCGTTCGGCCCTGTCTCAGGTGGAACTGCGCCTTGAGAACATAAGGCTGAGCGAGTTGACCGAGCGGCAGAACGCCCAACTCATGGAGCTCAACAAAACCCTGGAAGAGACCGTCTCGAAACGCACATGGGCGCTGCAGTACCAGAATAAAATTCTACAAGCCGCAAACCAGGGGCTTGAAAAAAGCCTGATGGATACCATCCGTTTGCTGCTGGCGCTGGTGGAATCCAGCAACCCGAAATTGGGCCGCTATACGCAGGCCGTCGCCCGCCTGGCGCGCGCACTGGCCAACGATGCCGAACTGGATGAATCCGAAGGTAATAAAATAGAAATGGCCGGGTTGGTGCACGATATCGGTCTGCTGGGCATGGCCGAGAGTTTTATTGAAAAAGACCCCAAGGTCATGACGGCTGAGGAGATGGAAACGTTTCGCCAGCACCCCACGATCGCCTTCGTCTCGCTCTCCTCGGTAGAGCGGCTCAAGGAAGTTGGCGAAATCGTGCTCGCACATCATGAAAACGTCGACGGCAGCGGTTTTCCACGCGGACTGAGGGCCGAGGGGATGCCGATCGGGGCTAAAATACTCGCCTTGGCCGCGGATTATCAGAAGATCATTCATTTATGGCCGCAAAACGTTCAGCGTTTTCTCGCCCAGGCGCGCCGCTACCTGGACGCGGCGAGCATCGCCGCACTGGACGTCAATGACGAGGCCCTGCGCAAGGTGGTGGCGGAGCGGATCATCGAAGCCGGCATTCAACAGCGCTACGATCTCGCCATGGCCAACCTTCTTTTGAAAAGATTGGCAGGCCAACGCCCGCACCAGGAGGTGATGCGTCTTCCGGTACAAGCGCTCAAGGAAGGCATGCTGCTGATGCAGGATTTGAGACTCGACAACGGGCGCTTGCTGCTGGGCCGGGGGACCTTGCTCAACGAACGTTGCGTGCAGAGCATCCGAAGCATGGGAGAACGTGAACTGCTCAAAGGCACGATTGAAGTTTCCGAACCCAATCCCCATGCGATCGATACTGGGGAGGTCGCATGAATCGTGACCAAGTTCTAAAAAAAATGCGTTCCATCAACAATCTGCCCACCCTTCCGATCATTGCGCTGGAAGTCAACCGGCTGCTTCAGGATTTCGATTCGCCTCTGGAGCAGTTGGTCGACCTGCTGTCCAAGGATCAGAGCCTGGTGTTGAAAATACTGCGGCTGGTGAACTCTTCCTTTTACGGCTTCAAAAGCAAGGTCAAAAGTGTAGGGCATGCCGTCACCTTGCTGGGGTACAATACCGTACGCAATGCGGTCATTACTGTGACGGTGATCGATACGCTGGCGCTGAAAAAAGAGCTGCCCGAATTCAAAATCGAGGCTTTCTGGAAGCATGCCATCCAAGTGGCCGTATTGAGCCGCTATCTGGGGGTCAAGACCCGCTTGGCTTTGCCGGAGGATGCCTTCACGGCCGGTCTGCTGCACGATATCGGCAAGGTCGTGCTGGCCGATTTTTTTCCCGCGGAGTTGATCGCTATTTTGCGGGCCGCCGGACAGGACGGTCTGGCTTTTTACGATGCCGAACTCAAATTGTGCAGTTGTCCGCACAACCTGATCGGTGCCTATCTGGCCCAGCAATGGATGCTGCCGGAAACTCTGAACCAGGCGATTCAATACCATCACAGCGCCTCCGAGCAGGCCTCCCGCTCGTCTCTGGTGGTGGTTGTGAACACCGCCAACAATCTGGCGCATATGATGAACGGAGAAAAAGGCTATCAGCTCCAGTTGGATCGCAAGCCCGAAGTAATACGCGCGGTAATAGCGGAGGCTCTGAAAAGCGGGGTCAACTGGTACTCGGAGGTTAAAAAAGAAGTAGATGCAGTATGGTCGTTCTTGAATAAAGGATAGGCATATGCAGGCTCTCACACATACAGTGCTGTGCGTCGATGATGAGAAAAATATTTTAAATGCCTTAAAACGCCTCTTGCGCAAAGAAGCTTATCGACTGCTGACCTGCACCAGCGGGCAGGAAGCCTTGACCGTTTTGGCTGAAAACGACGTCCATGTGGTCATCTCCGATCAGCGCATGCCCGAAATGAACGGCACGGAGTTATTCAGCCAGATCAAGGTGCTCTATCCGCATATCCTGCGCATCATCCTCACCGGCTATACGGATGTCGACACGATCACCAACTCCATCAACGAGGGGCATATCTATAAGTTCTTCCTCAAGCCGTGGAACGATCAGCATCTGACTTTGGAAATCCGCCAGGCCTTGGAGCAGTATGACCTGATTCAGGACAACAAGCGGCTTTATGAAATGGCGCTTCAGACCAATGAAGAATTAAAAGCGATCAATGAAAAGCTGGAAAGCATTGTGGAGGAGCGCACCCAGGTGCTGGAAATGCAAAATCGGGCCCTGCAGCTTTCCCAAGCCATGCTGGAAGACCTGCCTTCGCCCATCGTGGGCGTCAGTTCCGAAATGATGATTGTTTTCGCCAACCGGGCGGCTCAGAAGCAATTCCACGCGGAGCAGACGATCGACTTCGGAAGCTCGATCATTGAATACTTCGACGGATTGAGTGCGGACGAACTTCAACAAACCATTACTTCTTTGGAAAAACGGCAGATACGCGTTCAAGGCAAACGCAGCGCTCAAGCGTACCATCTGCAGTTGATTCCGCTGACCGGCCGGTTCAGCAACAGCGGCGTCATCATCACGATGCTGCCTCAAGCAGGCTGATGCACCGGTCGGAGGCAAACCGGTCCGCAGAGTACAACCACGGACCAGGAATACGCCATGGTCGAGTTCAATCAAGAGGGTAAGAAAATCGTCATCAAGCTCGTCTATTATGGACCCGCCTTGAGCGGCAAGACCACCAATCTGATGCGGCTGCACGATTTTCTGGCCGGCCGTCAGTGTGGCGAGCTGATGAGTCTTGAAACCAAAGGAGACCGGACGCTGTTTTTTGATTTGCTGCCGCTGGCAGTGCGGCTGGACAGCGGATTCACGCTGAAGTTCAAACTCTTCACCGTGCCCGGCCAGGTGGCCCATGATGCCACCCGTAAAGCCGTACTTTCAAGAGCCGATGGGGTCGTGTTCGTGGCCGACTCGCAGAGCACCCAGGCGGTGAGCAATTTTGAAAGCTTCGACAACTTGGAAAAAAATGCCAACCGGGTGGGACTCGATTTCGATCACATGCCGCTGGTGGTTCAATTCAACAAGCGCGACCTGCCCGATATCGTCGCCGAGCAGGAGATTCTGAACCGCTGGTCCCCCAGCGGGCTTCCCATTACATTCGGCGCCGCATTACAAGGCCGGGGCGTGCGGGAAACCTTCCAGCGCCTGCTTTCCGAAACCTATCGCTGCCTGGATGAACGGCATCGGTTGCGCGAAACGTACGGGCTCGAACCAGCGCATTTCATGCAGGTGTTGTGTTGAGTTGGTTGGGTTAACCTATTCAGGATGCAAGCGCTATGGAAGAAGAAGAGTATATCCCCGCAGAGCAGTTCGATCGTGAATACGGTCTTTCCGATCTGCTTCCGGAATCGATGATTGCCGGGCTGATGGAAGAGATTGCGGCCTGGCTCCCGGTTTGTATTCTTTCGCCCGCCGGAGAAGTTCACTATGCCGGGGGGGCCGTTTTGCCTGAATCGGTCGATGAAGCCATGCAAATGCTTCGCAAGGAGCCCCGCAACTTCATAATGGTGAACGCCGGCGAGGCAAACGCGTTCTTTTTCCCCCTGCTGCACGAGCTGGATCAGATCGGATATCTTTGCTTTCAGCCGCCGCGGCATTGCGATGCGCACTGCCTTTTGCCAATGGGCAGGTTCATGGCCAATGCGCTCAACAGAATAATATTCATCACCTATCAGAACAAGATGACCGCCGGGCTGCATGTCCAGGTGGTGACGGAATCCTACAATCAGTTGAAAGACAGGGCCGCCCGGCTTCAGGTATCGGAGGAAAAATACCGCCGGCTGGCCGAAAATCTCGAACAGGAGGTCGAACGCAAAACCCGTGACATCCAGGAAGCTCAATTGAGGATGCTGCAGCAGGAAAAACTGGCCTCGATCGGCCAACTCGCAGCCGGTATGGCGCATGAGATCAACAATCCAATCGGCTTCGTCATCAGCAACCTGAACACTTTGAAGCACTCCTCTTCGGCCTTGGCCGATTTGATCCGCCAATACCAAGGATTGTTGGGGCTGCTCGGTGACCCGGCCGATCCAAAGCATTCGGCCGTCCTCTTGCGCCAGGGGATGGCCGCCATAGATCAGGTGAGGACAACAATGGATATCGATTTTGTTCTCGAAGACACCGGGCAGCTGATCGATGAATCGCTGGAAGGTGCCCGCCGGATCCAGGCCATTGTCCAGAACCTGAGGGATTTTTCCCATCCCGGCGTGGAAGCCAAGGAATGCGTGGATATCAATGCCTGCCTGGACAATGCGCTGGCCGTCCTGAAAAGTCAAATCAAGCCCGGGGTCAGGATTATCAAGGATTACTGTCCGCTGCCCGCCGTGGTCGGCCGTCCCAGAGAGCTTAGCCAGGTTTTTTTCCAGATCCTGCTCAACGCACTGCAGGCCGTCGGCGAGAAGGGGGATATCGGCATCATGACCCGTGCAGTCCAAGAAATGATTGACATCCGTATCAGCGACAGCGGGCCGGGCATCCGGCCGGACCATCGCGCCAGGCTTTTCGAGCCGTTTTTCACCACCCGCGAGGTGGGCCAGGGAACCGGTTTGGGGCTCAACCTGGCCTACAATATTGTCCAAACGCATCACGGCCGCATTTCAGTGGAAAGCACTGTTGGCCGAGGCACCGTGATGATCGTCAGCCTGCCGGTGCAAAACGCTTGATAATGGCCCGATGCCGGTAAACCGGCACGGCCGGACAGGTAAATCGATGTCCAGACTGGCTTCACTTTTCCTCAATGATGATTCTTCCAAACCGGCCGGACCGCCGCCCGATAAAAGCGATCCGCCCAAGACCTACAAGATCCTGTTTGTCGATGATGAGGCCAATGTCCTTAAGTCCATGCGGCGGATCTTCCGGCAGGAAAATTACGAGCTGTTTACGGCCGAATCCGCAACGGAGGCCCTGGCCGTGCTTGAATGCGAACAGCCCGTGCAGGTGGTGATTTCGGACCACCGCATGCCCGGTACGACCGGTGCGGAGTTGTTAAAGCAGATTAAGACCAAATACCCGCAAACCATCCGGATCATGTTGACAGGCTATGCCGATGTGGATGCCGTCATGGGGGCGGTTAACGAGGGCGCCGTTTACAAGTTTATCACCAAGCCCTGGAACGATCACGACCTGCGGCTGACCGTGGGTCTGGCCTTGGAGCAATATGATCTGATCAACGAAAACAGTTCGCTGAGGAAAAAAAACGCGCACCAAAAAAACGATATCAAAAGGTTGAGTCGGTTCATCAATACCCATCGCAGCCAATTGGGCAAACTGCTGCTCACGGACAATCTGATCCAGCAGTCGCATCTGGACAAGGCGCTTTCAATTCAGGCCAAGACGAACCAGGTCCTTCCCAAAATTTTGATTCAGATCGAAGCGGTCGGCGAGAAGATCATCGTCGATCTGATTCAGCACAGAACCAACACCAAACGCGTTTATCCCGCCGAATTCGAAGTTTCCGAAGCATTGGCCGCCCTGATACCGCAGGAAATCTGCGAAAAGAATCTCCTGGTGCCGCTCAAGCGCAGCGATCAGAAGCTCATGGTGGCCATGGCCGATCCGACCGACTATCCCAAAATCGATGATCTGACCTTCATCGTGGGCATGCCCATACTGCCGTTGGTCGCCACCCCCAGTGAGATCCTGGAAAAGATAAAGGAAATTTACCCCCACGACGGAGAAAGCCTGGCCTCCGCCCTGTCCGAGTTCGAAGTGTCGGATCCGACCGAGCAGATCGAGATTGTCTTGGAACAGGAAGATGAGGTTACCGACCTTGAAGAACTCCTGCGGGCCAAAGACAGGCCGCCGGCCATCCGGATCGTCAATGCCATCATCTCCGATGCGCTGCGACACGGGGCTTCCGATGTGCATATCGAACCCAAAACCAAATACATCATGGTTCGCTACCGCATCGACGATCTGCTGGTGGACAAACTGCACATTCCCTTGAACATGCATATGGCCATGGTGTCGCGGATCAAGGTCATGAGCGAACTGGATATCGCCGAACGACGGCGCCCCCAGGACGGCCGCATCACCGTCAAAACCTCCACGCGCATGGTGGATATGCGCATCTCCACCCTGCCCACGATCAACGGCGAAAAGATCGTGCTCAGGATCCTGGACAAAAACGCCGCCAGCAAGCAGATTGAAGAACTGGGCTTTTCGGACAGGGATCTCTCCATCATCTCCAAATTCATTGAACGGCCGCAGGGCCTGATACTGACCACAGGTCCCACCGGCAGCGGCAAAACAACCACCTTGTACGGTCTGCTGCGCAAGGGGGCCAAGGTCACCAAGAACTTCACCACCATCGAAGATCCGGTCGAATATTTCATGTCCATGGCCGAGCAGGTGAATATCCGCGAAAAAATTGGCCTCTCTTTCTCCAACGTGCTGCGCTCGATTCTGCGGCAGGATCCCAACGTGATTATGCTGGGCGAAATCCGCGACCGCGAAACCGCCGAAGTAGCCTTTCACGCGGCCCTGACCGGGCACCTGGTGCTGAGTACGCTGCACACCAACTCCAGCATCGCCTCCATCACCCGCCTGCGCGACATGGGTTTGGCCTCTTTCGTTATCGCCGATGCGCTGATGGGTGTGGTGGCCCAGCGCCTGGTACGCCGCATTTGTCCGCATTGCCGCGTGGAGGATTTGCCGGACCGCGATATGCTCGGCGCCCTGAAGATCGTCTCGCCTGATTTTACCTTTTATAAGGGCGCGGGCTGCAGCAAATGCAACAAAACGGGGTATAAAGGAAGAATCGGTGTATATGAAATTTTCCAGGTGGATGCGGAGGTCAAACGTATGATCCACCGGGATGCCACGGAACCGGAACTGCTGCATGCAGCCCAACTGACCGGCATGACCACGCTGCTGGATGATGCCGTGGCTAAAATTAAAGGAGGTTTAACCAGTTGCGAAGAAGTGCTGCGCGTGTTCGGTCCGCAAAACACTCTTGAAATCACCTGCCCGCATTGCAGTGCCTTAATGGAACAGCGCTATCCATTTTGTCCCTATTGCGGCAAAGAGATCGTGCGGACTTGCGGCCGATGCCACCAGTTGCTGGCCAAAGATTGGGGCCATTGTCCAAGTTGCGGTCGCAGTCTTGCAGAGCAAACCGACCCGCCAGTCGGCGGTTTGCAGTGAGACAAGGAGATGTTTTCGGAGCCGCTTTCGGCATTTTTACACAGCTCCCGCTTCAGGCGGTAACGTTTGCCCGTTTGGAAAGGAAATATTTATGCCATCCCATGCCGTTCTTATCGTCGATGATGAAAAAAATGTGCTCAGTGCGCTGGAACGCGCCTTGCGCAAGGAACCGTATGCCACGCTGACGGCCCGGGATGCCGAGGAAGGGCTCAAACTGCTTTCCGCGCGGGACGTCAGCATCGTGATATCCGATTACAACATGCCCTATGTCAATGGACTGGAATTTCTCCAACAGGTCAAGGAGGCCTATCCGCATATGCTTTCCATCATGCTGACCGGACAGGCGGAAATGGATGTGGCCATTCAGGCGATTAATGAGGCCGGGGTTTACAAATTCATCCTCAAGCCCTGGAATGATGATGATTTACGGATCACTTTGCGAAGGGCCCTGGAATCGCTGGATCTGGTGCATGAACGCGACCGCTTGCTGCGCAAGATCGTCAGCCGGGATACCATTTTGAAACAACTGGAACGAAAGTACCCCGGCATCACCAAAGTCGAACGCGATGAAGACGGGTATTTGCTTATTGATCAATAACGTTCTTCTTTATTCAATGGACGTCAAATCAGTTGCAACACCTCGCGCTCCTTGTCCGAGAGCCATTCGGCAGCACCCGCCTCGCCCTGTTCATCGGTCTGACAGATTTTTCTCTAACGATATTGGAGATTTTGGGGTTCAAATAGGTCTGCTTGCGCTGCACGGTTTGGATTGCGTTGGACAACTCTTCGAAGGCGCAATTCCAGTTGCATTCTGACATTGGCCAGCAGGACCGATCCGATCATGCCCCGCGGACGCAACAAAACCCGGCGGCCAACTTGTAGATCTAAAGCCATCCAAGCGGACCCGTCGGGTAGGAAAAAGCACTTGGTTGCGTGCGCTTAAGGATGGACTGCCATGGGGCGATCCGCCGGACCGCTTGCGTCCAAGGGTTTCAGGTGGCGCTCGATCTCCCCGCGCATAAGTTCATATTGGGGCGGCAGCTTCAATGCCCGGCCGAGATGTTCAGGCCTTTCGTCAATTGCGAATCCGGGAGCCTCGGTGGCGATTTCAAACAAAACCCCGCCGGGCTCGTGAAAATAGATCGACCGGAAATAGGCCCGGTCGCGAATGGGGGTAACGTGCAGGCCCTTTTGTCTGAGCAGGCTCTGCCAGGCCGCCTGCGCCGCATCGCTGGGGGTACGAAAGGCGATGTGGTGTACCGATCCGGCGCCCTGCAAACCTCCGGCTGCGCCCGCATCCACCACCAGATCGTAAAGCCCTCCGGGCGAGAGTCCCTGCGACATCCGAAAACGGTGGCGTTTGCCCTCGACACCCTCGGGCCGCATGCCCATGGTCTCGGCCAGAAGCGCTTGGGTGTGATCGATGTTCCGGACCACCTGGGTTGCGGAATGAAACCCCTTGATCGCCTCGGCGGCCGGCACGGGACCGCTTTCCCAGGCCGATGTCGCGACCGGTCCGGGAATGCCGATCAACTCAAGCCCAAGACCGTCGGGATCGTTCAAGCGCACCACCGGTTCACCGAACCGCTCGGATCGTTGCACCTCCACTTTGTAATCCCTCAGCCGGTTCAACCAGAAATCGACGGCCTCTTTGGCAATCGCAAAAGCCATCGCCGTTACCATGCCTGGACCCGGCCGGCCTTGCGGCAGGTGCTCCCAAGGGAAAAAGGTCAGAATCGTTCCGGGAGTTCCGGCGGCATCGCCGTAATACAGGTGATAGGTATACGGGTCGTCGAAATTGACGGTTTTTTTCACAAGGCGCAGCCCCAGCACTTGGGTGTAAAACGCCAAGTTGCCGGCGGCCGATCCAGCAATGGCCGTAATATGGTGAATGCCTTTTATTTTGAGTGTATCTTGCATGCCCAGGCTCCTGAATTTTTGATCCCGAAGGCTAATGGCGGATCATCGCATTGTCAAAATCAGCCGCATCGCCTCCGCGCACTGCATGGCAGGGTCTCCGGCCGCATGTGGATTGCCTGGGCAAATTCAAGTCCAGGGGCTTGAACGCACAGTGCCGGGTGATTGGCATCGAATGCCAAGCCGGCCCTGAAAGCAAGTGGATGCGCGCCACTTCTCAAGGCCAGCGTTGCGCTGCGTCGGGATACAAGCGGGTCAGGGGGTGGTCCTGGCACCCGTGTTTGCGGGCGGGGCAGATGTTGCGCCCATAGTCGATCATCCGATAAGTGAATTTGAACCACTGCTCGCGGGGAAGCAGCTGCATCAGTTCTTTTTCGATTTTGTTGGGATCGTCGTATTCGGTCAGACCCAGCTTCAGGGACAACCGGCGCACATGGGTATCTACCGCGATTCCCTCCACGATACCGAAAGCGTTGCCCTGCACGATGTTGGCCGTTTTGCGAGCAACCCCTGGAAGGCTCAGCAAGTCCTCCATTTTCTGCGGAACGCGGCCGTCGAATTTTGATCGGACCATCTCGGCGCTGGCCAAAACGTTTTTGGCTTTATTGCGGAAAAAGCCGGTTTGGCGGATATCCTCTTCAAATTCTGTCCGATCCGCCGCCAGGTAATCCGCGAGCGTTGGGTACTTTTTAAACAACCGGGCGGTCACCTCGTTGACTTTTTTATCGGTGCACTGCGCCGAAAGCACCACCGCCACCAGAAGTTCCCAATGGTTCGAATAGTTGAGCGCGATCTTGGCGTCCGGAAACAGGCGTTCCAACTCTTGCGCGACGGCCAGGACTCTTTGCCGGCGGCCGTTGTCTTTGGCGACTCGGCTTGGCTTGGGCATCTTTTCCGCCTTTCTTTTGAGTTTATCGCCGCGGTCCGGCCACACCGCTTCCGGGATGCGGCCGGCACGACCGATAAGATAGGACCGAAAATGAAGATTGCAGCCATCCGATTCACCACCTTCACCATGCGCCGTTTAGGGCTGGGCTCAAGCGCCTGAAAGCGATTGAAGGACGGCTCTTTTTATCCTCTGCCGTCCATGATAAGGTCGGTTTGCTGATCGTGGTCGTTTGCCCGGCGTAGGCCCATCGATTCCCAAAACGAAAGCAGCCAGCAGAACCTGATGAGAAACGGAAACCTGTTCGACCCTAAAAACAAATCCCAATACACCGCAGCCTCCGTGGAGGTCCTCGAGGGCCTGGAACCGGTCAAGCGCCGGCCGGCCATGTACACCGATACCCAGCGGCCCAACCACTTGGCCCAGGAGGTCATCGACAATGCCGCCGACGAAGTCATCGCCGGTTTCGCCGACCGCATCGAAGTGATTTTGTATGAGGACGGCTCCCTGCAAGTCACCGACAACGGGCGGGGCATGCCTGTGGACAAGCACCCTACCGAAAAGGTGTCCGGGGTCGAAGTCATTATGACCCGGCTGCATGCCGGCGCCAAATTTTCGCAAAAAGATTATCGTTTTTCCGGAGGTTTGCACGGCGTCGGCGTTTCGGTGGTCAATGCCTTGTCCAGTCGCCTCCAGGTGGAAATCAAGCGCGACGGCAAAATTTTCACGATGGCCTTCGCGCACGGGGAAAAAAGCGCGCCGCTCGTCATAGCCGGCAAGACCGGTCAAAAACAGACCGGCAGCTGCGTGCGCTTTTGGCCCGAGGCGAAGTACTTCGACAACAGCACCTTTTCCGTACAGCGGCTCAAGCACATCCTGCGCGCCAAGGCCGTGCTGTGCCCGGGTCTTTTTGTCAGCTTTGAAGACCGCAACACCGGCGAGCTGGAAACCTGGTTTTTCGAAAGCGGGCTGGACGAGTATCTGGTCCAGGGCGTGGGCGATTTTTCCTTTATCCCCCATCCGCCTTTTTCCGGCAATTACGAGGGGCCGCAAGAACAAGTGGCCTGGTCGGCGGTCTGGCTGACCGAACAAGGCCAAGGCCTCACGGAAAGTTATTGCAACCTGATTCCCACCACCCAGGGCGGCACCCACGTCAATGGGTTCCGCGCGGGCCTCCTGGCCGCCTTGCGCGAATTTTGCGATATCCGCAAACTGCTGCCGCGCGGGGTCAAGATCGGACCCGATGATGTGTGGGACAGTTGCGCCTATGTGCTGTCGGTCAAAATGCAGGACCCCCAGTTTGCCGGTCAGACCAAAGAGCGCCTGACATCCAGGCAATGCGCTGATTTCGTGTCCACGGTGCTCAAGGACAGCTTCAGCCTCTATTTGAATCAGCACGTGGAGGTCGGGCAGCAAATAGCCGAACTGGCGATCGAAAAAGCCCGCCGGCGCCTGGACGCCTCCAAAAAAGTGATCCGCAAAAAAGCCAACGGCGGTCCGGTGCTGCCCGGCAAGCTGGCCGACTGCATCGCTGAAGACCCGGCCCAGACCGAACTGTACCTGGTCGAGGGCGACTCGGCCGGCGGATCGGCCAAGCAGGCCCGCAACCGCCGTTTTCAAGCCATCATGCCCCTGCGCGGCAAAATCAAAAATACCTGGGACGACAGCAGCGACACCGTATTGGGCTCGGCCGAAATTCACGACATCTCCGTGGCCATCGGCGTGGAACCGGGCTCCGGCGATATCAAGGCCCTGCGCTACAACAAGATTTGCATCCTGGCCGATGCCGATTCGGACGGCCATCACATCGCCACCTTGCTCTGTGCTCTTTTCCTGAAGCACTTCAAACCTTTGGTCGATGCCGGCCATATCTTTGCGGCCCTGCCGCCCCTGTATCGTATCGATATCGGCAAACAGGTTTTTTATGCTTTGGATGAGTATGAAAAAGAAGCGATCCTTAAAAAGCATGCCGGCGGGCGCTCCAAGGCGGTCATTCAGCGCTTCAAGGGTCTTGGCGAAATGAATCCGGAACAGTTGCGTGAAACCACCATGGCGCCTGAGACGCGACGTCTCGCCCGCCTTGAAAGCAACGGTTTCGACGCCGGCGAGATCGATGCCATGATGACCATGTTGCTGGGCAAAAAAAGCATTGACGGCCGCAAGGCCTGGCTGGAAGCCAAAGGGAATCTGGCCGAGGAAGCATGAGGGGCGTTAGGCCGTTAGACCGTGGCCCGCGGGATTCAATGATATAAGCGAGTCTGCAAATGGTAGAGAATAACACCTCCGCCGAATCGATTCCGATTCATGTATTCAGTGAACAATCCTATCTGAACTATGCCATGTACGTCATCATGGACCGGGCCCTGCCGTTTATCGGTGACGGCCTCAAGCCGGTGCACCGGCGCATCCTGTATGCCATGTCCGAGCTGGGGTTGAGCGCACCGGCCAAACCCAAAAAAGCCGCCCGCACCATCGGTGATGTGCTGGGCAAGTACCACCCGCATGGCGACACGGCCTGCTACGATGCCATGGTGCTGATGGCGCAACCGTTTTCCTATCGTTATCCGCTGGTGGAGGGTCAGGGCAACTGGGGCACGGTCGACGATCCCAAGTCTTTTGCCGCCATGCGCTATACCGAGGCGCGCTTGTCGCCCTATGCCGAGCTGCTGCTCTCCGAGCTGGGCATGGGCACTGTGCCCTGGGGTCCCAACTTCGACGGCACCCTCGAAGAGCCCTTGTTCCTGCCGGCGCGCCTGCCCAACATACTTCTCAACGGCGCCAGCGGCATTGCCGTGGGCATGGCCACCAATATCCCTCCGCACAACATGAGCGAAGTGGTGCAGGCCTGCCTGCACCTGCTGGACAACCCCAAGGCACCGCTGGAAGAGATATGCCGGTATGTTCTGGGGCCGGACTATCCCACCGAGGCCGAGATCATCACTCCTGCACCGGAAATCATCGAGATCTACCGCAGCGGCTCAGGCACCATCCGCATGCGCGCCGTGTGGCAGCCCGAAAACGGCGATATCGTCGTGACCGCGCTGCCCTATCAGGTTTCGCCGACCAAGGTGATCGAGCAGATCGCCGCCCAGATGCAGCAGAAGAAGCTGCCCATGGTGGCCGACATCCGTGACGAAGGCGACAGCGAAGCCCCGGTGCGCATCGTCATCACCCCGCGCTCCAACCGCGTGGATGCCGAGGAGCTGATGTCGCACCTGTGCGCCACGACCGATCTTGAAAATACCTACAAGGTCAATCTCAACATGATCGGCAGTGAGCGCAAGCCCCAGGTCAAGGGGCTGCTTGCGCTGCTTTCCGAATGGCTGGACTTCCGCAAACAGATCGTCCAGCGGCGCCTGCAGCATCGTCTCGACCAGCTTTTGGACCGCCTGCACGTGCTCGAAGGCTTGATGATCGCCTTTTTGAACCTGGACCTGATTATCAAGATCATCCGCAACAGCGACGACCCCAAACCCGATCTGGTCAAAGCCTTTTCCATCAGCGAACGCCAGGCCGAGGCGATCCTGCAGATCCGTTTGCGCCAGCTCGCGCGGCTGGAAGAACAAAAGCTCAAGGCCGAGCAGAAAGAACTCGCCGATGAAAAAAGCGCCATTGAAAAAGTGCTCTCATCTCCGCGGCGTCTGATCAACCTGATCAAAAAAGAGTTGACCGAGGATGCCGCGCAATTCGGTGATGCGCGGCGCACGCGCATCGTGCGGCGCACCGAATCGCGGGCCATATCCAAAACCGAGCTCGCCCCGGTCGAGCCGATAACGGTGATCGTGTCCCAGATGGGGTGGGTGCGGACCGCCAAAGGCCATGACATCGATCCGCTGGAGCTCATTTACAAAGCCGGAGACGGGTACCTGTCCACCGCCCTGGGCCGCAGCAATCAAGCGGCCATATTCATGGATTCCAACGGCCGCACCTATGCGGCCGACCCCAACAGCTTTCCCTCGGCGCGCAGCTACGGCGTGCCGCTGACCGGCTTCTTGTCAATCGCCCCGCAATCGCGCTTTGTGGCCGTCCTGATGGGAGAGCCTGAGCAAAAACTGCTCGCCGCCAGCACGGCGGGATATGGGTTTATCACGGTGTTCCAGGAGATGATCACACGCAACACCAAAGGCAAAGCCTTTTTGAACCTGCCTGCAGGGGCTTTGCCGCTGCACCCCATGCCCATCGACGATACCGTCCCGGAGCAGCTGGTCGTGGCCGTGACCCGCCAGGGACGCATGCTGGCTTTTCCCATCCACGTACTGCCACAATTGCCCCGCGGCAAAGGCAACAAGATGATCCAGATACCTTCCAAGGACCTGAAGTCCGGCGAAGATGGCTTGGATCATCTCGCGCTGGTTTCCAGCCGCCAGAAACTGATCGTCAACGCAGGCAAACGCAGCTTCTCGATGACCTTCAATATGGTTGGGGAGTTTTCAGGCGAACGCGGCAAACGCGGTAAAAAACTGCCCAGGGGCTTTCAGCGGGTTTCCGGTCTGGTGATCGAAGCGCTTCCTGCGGATCGCCCAATCGCGCCTTGACACATGTTTGCCCTGCCCGGCTCGATAACGGCATCGAATCTTTTCGCTTCATATAATAAGGGCATTGAATACGAGCAATACCCCATAACCTGCCACAGCATCTCCTGATAGTAAGCTCTTTCAATTTCTCGGCTATCCACGGCCCGATTCAGCAGCCCTTCCGGTGCAATCGACCAAGGCCAACCTGGACGCAGTTTATAAAAGGAGTAGAGTTTTTGTGGAATCAGGGATCGACTACACTCTTTGGCTCCTTATCATAGGAGCCGCCTGCCTTGGCTCGGCTCTTTTGCCCCATCTGCTCAAAAGCAGACCGATCTCGTTTCCGATGATTTATATAGCCATGGGGGTTGTTATCGCCTGGTTCTTTAAAGGCGGAGAATTTCCCCAGCCACAGGCCCACATGGTCGTTACCGAGCGAGTAACCGAATTGCTTGTGATCATCTCGCTCATGGGCGTGGGACTAAAAATTGACCAACCGCTGAGTTTCAGGGGATGGCTGTCCACTTGGAAATTGCTCAGCTTTACCATGATCGCCGGCATCGCCATGCTTGCCTTCCTCTCGTGGTGGATACTTGGCTTTTCCCCGGAAGCCGCGATTCTCTTAGGGGCGGTTTTAGCTCCCACCGACCCGGTGCTTGCCTCCGAGGTTCAGAGTTTACCACCTCTTACAAACGAGAAAAGCGAAGTGCGCTTTGCTTTGACATCCGAGGCAGGGTTCAACGACGGGCTGGCCTTCCCGTTCACCGGTCTTGCCTTGGCATTGGCGGCGGCACGGCCTGGCTATGCAGGCTGGTTCTATGAATGGCTTTGGCATGATCTTTTCTATAAAGTCGGTGTGGGGATTCTGTCAGGCGCAATAATCGGGTATTTACTGGCTCGTTTCATTTTCAGCGCCAAAGCGGGCCAAAATGCCGTTACCGCCGGGGAAGGCCTTGTGGCCATTGCTGCCACGCTCACCTCTTATTCCCTGACAGAAATGATTCGCGGCTACGGTTTTTTGGAATCAGAGGTTTCGGATCGTTATACTATCTGGCATATGCAGCCAATCATGCGAAATTCGACGAAATGGATATGCTTTGGTCAACCGTCAGTTTCGTGGTGGTCCTATCCATTTTCTTGCACGGGATCACCGCCAAGCCGGCCATGGATAAGATCGAAATGTCCAAGGGTGATACGGTTTGACCCGGATTTTGGATATCCGGAAAACACAAGTCCGCAAAAATTGCGGCTGCCATCTGTACTGACAATCCAGTTCTCAATTACTGAAGTTCGAAATAGGGCACGCAATTGGCAAACCATTCAAAATCAAAAAGATCGTAAAGAGGCAAAAATGAACGCTGATCCTTTGAACTTGAACTATCGCCGCTGGGGATCCGGAAAACCGCTGATCGTCGTCCACGGCCTTTTCGGGTCCGCAGTGAACTGGCAGTCCATCGGCCTGCGGCTTTCGCAGGATTGGACCGTTTTTGCACTCGACCTGCGCAACCACGGGGATTCCCCCTCCAGCGCGGATTTCAGCTATGACGCGCTGGTCCAAGACCTGCAAGGATTCATGGAGCAGCAGCACATCGAAAAAGCAATCCTTTTGGGACACTCCCTGGGAGGCAAGATCGTCATGGCCTTTGCCGACCGGTTTCCGGAAAAAGCCGAACGCCTCATCATTTTGGACATCGCACCCAGACCCTATCCAGGCGGTCACCGGGAGATCCTCAAGGCCATGATCGATCTGGATTTAAGCCGCATGAAGAGCCGCAAGGAAGCGCTAGATGCACTGGCGGGGTCGATCCCTGCGCTGGCCACCCGGCAGTTTTTGCTCAAAAACCTGGTGCGCGGGGCCGATGGACGGTACCGGTGGAAAATCAACCTCGCCGCGATCTATCCACATCTTGACGAGTTGAGCCAGGGGCCACAGTTAAAAAACCAGTACCCGAACTTTGCGTTGTTCATCAGCGGCAGCGAGTCGGAATACATTACCGAAGAAGATACCGGCCTCATTCGGCGATATTACCCAAACGCCCGCATCGTCATTATAGACGGGGCCGGCCACTGGCTCCATGCGGATGCACAGGAGCAAACCGTCGAAGCCATCACCGGTTTTCTACGTTCGACTTCCTGAGGATCGCAACCCGGACAAAAAAGAAGAAAAGAATTGCCGCCGAGGATAAACGCATTATGCTCGAAAACCGACTTGAGCAGATCATCATGAAGAAAATCGAAAGGGAAGGTCCCGTCACATTTGAAACCTTCATGGAGATGGCCCTTTATCATCCACAGGGCGGGTATTACATGTCGGATGCCGTGAGGATCGGTCCTGGAGGAGATTTTTACACGGGGCCGCATTTGCACCCGATTTTCGGTTGGCTTCTCGCGGTGCAGTTGGATGAAATGAAACGCATCATCGGCGACCCGGAGCGTTTTGCCATTGTTGAAGTCGGCGCCGGTAAAGGATTCCTTGCCGAAGGAATTATCAGCTACGTCATGGATGAGCTGTCCTGGAAGCACGGCTGGCGCTATGTCATCGTCGAGAAAAACCCGTCCGCCGTTGAGGTTCAGAAGAGAATCCTAGGCCGCTATGGGGATTTGCTGGAATGGAAATCATCTCTTGACCAAGTTGATCGGTTCTGCGGCTGTGTCGTTTCAAACGAGCTGTTGGACGCTTTTCCGGTCCACCTTCTGCGCATGAATGAACAGGCCGTCCCGCGGGAAATCTACGTCGGGTCGAATGACAAAGCGTTTAAAGAAATTGATGGCGACCTCAGCACAAGCGATTTGGAGGCGTATATCAAACGGTATCGATTGCCGAAAATAAGCGGCTACCGGACCGAGGCGAATCTAAGAGTCGAAAACTTTCTTGCGAATTTGAATCATATCCTCGCCGAAGGATTTATTATCACCATAGATTACGGGTATTGCGCGCACGAATACTATTCTCCTCAAAGGCGCAAAGGCACCCTGCTTGCTTATTCAAACCACAGGGTCAATGAAAATCCTTTGGCGAATGTAGGCAATCAGGACATCACGGCCCACATAAACTTCACCGCCCTCAGCGACTGGGGTGAGAAATCAGGACTGAAAACAATCGGATACTGTTCCCAGGGAGCATTTCTGGCGTCCCTGGGGATCGATCGGCTCGTCGCAAGAGAGTTGGAACGCGACAAGACCTTTCAAAGTGAGCTGCTGAAAATCAAGGGGCTCCTGTTCGGCATGGGCGATTCCCACCAAGTCATGCTTCAGTATAAAGGCAGGAAAGGTTTAGAGAGTTTGAGGGGACTCAGTCTGAGCAACCGGATCAATCGATTATAGTGTGTTTATTCTTCCAGCGTCAGATCGATCTTTTCTTCCGATTTTATATCTCTTCTTATTTTGCCCAGGATCCAGCCGAGCAGGGAGAAATTTGTGACGGCGTCAAAGGGCAGATCCCGCCAATTGTGTCTGGACGCTCTATCATCAGCCGGAAAAATGTCTTTCGGATCATCCATGCCTGTTCCGTCACATTAAAAAGGGTTCAATCGCTTTTTGCGCCATTTCCACAAAAGGCGCCGGATACACCCCCGGGATTACGGTGCCGGCGGCGGTGACCCCAAGCACCATCCGGCTGGCCGGCCCCGGAGGGGAATCCATAAAGATCCTTTCCGGCTCTTTCATGTACATGTAGTAGATGACCTTGGCGTAAAAAAACAGGGCGATGGCGGTGGCGATAACCCCGATGACGGCGAGCCAATAGTAGCCCGCGTCGACGGCGGCCGCCAGGATAAAAAATTTGGCCGTAAAACCGCCTGTGGGCGGCACTCCGGCCAACGCCAGCAGGTAGAGCGCCATTAAAAAGGCGAGTGCGGGATGGCGGGCGGCCAGGCCCTTATATTCATACAGATCTTCACCGCTGCGATCCCTCTTCAACACCATCGTTATAACGGTGAAAACCCCGATGTTCATGAACGTGTATACCATTAAGTAATACAAAATTCCTGCAATCCCGGTCCGATTACGAACCAGCAGGCCGATGACGATAATGCCGGCATGGGCGATGCTGCTGTAGGCCATCATTCGGATAATGCTTTTCTGGGAAATCGCCACGACACTGCCGAAGATCATCGTGCCGACCGAAAGCAGCCACAGCAATTCTGACCATTGAAGTTGAAATGCAGGCAAAGCGACTAAAAAGATTCTTAAAAAGACGGCGAAAGCGGCGGCTTTGGACCCTACCGATAGCAGGGCCGTGATGGGAACGGGCGCCCCCTGGTAGGCATCCGGAGCCCATAAGTGAAAAGGAAACAGGGCCACTTTGAATGCAAAACCGGCCATGATCAGAACAATCGCCAGAAGTAAAAACGGATTGCGCTCCGGGGTCTGAACAGCCTGGCGCGCAATCTCCACCAGGTTGGTGGTGCCTCCGAATCCATAGGCACACGATATGCCATACAGCAGGATTCCGGATGAAAGCGCTCCTAAAATAAAATATTTGAGCGCCCCTTCCACTGAAAGGGTTCGTCTGGCCCCCAAAGCGACCAATATATAAAATGAGAGCGCCATGAGCTCCAAGCCGACATAGAAATTCAAGAGGTCGTTGGCAGAGGCCAAAACCATCATGCCCAGGATGGCGAAAAGAACAAGGTAATAGTACTCGCCCCTGTGAATGCTGCTTTTTTTCAAATAGTCCGTGGAAACGGAAAGCGTCAGAATGCCGGCAATGATGAAAATGGCTTTAAAGAAAGCGGAAAAGGCGTCGGCGGTGACCGTACCTCCGAAAGAGGGCACCGGGTCGACGCTCATCACGGCTGCGGGCAAAAGGATCACCAAGCCGGAAACACTCAGGTAGCCCAATACGACCTTGTGCTGCTGGCTGATGAAGAAATCAGTGACAAGGACAACCAAGGCGAGGCCGGTCAGTAGAATTTCCGGCATCACCGCCGTAAAGCTGATGTTTAGACTTTCAAACGGCATATTATTTGAGCTTCCTGTCATCATACTTGCGAATGTGTGTACTTGGCATGGCCGGTTTTTCAGTTGAATCCGCCAGGTTCGCATCAGCAACTGTGCTCTTTTTCGAATTCTCCGCCACCACGCGGGCCAGGTGATTCAGCGAGGCATCGGTCACCCTTAACAAAGGCTGCGGATACAGGCCGATCCAGAAGATCATGAAAATAATGGGGATCATGGCGATTTTTTCCCTGAACCCCATATCTCTGAGGCCGATCGGCCCTTGATGGGCCGAATCTCCCAAAAAGACGCGCTGAAACATCCACAACAGGTAGACCGCCCCTAAGAGAATACCGATCACCACCGGCAGCGCATAAAACCATCCGGCTTTATAGGCGCCGATGAGTACAAAGAGCTCGCCGATGAAGCCATTGGTGACCGGCATGCCCATGGAAGAGAGCAGAACGGCCAGAAATAATATCCCATAAACCGGAAGCGTTTTGATGAGCCCCCCATAGTCGTCAATCATGCGCTGATGGGTGCGCTCATAAAGCATGCCGACCAGCAGGAAGAGCGCACCCGTACTGATGCCGTGATTGATCATCTGCAGCAAGCCGCCCTTAAGTCCTTCGATATTGAAAACAAAGATCCCCAGCATGACGAATCCCATATGGCTGATGCTGGAATAGGCCACCAGCTTCTTCAGATCTTTCTGGGCAATGGTGACATAGGCACCATAGAGGATGGCGAATAAAGCCAGCGCGATCATCAGCGGGGCCAATTGAATGCTGGCATTGGGCAGCAGCGGCAAGCTGAAGCGGATAAACCCGTAAGTTCCCAGTTTCAGCAGCACCGCCGCCAACAGGATGCTGCCGGCCGTAGGCGCCTCGGTGTGGGCATCCGGAAGCCAGGTGTGCAATGGAAACATGGGCACCTTGACCGCAAAACCCAAAAACAAGGCCAGGAATATCCATATCTGTATGTCCGCTGGAACCGGATTTCCGAAAAGGACTGTCGCATCAAAGGTATATACTCCGGTCAGTTCGCCGTGGTAGAAATAAAGCGCCAGGATGCCCAGGAGCATAAACAGACTGCCGGTGAACGTAAAAAGAAAAAATTTAATCGAAGAATAAAGCCTGCGCGTGCTGCCCCAGATGCCGATTATGAAGACCATGGGGATCAGGACCACTTCCCAGAAGACATAAAACAGGAAAAGGTCCATCGCCAAAAATACCCCCAGGCAGCCGGTTTCGATGAATAGAAAGAGCGCCATATAGGCTTTCAGCCGGAGGGTTATTTCCGTCCAGGAGGCCAGTATGCAGATCACCGCTATCAAGGTGGTAAGTATAATTAGCAGCAGGCTGATCCCATCCACTCCAAGGAAATAATGAATGCCGAACCGATCGATCCAGACTTTTTTTTCCACCCACTGCAATGCGCTCGTTTGGGTGTCAAACGCCATGGGCAGATAGAGGGAAAGTAGCAAGGTCAAAAGCGATACCAAAAGGGCGGTCCATTTAATGCCGTTGTGCCATTCCTTTTTGATGAATAAAATGAGGAAGGCCGCTCCCAGGCTCGGTAAGAACGTAATGAACGACAGAATGGGAAAGCTGGCGAAAACAGGATTATCCATAGCGGTCATCGACATTCTCCGGGCGGCACAAACGTTGATGTGTTTGTCGATTTTTTCAGAGCGTATGTCGCGATAGGCTTGTCGTTCATGTATAAGGCCTGCCTGGATTGAGCCATCTCCACAAGATGGGTGGTGCCGGCGGCAGACAATTTCAGGAATGGTCGTGGATAAATACCGATCCAGAAGATCAGCAGGATAATCGGGATCAAGGTTAAGATTTCCCTTGGGTTCAGGTCTTTAAGATCTTTGTTGGCCGGATGGGTCACAGGACCGAAAAGAACCCGCTGGTACATCCAGAGCATATACACCGCCCCGAGAACGATGCCGGTGGCCGCCAGTACCGCAGCTGCTGCGCTGATCTTGAAAATGCCCAGCAGGATCAAAATCTCGCCGATAAATCCATTGGTGCCCGGCAGGCCGATGGAAGAAAAGACGACGATCATGACGAAAACAGCAAAAACCGGCATGACCCGGGCGAGCCCTCCGAAATCGTCCATCAAGCGGGAATGTCTTCTATCGTAAATCATGCCGACGATCAAAAAGAGCGCGCCCGTGGACAGCCCATGATTGACCATCTGGAGAATGCCGCCGTCAATACCCTGCTGGTTCATGGCGAAAATTCCGGCCATGACAAAGCCCAGGTGGCTGATGCTGGAATAGGCCACCAGTTTCTTTAAATCCTTCTGAGCCAAGGCCAGCAGCGCGCCATAAATGATGCCGATGACCGCAAGGACCATGATAAACGGCGTAAACGCGGCGCTGGCGTCGGGCAGCAGCGGAAGGTTAAACCTCAAAAACGCATAGGTGCCCATTTTTAAAAGCACACCGGCCAGGATGACGCTGCCGGCGGTGGGTGCCTCCACATGGGCATCCGGAAGCCAGGTATGAAAAGGAAAGACCGGTACCTTGATGGCAAAGCCCAGGAAAAAAGCCAGGAAAACCCACCATTGCAAGTTATAGGGGTAGGTCGCCTGGTAGAGTTTGAGCAGGTTGAAGGTATACTCCCCGCTGATGTTGCCATGGGCAAAATAGAGCGCCAGGATGCCGACCAGCATAAAGACGCTGCCGAACAGCGTATAGAGGAAGAACTTGATGGTGGCGTAAAGTTTGCGTTCGCCACCCCAGATCCCGATCAGGAAGTACATGGGGACCAGGCTGATTTCCCAGAAAAGAAAGAAGAGCACCAGGTCCAGGGACACAAAAACGCCGATCATGCCCGTCTCCATAATGAGCAGGCAGGCCATGTAGCCCTTGACCCGCTCCTGCACGGCCGACCAGGAGCATAGAACACCGAGCAGGGCAATGAACGTGGTCAGAAGTACAAGGAGCAGGCTCATGCCGTCCACGGCCAAAAAGTAGGAGACACCGATTTCGGGTATCCATGGCATGTTTTCGACCCATTGCATGTGATGTGTGCCGGCATCAAAACCGATCAACAGGACCGACGAGGTCAGAAATTCGAGCCCCGCAACGGCCAGCGTCGTCATGCGGATCGCCCTTTTGTTATTCCCGTCCATAAAGGCCAGCAGAACCACACCGGCCAGCGGAATGAACAAGAGTAGACTGAGAATGGGTATATCCATTACTTTGTGCCTTTATCTATCCCTCCAAAGCACACCGACGAATACAATAAGCCCCAGAACAAAGATCAATGCGTAGTTCTGTAAATATCCGGTCTGCAGCCTGCGCCAGGCGCCGCTGTTAAAGCGTACCAGCGTTGCAAGGGAATTGAGGATGCCATCCACGAGATAGATATCGATTTTATGGGCCAGCCAGGCCACCAGCCGGGTGATCCAGCCGGCGCCGTTCACCAGTCCGTCGATGACCGCCAGATCAAAGTTCAGACAGTATTGGCTGCTCCGTTTAAGCGGATAGATGATCACTGCCGCGTAAATTTCGTCCACGTAGTATTTGTTGTAAAGCAGCCGGTGCAGCCCCTGAAACCGTGCCGATAATGTCTCTGGATCAAGAAGAGCGGATCGGTACCGTTTGAACGGTTCAAAATACATCAAAGCAGACAGCATCATGCCCAAGGCGCCCGCGGCAACAGACACACCCATGAGGACGAATTCCATCATTCCATGGGCAGCCGCGGAGGCGGATGTTTGGATGAAAGCCGCGCTTGCCTCACCATGACCGAAGACAGGACTTAAGAAGTTATGCAGCGGGCTGCCGCCTTTAAAGAATGGGATGCCGATCCATCCCCCGGCGATGGCCAGTGCCGCCAGCAGGATCAAGGGCGTGGTCATAATTCCTGGCGCTTCGTGGATGTGCGTCTGTGTGCCTTCGGCGGCTCGATTCCTGCCGCTGAACACCATGAAAACCTGACGGAACATATAGAAGGCGGTTAAAAAAGCGGTGAGCAGACCCACGGCCCATATGATGTAATGTCCGTGCAGGAAGGCTTCCCAGAGGATTTCGTCCTTTGACCAGAAGCCGCTGAAGGGCGGGACGCCGGCGATGGCCATGGCCCCGATGATGAAGGTGATCGAAGTAATTTTCATGGGGCGGTGCAGTCCGCCCATATGGCGCATATCCTGAACGCCCGAAAGGGCGTGAATAACGCTGCCGGCGCAGAGAAAGAGAAGGCCCTTAAAGAAGGCATGGGTTACAAGATGAAAAATGCCGGCCGAATAAGCACCGAGTCCTACAGCCGCAAACATGTAGCCCAGCTGACTGATGGTGGAAAAGGCCAGAACCCGCTTGATGTCGTTTTGGACCAGGCCGATGGTCGCGGCGAAAAAGGCGGTAAATATGCCGATGCCGGCCACCACCTCGGCGGTCATCGGCGCCAGGGCAAACAACGCGCTGTTGCGGGCCACCATGTAAACGCCGGCGGTAACCATGGTGGCGGCGTGGATCAGCGCGCTGACCGGTGTCGGTCCTTCCATGGCATCGGGCAGCCATACGTGCAGGGGAAACTGCGCCGATTTGCCGATGGCCCCGGCAAAAAGCAGGGCCGTGACAGCGGTGAGGATGGCTGGATCCAGGCGGGGGATATGCCTGAAAACTTCTTCGAAACGCAGGGATTGGACGCCTGTACCAGCGAGGCTCCAGAAAAGAAGCAAAAGACCGAGGATAAAACCGAAATCGCCGACCCGGTTGACGATAAACGCTTTTTTGCCGGCATCGGCGGCCGTCTTTTTTTGGTACCAGAACCCGATCAATAGATATGAACACAGTCCGACCCCCTCCCAGCCCAGGAACATGACGAAGTAATTGGCACTCAGCACCAGCATCAGCATAAAAAAGACAAACAGGTTCAGAAAACTGAAATAGCGCCCATACCCCTGATCGCCGTGCATGTAGCCGATGGAATAAATATGGATCAGCAGCCCGACACCGGTAACGACCAGGATCATCACGGTGGATAACGGATCGATCAGCACGTCGATATCGATCTGAAAAGTACCGCTGGCGATCCACTGAAAGGCCGTGACGGTCAGGGAACGCTGACCGGCAGGTAAGGCGATCAGGCTGAAAAGAACCATAACAGAGATGAAAAAGGAGAGGGCAACGGCACTGCAGGCGATAATCCCCACGGCCTGTTTGCCGATCTTTTTCCCTGCCAGGCCGTTGGCGATGGCCCCCGCCAGCGGTGATAAGGGGATTAACCAAACCCATTCCATCATGGCTGTTGATTATCCTCTCATCTCATTCAATTCATCCACATAGACGGTTTTCCTTCGTCTGAAAACCGCCACCAGGATCGCCAGGCCGACCGCGACTTCGGCGGCGGCAATAGTGATGCTGAAGATGACGAAAACCATTCCGTTCAAGGAGTGCAGATAGTATGAAAAGGCCGCCAGGCTCACGTTGGCCGAGTTGAAAACCAGTTCCAAGGACATCAGCACGATGATGATGTTGCGCCTGGAAAGAACGCCGACCACACCGATGGAGAAAAGAATAAAACTCAATATTAAAAAATGGGTCAGGGTCAGCATGATCGTCTCTTTTCCGGCCACCGCGCTCAGTCGGTCTTAACCTCGGCTGTCCGGGCAACCGGAATCTCTTTTATCTCAACCGCATCTTTTTCCCGCATGACCAGAACGATCGCACCGATCAGGGCCACCAGCAAGAGAACCGAAACGATCTCAAACGGAAAAATATATTTTGTATAAAGAAGCCTGCCCAATACTTCCGTATTCCTGGCCAGCACTGCCTCCGTGTATGGGCCGGGGGGTGCGCTCAGCTGGCCCTGGAACAACAGGTAGCCGATCATCGCCAGCAGAAAAATGGCTGCCGGAACCGCAATTGTGCTCTGGCCGTGGACGTGCTGCTTCAACTCCTCCGTGCCGATATCGAGCGTCATCACGGCAAAGAGAAAAAGAACCATCACCGCGCCAACGTAGATAAAGATCTGTACGGCGGCCAGAAAAGGCGATCTCAACAGAATATACAGGGCCGCGACCTGCACGAGGCAGATGATCAGGCAGACCGCGCTGTGGACCGGATTGCGCAAAGTGACGACACCCAGGGCGGAAGTCACGGCGACGGCGGCAAATAG
Organism: Desulfobacteraceae bacterium; assembly: GCA_003599575.1. Lineage (GTDB taxonomy): Bacteria > Desulfobacterota > Desulfobacteria > Desulfobacterales > Desulfosarcinaceae > Desulfatitalea. Next base: position 21,986 of record QZKV01000065.1, on the reverse strand, counting down.
ATAAAAGAAAAGCAATTCCATTACAGTTTCCTCTTCCAGGTTCTGTTCAAATCGGCCGCCACCCTGATCGCGCCGTTATCCCTGATAAACCGGGACTTTGCCAGAACCCCGCCTTCAAGGGATTCGGGCACCGGCTGGGGTACGAGCAGTTCATCCACATGCAGTATGGCCGATTGCAGATCTTCGCTGGCGACTTCGTATTCCCGGCCGAGCCGTACAGCCCTCGTCGGACAGGCATCCTCACAGTAGCCGCAGAAGAGGCAGCGGGACAGATCAACGTCCCACACCCTGGGCACCCGGTCCGTTATGCCTCTGCCGGTATCATCTTCCATAGGGATAACCGTAATACAGTCCGTCGGACAGATCCCCGAGCACAATTCGCAGGCCACGCACAGTTCCCTGCCCTGCTCGTCCCGCCACAGCCGGTGTACCCCCCTGAACCGCCGGTAGGGTACCCACTTCTCCTCATCAGGATATCTTTCCGTGACGCTCCGGGATAAACTGTAGCTCAAAGTTACGCGCAGCCCTTTGATAAAATCCAGGAAGAATATCTTCCTGATCAGCTCGACTGTTTTTTTGGTGATGTCTTCCTTTTTCATAACCTTAAAAAGCCTGTCAGCATGATGTTCGCCAAAGCCACCGGTATCAATATCTTCCAACCGATAGTCATCAGTTGATCATACCGGTATCTTGGCAGGGTAAACCTCACCCACATGAATAGATAAACAAACACGGCCACTTTGCCCAGGAACCAGATTATGGCCGGAATTTCGAACGGCAGTTTAAAGGGCGCATGCCAGCCCCCCCAGAAGAGGATGACGTTCAGGACGGCTACAGTAAACATGGCCACATACTCGGCCAGCATGAAAAATGCGAATCTCAACCCGCTGTATTCGGTATGGTAGCCGGCCGCCAACGTGCCTTCATCCTCGGGCAGATCGAAGGGAATGCGGTTGACTTCGGCCATCGAGGCGATCAGGAATATGGCGAACCAGACCGGACCCACCGGTAAAAAGGCGATGTTCCAGTTCCACAGACCACCATCCTGGCGATTGACGATATCCACCAGACTTAACGAGTTGCTCATCATGACCACGCCGATCACCGCAAAACTCAAAGCCACTTCATAGCTGATCATTTGGGCTGTGGAGCGCAGTCCGCCGAGCAGCGGGTATTTGCTGTTGGAGGCCCATCCGCCGATGATGATCCCGTAGACGCCCAGGCTGGCCACGGAAAGCACATAAAGCACGCCCACATTCATATCGGAAATGTATAAGGTCACCTCCCTGTTGATCACCGGAAGGGAAATCTTCTCCCCGAAAGGTACGGCCACGAAAACTGCAAGCGCCGGAATCAACGAAAACAGCGGGGCCAGTTTAAAAAGAAGCTTGTCGGCTTTGTCGGGCACAATATCTTCTTTGATATGCAGTTTTATCAGATCGGCGACCGGCTGGAGCACGCCGTGCGGACCTACCCGAAATGGTCCCAACCTGGCCTGGATATGCCCGGCCACCTTGCGCTCGAGCCAGGTAAAGGGGATGGGAAGCATAAACAGGAACAGGGTCATCAAGACGACCTTGATGGAGATCAATGCGATTTCGAGTATGGGTGCTGTGTCGGGCATTTTATTAGTTCCAAAGTGACAAAGGCACAAAGTTGCAAAGGGACAAAGGGACGAAGTCGCAAAGGGACTAAGGGACAGAGACACAAAGATTATTAGCGCTGGTTTTGCGCTGGTTCCCAAGCTCCAGCTTGGGAGCCCCGTTGTTGGAAGCTCCAGCTTCCTACGCTTAATCCACCTACGCCTCCTTACTCTTTAACGATGTTCACCTTGGCCATAAACCGGCCTCTTTCAAAAAACCGGTTTACGGCCACGCTCTCGAAGTTTTCATCGATAAAGACCACCCCGTTTTTGGAGCCGCGCTTTGTCTTCAACGTAAGCAGGGCTTCATGGCGGCGGCCTTGCACCCTGATTTTTTCGCCACTTGAGATTCCCAGTGCCGCCGCATCTTCCGCGCTGATCTCCGCTACCGGTTCCTTGAGCAAGCTGTTGAGAATATTGGACCTGCGCGAAAGTCGTCCCGAGTGAAAGAGGTGGTTGCCCGTGATCAGGGTAAACGGGCGCTCTTGGTCCCCGTCGCCGGCGGAGAGTGCTGCATCAAGGGCATCAACATCCACGGCCGCGGCTTCCGAAGCCTCGATCAGCGCCGATTTGTTATCCAGGTCATTGTCTTCATTGCGTTTATTGTTAAAAACAAGGCTGACATGCGTGTACATTCCAACCGCTTTTCTGATTTCAGAAAACACGGAAGAAGCATTCTCTGTTCCCTCGGCAAACGACGGATCGAACAGCTTTCCAATGGCTGCTATGATCTTGAAGTCCCGCATGGATCGACCGGGAGGCCGCATCAGGCGCGCGATGGACTGGACCCGGCCTTCCTGGTTGGTGAACGTGCCCTCTTTTTCGGCGAAACAGGCGCCGGGCAGCACGCAATCGGCCAATTTGGCCGTTTCGGTCAGAAAGATATCCTGAACCAGAAGAAAATTGACCCTTTCAAGCGCCCTTTTGATGAAGGCCGGGTCGGCAGCGGCGGCCAATGGATCTTCCTGGATAAGGAACAGGGATTGCATTTCGCCGCGTTCAGCGGCTTGGAACATGCCGTCGTGGCCCAGGCCTGTCAGTTGCGATTTGCGAAAATCCGGATGCAACCCGGGGTGTACGCCCATCTCCCAGGCGCCTCGCTGGTTGCATCGATCCAGAATGGGCACGATCAGGAGCTTTTTACCAAGGGCCTGCAGTACTTCTCCAAAGGTTTTCAAGGCGGTCAGGCCCTGGGGGAATCTCAAGAATTCAGTACCGGCCATAATGCCGACAGACGAAGCATTGTTCAGCAAAGCGGCCAATTGCGCTGCCTTTTCGGAGGACACATCGGCTGCGCTCAGCAGGGGTTGAGCGCCCACATCCTTCACCGCGGTCACAGCGGCATGGGTGGATAAGCGCTCGGCGTTTTGTTCCCCAAGGAGCAGCGTCAACGCCTCAAGGAGCTTTTTTCCCGTGCCCGGGATATGGCGCAAGGTCAAGCGGGCGGAACGGTCCAGCTTCATGGCCCGGGGTGAGGCGATCATCACCGCAGTGCCGTTCTCGCGCGCCATGCGCCGGACCATGTAATCGGTTACCGGGTTTTCATCGGAAAGATGGGTTCCGATGATCAGGACGCAGTCGGCCTGCATGGCGTCAAACACCGACACGCCGCCGTGGTTCATGCGTGTCGCCGCGACAAACCCCGTAACGGCCGCTGGTTGCCAGCGCAGGCTCGAGTCGATGTTGGGGCTTTTCAAAACATTCCGGAAAAGTTTTTGGAAAAGATACAGCTCTTCGTTGGTCAGCCGCGCGGAGGCGATGCCGCCGATTTTCATGGGGTCGGCCCGCTTCAGACGTTCCCTGATGACGGCAAAGGCCTCTTGCCAGGAGGCCGGCTCGAGTTTGCCGTTGCGTTTTAACAGCGGCGTGGTGAGCCGCTCGCCGTGATGGACGATATCATATCCGAACCGGCCGCGTGCGCAGAGCGTTTCGCTGTTGATCCCCACGCCGAGTTGGGCCTTGGATCTAATGACTTCGCCGGCTCTTTCTTCAATGACCATGCGGCAGCCGGTGGCGCAATAGGGGCAGATGGTGTGGGCCGCTTTCAGATCCCAGGGACGGGTCTTGTACCGGAAAGGCAGACGCATGAAACAACCGACCGGACAAACCTCGATGCAGTTGCCGTCCTGGTCGCACTCCAGCATGCCCCTGAAAAAGGTGGTCTCTTCCTGGCGCTCGCCGCGGCCGATGCCGTCTAGAACATCCTGGCCCACCACTTCCTTGCAGACCCGCACGCACTTCATGCACTGGACACAGCGATTGGAGTTCTTGATGATGACCGGACTGATAATATAGTCTTTATCGTGCCAGCGATATTTCTGTTCGGCATATCGGCCCCGGTGCGGACCATACGTGTAAACCTGGTCCTGCAGCTCGCATTCACCGCCCTTGTCGCACACCGGACAATCCAGGCCATGGTTGGCCAATAAGAACTCCAGCATCGCCGCCCGGGCTGCATTGACCGTTTCGCTTTCGGTAATCACCTGCATGCCGTCCATCACCCGCGTTACGCACGAGGCGATCAGTTTTTGCTGGCCGACCACCTCGACCAGGCACATGCGGCAGGAGCCGATGCCGATCAGGTCCGCCTGGTAGCAGAAGGTCGGGATATAAAAACCCGCCCGGCGCGCGGCATCCAGGATCAGGGTGCCTTCTTCGACGGTGATTTCTTTTCCGTTTATGGTGACCGTAGGCATTTACACTTCTTCCCGTTTCAGTATCTTGCTCGCTCGTTCGTTCCAATCGAGTACGAGTACGAGAACGAGTACGAGTACGATTTGCTCGTTCCCAAGCTCCAGCTTGGGAACGCCTCCGGCACAGGCGTGGAGCTGTACTGCCTCCGCGTGTCTCGGCCTGACTGCCGCGTTCCCCTATAAAATCAGACAGAATACCTCCACCTAAAACCCTAAAACCTAAAACTTAAAACCCGTGCAGCCCATCTGTCGAAACCGTACACTTCTTCTGCGCGATATGATCGTAAAATTCTTCTTTAAAGTACTTGAGCGCGCCGCGCAGAGCCATCACCGCCGCTTCGCCGAGCGCGCAAAAGCAGCGGCCGAAAATCCCGGTGCATAGACTTTCCAGCAGTTCCACGTCGCCCGGGCGGCCTTTACCGTCTTCGATGCGTTTCAATATCTGCGTCATCCAGGGCGTGCCGTCCCTGCAGGGGGTGCATTTACCGCAGGATTCGTGGCTGAAAAAACGGTTGATGATATAAGCGGTTTTCACCATGCAGGTGCCTTCCTCCATGACCACGACCCCGGCCGAACCGAGCATGGACCCTCTTTGGGCCAACGATTCGAAATCCATGGGCGAGTCGAGATCTTCGCCGGCCAGCATCGGGGCGCTGGCGCCGCCCGGAATGACGGCTTTGACGGCCTTGTCGCCGCGCATGCCGCCGCAGTGTTCAAAGATCAGTTCATTGAGGGTCACCTCCATGGGAAGTTCATAAACGCCGGGTTTTTTAACATGACCGCTGACCGCATACAGTTTGGGGCCCGGGCTTTTCCGCGGGCCGATGCCGGCAAACCATCGCGGACCCCTTTCTAAAATCGAAGGAACGCACGCCAGGGTTTCGACATTATTGATGACGCTCGGTTTGTAGTAAACTCCGGCTATGGCCGGAAAGGGGGGTCTTAATCGCGGCTGGCCGCGGAGTCCCTGGATTGATTCCAGAAGGGCTGTTTCCTCACCGCAAATATAGGCGCCGGCGCCACGATGAATGTAAATCCGGAGGGAAAATCCCGATCCGCGGATATTGCGTCCGAGATAACCCGCCGACGACGCCTCGGCGATGGCATCTTCGAGGATGCGCGCTCCATACTCATACTCGCCCCTGATGTAGATATACCCGGTGGCCGCGCCGATGGCATAGCAGGCGATCATCATGCCTTCCAGCAGCAGGTGGGGCGCTTTTTCGATGATCAGCCGGTCCTTGAAGGTCCCTGGTTCGCTCTCATCCGCATTGCACAGAAGATATTTGGGCAGGGACGGGTCGCTGGGGATAAAACTCCATTTAAGCCCCGTGGAAAAACCCGCTCCCCCTCTGCCCCGCAAGCCCGAATCCTTCATGATCTGAACGATCTCTTCGGGCCTCATTTTAAACGCGGCGTCCAGGCCCTTGTATCCGCCGTTCCGCAGGTAGGTTGCCACCTTGCCGGCATCGGCCGCATCGATGTTTTTGAGCAGAATTCTTTCCATCCGACCGCCTATCTCATACGTTTTAAAATCTCATTCACTTTCTCTGTGTCCAGGTTTTCATAATAATCGTCATTGATCTGCATCATCGGCGCCGTATCGCAAGACCCCAGGCACTCCACCGTGGTCAGGGAAAATTTCCCGTCCAGCGTGGTTTCTCCGGTTTTTATACCAAGGCTTTTTTCCAGATGAGCCCGCAGATTTTCGGCGCCGAGCAGGGAGCAGGAGAGATTCGCGCAGACCTGGATATGGTACTTTCCGACCGGCTTGGCGATGTTATACATGGTATAGAAGGTCGCCGCCGCCTGAACTTCCACCGGACTGATCTCAAGAATACCGGCAATCACTTCCAGATCCTCTTTGGTCAAAGTGCCGCCTTTATCGCGCTGCACCACCCACAAGGCGCCCATAACTAGAGATCGCTTGTCCGGATACATGCTTTCCAACGCGCGGATTTTTTGCATCGTCTTTTCGTCTATCATTGGTTTCCTTCAAAGACACAAAGTTACCGAGGCACAAGCTTATGTCCTTTTGCCCATTGTCTCTTTTTACTTATCGCACTCGCCGAACACCGGATCCAAACTGGACAATACCGCGATGACATCCGCCAGATAGCCGCCTTTGGCCATGCGGTTGATGGATTGCAGGTTCATGAACGTCGGCATTCTCAGCTTCAGCCGGTAAGGTTTTTCCGATCCATCGCTGACAATGTAGACGCCCAGTTCCCCCTTGGGGGATTCTATGGAGACATAGGTCTCTCCTTTGGGGACCTTGAACCCGTGGGAGACATACTTGAAGTGGTGGATTAAGTTCTCCATATTATCGTAGGTCTCGGCGTGCGGCGGCGGAACCAGTTGCGTGTCATCCACGTTAAAGGGGCCTTCCGGCATGGCCTTGACCGCCTGCTCGATGATACGCAGGGCCTGGCGCATTTCTTCGATGCGAACCATGTAGCGATCGAAGCAGTCGCCATGGGCGCCTGTCGGCACATCAAAATCGATGCGATCATAGATCAGATAAGGTTCATGCTTGCGGATGTCCCAATTCACGCCGCTGGCTCTCAAGGCCGGTCCGCTCAACCCCATGGCCACGGCGTCATCGGCGGATATGATGCCGATCCCCTTGTTCCGCTTGAGCCAGACCCGGTTTCCGGTCAGGATCTTTTCATACTCATCGATTCGGGCGGGCATGATTTTTATCAGGTTCAGGCAGGCTGCCTTACACGCCTCGGTAAAGTCATATCTTACCCCGCCCACGCGCATATAGCTCAACGTCATGCGCGCACCGCACAGCATCTCGAAAATGTCGAGGATCAGCTCCCTTTCGCGCATGGCATATAAAAGAATTGTCATGGCGCCCAAATCCATGCCCCAGGCCCCCACACAAAGCAAATGCCCGGCAATCCTGGACAACTCAGCGGCGACCACTCGGATGTATCGGGTTCTTTCGGGGATTTGGACCTCGAGAAGCTTTTCCACCGCCATCACGTAGGCCAGGTTGTTGCTCATGGCGCATAGATAATCGAGCCTGTCGGTATACGGCACAAATTGGTGATAGAGCAGATTTTCCGCAATTTTCTCGGTTCCACGGTGCAGATAACCGATTTCAGTTTCGACGTTGATGACCTTTTCTCCCTGCAATTCAATGACCAGATGGAGCAGACCATGGGCGGAGGGGTGTTGCGGCCCCAGATGCAGGTTGATCTTTTTGGTGGCGACAAAGTCTTCGTGCTCCGTCATTTTTTTGTCCTAGAAATCTTCTTCGACCTCTTCGCCGAACGGGTTATACTCGTCCTTGTAGCCCTTCAGCGGATAGTCCTTTCTCATTGGAAATCCCTGCCAGTCAGGGGCCATGTAAATGCGTTTCAAATCTGGATGTTCCTCGAAGACTATACCGTACATGTCGTAAACTTCACGTTCGGGCCATTCCGCGGCCGGCCATATTCCCGTCACGGTCGGGATAGGTTCTTCGGAATCTGCTTTTACTTTTAGCCGCAAGCGGTGCCTTTGCGATATGGAGTAAAGGTGGTAAACGACCTCGAAGCGCGGCGATGCCGGTGTGTAGTCCACGCCGAGCACATCCACCAGATAATTCAAATTCAGTTCCGGATCGTTTTTTAAGAATTCACAGATGCCGACCAATGCCTTTTTATCCACCAGATGGCAAACCTCGTCCTGGAAGAGGCCGGTCGCCAGAATGGCGTCTTTGAACCGCTTCTGAACCTTGTCCAACAACAACGCTTCTTTTACAGCCGTAATCATTCCAAAGTCCTTATCTTTCTTTCTTCAAGTACATAGGGGCTTTCGCGCTTTATCTTCTCCATGAGCTGCAAGAAACCAAATATCAAGGCTTCCGGCCTTGGCGGACATCCTGGGATATAGATGTCTACCGGTACGACCAGATGGGTGCCCTGGACCACCGCATAGGAATTATATGGTCCGCCGCATGATGCGCACCCGCCATGGGCGATCACCCATCTGGGTTCGGGCATCTGGTCGTAAAGTCTTTTTACGAGCGGCGCCATCTTCTTGGTCATTGTCCCGGCAATGACCATCACATCCGATTGGCGCGGCGATGGCCTGAAAACGATTCCGAGTCTGTCCGTATCGTAGCGGGAGCAGGCGGTGGCGATCATTTCAAGAGCACAGCAAGCCAGCCCGAAACTCATGGGCCAGAGCGATGATGACCGTCCCCAATTGAAAAGACGCTTCAAAACGGCGACGTCCCTGATTTTCTCCATCAGCGGCGTGTTGCGTAATGCATCCGCTATACTTTCAAGCGTAGTAAAACCGAAAGCATTGTTCAGCACGTTTTCATGTGAAGTCATAATCCCTCAGTTCCTCTGTCTCTTTGTCCCTCTGCTTATACCCACTCCAACGCTTTCTTAATCCAGGCATACATTAGTCCAATGCCCAGAATGGCGATAAAAATAAACATTTCGATCAATAAGAAGCCGGCGATACTCTTATCATCCAGGATTACCGCCCAAGGAAAAAGAAAAAGCGTCTCGACATCAAAAATGATAAAAAGTATGGCAACGATAAAGAAATGAATTCTGAACTGGCCTTTGCTCGCCTCTCCAATAGGTTCCAACCCGCATTCCCATGGTTCCAGTTTTCGCTGGTACGGGTTTTTTGGACGAAGAAGCGCACTGATGAAAAGAACCGCGTAGGCCACCAGGGAGACGAACGCGATCATAATCAGGACGGGCAGATAAGCAAGAAGCATATGATTTTTTACCCGATTGAATTTTTGAAACCACTTCTAAGCAGGATCCGGCAGCCCGGCCCCAACGTATATGCCGCGTTGGGATGTTTCGATGGGTCGGGTTACCCTGACCTTAAATCTGACCAGTTTTAATGGTATGAAATAAGATCCGGCCGTTATTCGAGATTGAAGCGAATCAGCGCTTGCCCTTGATGTAGGCCTCCAGCTGTAAGATGATCGCTTCTTTGTTTTCGATGATGGTCTTTACAATGTCGCCTATGGAAACGATGCCGATGAGGCGATCGTTCTCGAATACCGGCAGGTGTCTTACCCGTTTGTCGGTCATCAGCTGCATGCACCCTTCGACATCCTCTTCGGGACCGATGCGGACCATATTCCGGGACATAATCTCCGCCACCGGTACATCCTTGGAAAATTTGCCTTTCAAGATAATCTTGCGGGCATAGTCCCGTTCGGAAATCAATCCAACTGGCGCCGTTCCATCCATTACCATCAGCGCGCCCACATTTTTATCCGCCATAAGCTGAAGCGCCTCGTAAACAGTGGCTCCCGCCGAGATGGAGTAAACCTCTGACCCCTTCCGGCGCAGGATATCAGTAACCGATCGCATGCGTCTCCCTCTTTCGCCAACTAAGCGTTTATTGCCGATGGGCACCGAAGACCCCTCGAATCGGAAACGGCGATGGTTCAGTAGAACCTCATCCCCTCTCATTCATCCGGCTTTGCGGGTCGTCGGCTACTAACCGCCTTTGTTTTCAGCCTTCGTCCTTTCATCAATGTTTGTTGTTGCGGTGTGTGAGCTGGCGATGCTCGGCCACTTGTAAATCAAGGGCGCCGACCCGCCACAGGTAAAAGAGTGCCAGAATAAGAAATGCGATGAACATCAGTATGTCCAGATTGTTGTCGTGCCTGTGCTGACCCAGTAGAGTCACTGTTGTCGCACGGCGCCCCGAACGTAAATAGGGTTTTCCCCCCATTTGAGGGGAAGAAAATGCGTATCAAGCAAGCCACCCGCTGCTCAAAGGGTTTTAACGCTGCCGCCTCTTACCTTTCCATCCACTTGATTTACACTTATTCGCATTCAGGCTGTTGCCTATCGGCCTCTGTTATCAGAAAGAAGGCTGCCTTTTGAAACCCTCCAACAAAAAGGATAACGGATGCTCGAAATCGAAGACTGGAGTAAAGAGCGGGTACATAGCGTTATGCGAGAGCTGCTGTTCAGGTTCAACTATATGTGGTTTCTCATGGAAGAGTGGGCCAAGCATAACTGCCCGGAAAAGTATCACGGCGGGGATTTTCAAAAACTTCATCTGCCTTTTATGTTGACTTTAATTCCGGAGTTTACATTCGCTATACCATTATAAACCCCTCATTATGATCCTTGAAAGGAGTGGCTATGAAGACCAACCCTGTTAAAGGATTCCCTTCCACGTCCCAGGACACTATCAACTCAACGTGATCAACATCCTGCGTCAAGCGTCCAAAAGCTATGGACGACAGGAAATCGTTTCCATCCGCGGCGCTCAGAGGCTCCGCTTCGCCTACCGGGATTCTTACCGGCGGGTTCGTAAGCTCGGCAATGCGCTCAAGGCAATCGGCGCCGAAGTCGGCGATCGCATCGGTGTGCTCGACTGGAACACCCACCGCCATTTCGAATGCTATTTCGGTATTCCCGGCATCGGATCGGTACTGCTGCTGCTCAACCTGCGGCTGTCTCCCGTGGACCTCGTCTATGTGATCAACCACGCGGAAACCAAATACGTTTTGGTCGATGAGACCTTGTTGCCGCTCGCGGAAGCGGTGGCCGGGCAGTGTCCCGGCGTCAAAGGGTACATCGTCCTTACCGACCGGGACCTTGCGGATGTCAAGACGAAGCTGTCGCCGGTCTACAGCTACGAAAGGCTGCTGGCCGACGCATGCGACGGATCACGTGGCCGGTACTCGATGAAAAATCCGCCTACGGCGCGTGCTACACGACCGGCACGACCGGGCGTCCCAAAGGGGTGTATTACTCGCACCGCGATGTCTACCTTCACGCCATGGCCATCGGACTCAACGCTGAAGTGTCTTACCGGGACTGCTTCTATCAGCTCGTTCCCATGTTTCACGCCATGGGATGGGGCATGCCGCATGCCGCCATTTTAGTCGGGGCCAAGTTCGTCCTGCCCGGCATGTACAACATCGCCGATCTCGGCAGCCTGGCCGAGCCTCTGGTCAGCAAGGGGGTGACGGTATCAGCCGGCGCCCCTGCCCTGTTCATGCCCATGCTCGAATACCTCAAGGGCCTGGATAAAAAGCCCGACCTTTCCGGTGCCCGCTTCCTCTCCGGCGCGTCCGAACCCTCCCTGAGCCTGATGAAGCAGTACCACGAGCTGGTCGGAGCGGAAATCGTCCATGCGTACGGAGCCACGGAGACCACGCCGCTGGCCACCATCAACCGATTGAAGCCTTGGTTGGCAAAGGAGCTTTCCGAAGACCAGCTGGGACCTGAAGCGCAAACAGGGATACCCCGTCGTGGGCCTGGACATCAAAGTGGTGGACGCCATGGGCAAAGAGCTGCCCCAGGACGGCAAAAGCCAGGGCGAGATCCTGATCCGCGGGCCATGGATTACAGGCAGCTACTACAACGCACCCGAGTCGCAGGCCCAGTTCACCGAGGACGGCTACTGGAAGAGCGGCGATGCCGGCACCATGGACGAGGAGGGCTATATCAAGATCACCGACCGGGTCAAGGATCTCATCAAGAGCGGCGGGGAGTGGATTTCCTCGGTGGACATGGAAAACAAGATCATGGCCCACCCGGCCGTGCTCGAAGCCGCCGTAACCGGTGTGCCGCATCCCAAGTGGGAAGAACGCCCCATTGCTTTGGTGATCCTGCGCGCGGGCTTCAAAGGCGAGCTGACCGATGAAGATATCCGAACCTACCTGGCGGCCAAGTTCGCCAAGTGGCAGCTTCCGGAAAAAGTCCTCTTCGTCGATGAAATTCCCAAGAACAGCGTTGGCAAGATGAACAAAAAAGTGATTCGGGAGAAGTACAAGGACATCTATACGCCTTGAGTTCTTCTTAAAATCACCGTTCTGCCGTCCCCCAAGGCATACCGCCGGTATCCCAAGCGTCTTGCGCCAGCTTTAAGGCAACGCTGACAGCACATCCAGAATAAACCGGTTGGTATTCCAGGCCTTGCGGTCCGATGTGGCGCCGAACCGCACCATGACAAGATCTTTGGATGGTATGACGATCACTTTCTGTTCCTGAAAACCTTCGGCGGCATAAGCATCTTTGGGAACATCGGGCCAGCGGCGGTGACCGGGATGATCGGCCGCACCGGCATTGAGCCAGAAGAGGGCGCCGTATGCTCCCTCGGGTGCCGCGGGCGTGGGTGTTTTCGTGTAGTCCACCCAGCCGGCGGGCAAAATTCGCCGCCCCTGCCACACACCGTCGTGCAGATAGAGCAGGCCGAAGCGCGCCCAGTCCCGGGGGGTGGCGAATGCATAAGAAGATCCGACGAAGGTTCCCGATGCGTCCGGCTCGAGGACCGCGCTGGTCATGCCGATGCGGTCGAAGAGCTTTTCATAAAAGGCGGTGTAGTAATATGGATAATCCCGCGCAACCGTTTGCCGGATCACGCGGGCCACTATGTTGGCCGTACCGCTGGAGTATTTCCAGCGGGCTTCGGGCTTGGCTTCAAAAAGCTTCCCGGCCGCAAAAACGGCAAAATCGGGGCTGCCGTAAAGCATCTGGGTCGCGTCGAAAAAGGGCGCATACACTTCTTCGAACGAAAGACCGCTGCTCATGCGCAACAGTTGATCCAGGGTGATTGCCTGACGCGCATCGCCAGGCTGGCGCCACTCCGGTACCGGCGCCGGCTGCTTGATGTCCAATTTCCCCTCGCCGACCAGTATGCCGACCAGGGCGTTGGTTACGCTTTTGCTCATCGACCATCCGAGCAAAGGCATATCCTTGTGAAATCCCGGGGCATAGCGCTCGCCGATCAACCGCCCCCGGTAGACGACCAGCACGGCCCGGGTCTTCCTTTTTCTTTCGGTTCCGGTTTCGGCAAAGGCAGCCGTAAGGGCCTGTTCGAGCCGGGTTGCATCGACCCCCAGTGAGACAGGATCGACAGGACCGGCGGTGCCTTCCGGCCAGGGCAGATTTTGCCCTGGCGAGGGACGCGTGCGACTGAAATCGGGGGGTACCAGCTTTTGCGCGCGCATCTGTGCTTCGGTCGTTCCGATCACCAGCGCGCAGCCGCAGCCTTCCCGGTAGATGGCTGTTCGGGAGAACAAACCGAACGACGTCGCGCGCACGGACCGTTGGCCGCGGTCGATATCGAACGCGACCAGCCGGGCAAGCGGATTGACCGGCGCCACATCCTCCTTGAAAACGTCCTTAGGATCTCGCTGCGAGATAAAGGTACTCGAACAGATATACTTGGCCACATAGCCGGTGCCTATGGGCATGGCTTTGACCAAAACCACACCCCCGGCAATAAGAACCAGGCTCAGCAAGAGAGCCGCGCCGCCGATCCCGTATTGTATTCCGCGCCTCATGAGCAGGCCCTCCGTGAAAGAAGAAAATTCAAATTGGATGTTAGAGTTTGGGGGACACGCCCCTAGTGCAGGATTTGGCTCAGGAACAGCTTCGTGCGTTCGTGCTGAGGTTTGAAGAAAAACTCGTCCGGCGTATTTTCTTCCAGGATTTGGCCGTTGTCCATGAACAGCACGCGATGGGCCACACTTCTGGCAAAGCCCATCTCGTGCGACACGACGATCATGGTCATGCCTTCCTGGGCGAGTTCGATCATGGCATCGAGGACCTCCTTGACCATTTCGGGATCAAGGGCGCTGGTCGGTTCATCAAAAAGCATCACCTTGGGCTTCATGCACAAGCTGCGCGCGATGGCCACGCGCTGCTGCTGCCCTCCGGACAGCTGGCCGGGGTATTTGTGGGCCTGCTCAGCGATGTGCACCTTTTCCAGATAATACAAGGCCGTCTGTTCCGCCTCCCGGCGCGGTATTTTACGAACCCAGATCGGCCCCAGCGAGAGGTTCTCCAAAACCGTCAGGTGAGGAAACAGATTGAAGTGCTGGAACACCATGCCCACTTCTGCTCTGATTTTTTCAATTTTTTTGATGTCATTGGTGAGCTCGGTTTGATCGACAATGATCTTGCCGCGCTGATGCTGCTCCAGTCGATTGATGCAGCGGATCAATGTCGATTTTCCGGATCCCGAAGGCCCACAGATGACGATTCGCTCCCCGCGGTGGACACTGAGATGGATATCCTTGAGAACATGGAACTCGCCGAACCATTTGTGCACGCCGATCATTTTGATGATCGGCTCGCTCTCCGACGCTGTTGCGGGCAATTCACGGGACGGATCGTTCATATCCGGAAAACCTCTCTTTAGGTCTTGAGCTCTTTTTCAAGGTGCCGGCTGAAATTGGACATGGAAAAGCAACCCAGGAAGTACAGCACCGCGATGAAGATATAGGCTTCGGCGCTGAACCTTATCCAGGCTGGATTGGAAAGCGTCACCTGAGTGGTCTTGAGCAGATCGAACAGCCCGATGATCACCACCAGCGAGGTGTCCTTAAAAGCCGAAATCAAAATACTGACCGTCGGCGGGATCACGATCTTAAGCGCCTGCGGCAGGATGATCAGGCGCATGGTCTTGGGATAGTCCAGCCCGAGCGATTCGGCGGCCTCATACTGACCGCGCGGCATGGCCTGCAGCCCGCCGCGAACCACTTCGGCGATATAGGCGGCGGTGAACAGAATGATGGCGGCCTGCGCCCGCAGTATTTTGTTGATCGTGATGCCTTCCGGCAGAAACAGCGGGAACATGACCGAAGCCATGAAAAGCATGCTGATCAACGGAACGCCGCGGATCAGCTCGATATAGATCACACAAACTGTTTTGATGGCCGGCAACTCGGAACGGCGTCCGAGAGCCAGGAGCACGCCCAACGGATAAGCGGCGGTAAGCCCGAACAGGGCAAGCAGCAGGGTCAGCGAAATACCGCCCCATTGGTCGGTTTCCACCTCCGGCAGCCCCGGTACACCGCCATGCATGAGGAGTCCCATGACCAGTAAGCCGGCCGCCCACACGACCAAAAGCTTGCGGTTCCAGCGGCCGGTGTTGCGGCTGTAAAAAAACAGGCCGATCAGGATGAGGACCGATAGGGCGGGCCGCCACTGCAGATGGTACGGATAAAAGCCGAACAGGATGAAACGCAGGTTCTTGCTGACGATCGACCAGCAGGCGCCGCCGGCTTCGCGACAAGCGCCGGCATCGGAAAACCACAAGCTGTCTATGAAAGCCCATTGAATCAGCGGTGGCACCGTCTTGTACAAACAGAACAGGATGAACAGGGTCAACAAGGAATTGAACGGCCCGTTGAACAGATTGGCACGCAGCCAGCCCAGCGGGCCGACCGAGGTGACGGGCGGCTTGAGATCTTGAACTGCTGATGTCTGAACGGCAGGGCTCATTTGGTTACCTCTCCACCAAGGCCTTCTTTTTGTTGTACCAGTTCATGAAGGCAGAGGTGACCAGGCTGAGAATCAGGTAGACCGCCATGATGATCAGCACCCCCTCGATGGCCTGGCCGGTTTGATTGATGGTGGTATTGGCGACCGAAACAAGGTCCGGGTAGCCGATCGCGACGGCCAGCGAGCTGTTCTTGGTCAGGTTGAGCATCTGACTGGTGAGCGGCGGAATGATGATGCGCATGGCCTGGGGCAGGATGATCAATGACAGCACGAGATTGGATTTCAGGCCCAGACTCATGGCCGCCTCGCTCTGGCCTTTGGAGATGGCCTGGATACCCGCCCGGACGATCTCGGCCACAAAGGCCGAGGTGTACAACACCAGACCGATCAGCAGCGCTCCGAATTCCGGGCTCAGCGAGATGCCTCCGAGAAAATTAAAGCCCTTGAGATAGGGAACGTTCATGGCCGTGGGGGCGCCGGCCAGAAACCAGGCGAGCACCGGAAGGCCGATCAGCAGGATCCCCGCTGCCGGCCAGAACGGAAAAATTTGTCCCGTTTTTTCCTGGCGTCGCCGGGCCCAGCGGCGCAACAGCCAGCTCAGCAAAACGGCGGCGCCGAAGGCCGCAGCGGCCCACCCATAGGCTATGTTTGCAGCCGGCACCGCAAGATAGAATCCGCGATTGTTGAAGAACACGCCGGGCAGGGGATGCAAGGACTGGCGCGGTGAAGGCAGCAAATCATTGAATATGGAATACCAGAAAAACAGCTGGAGAAGTACGGGAATGTTTTGCAGAACCTCGATGTAGCCGGCCGCCAGTTTGGATACCAGCCAGTTGCTGGAAAGACGGGCGACGCCGACCACGACGCCTAGAAGAAGCGTGAGAAGTATGCCGATGGAGGACACTTTTAACGTGTTCAACACGCCGACCAGCAAGGCTTGCGCGTAGGAATTGGCCGCTGAGTAATCGATTAACGATTCGCCGATGCCAAAGCCGGCTTCGCGGCCCAAAAACCCGAACCCCGTGGAAATGGCCTGGCGGCGAAGGTTGGCCTGAGTGTTGGCGAATATGTAATAGCCGGCGGCGACCACCAGACAAAGAATGACCGCCTGAAAGACGATGCCCCGCTTGCCGGGATCATGCCAGAACGGAACATCTTGCGAGATCTCCGTCGCGCCTGTTAGGTTCTGTGCAGCCGACATCCCTTCCTTCTCCACAGTTGTCGCCCCGGCCCCCTTTTTTCAAAGGGGGCAACTCCAATCGGGGACGCATTTCCGTACAAGCCACTTAGATACTGTCCGAATGTCCGCTTTCATCATTTCGAAAAAGAGCATTAGCGAAAGGAGAAATCTGCGGTCAACCACTTACTTGAAAGGCGGAGCGTACATCAAGCCGCCGTCTTTCCATTGCGCATTAAGACCGCGCGGAAGCTTCAACGTGGTGTTTTTGCCGACATTGCGTTCGAAGACCTCGCCGTAGTTGCCTACGTGTTTCACAATGTTGTAAGCCCACTTTTCATCCAGGCCCAAAGCCTTGCCGTTGCCTGGAGTGACGCCCAAAAAGCGCATGACGTTGGGGTCATTGCTTTTAAGCATGTCATCGACGTTTTTCGAGTTGATTCCCAGGTCTTCCGCAGCGATCATCGCCAGCACCGCAAAATCAACAATGTCGCGCCATTGATCGTCGCCATGACGTACCGCGGGAGAAAGCGGTTCTTTGGAGATGATTTCCGGCAGGATCACATAGTCGTCCGGGTTGGGGGCCACGGCGCGCACGGACGCCAGTTGGGATGCATCCGAGGTGAGACAGTCACAGCGGCCGGCAAAAAATGCCTTGTTGAGCTCGGTAGGCTGCTCGATCACCACCGGCTTCATGGACAACTTGTTGGCGCGGAAATAATCCGATACGTTTTGTTCGGTGGTGGTGCCCGGCAGTACGCAAACAGTGGCCCCGTCCAGTTCTTTGGCGCTCTTGACGCCCAGTTTCTTGGGCACCATGAACCCCTGACCATCGTAGTAGTTGGTGGCGACGAAAGTAAGGCCCAGCTCGGTTTCGCGGGTCAGGGTGCGGGTGGCGTTGCGGCACAGCACATCGATTTCTTTGGATTGCAAGGCGGTGAAACGGGTTTGCGTGGTGAGGGTGATGAACTTGATCTTGTCGGGATTGCCGAAGACGGCCGTTGCCACGGCCCGTCCGGTGTCCACATCCAGGCCGCGCCACACGCCTTTTTCATCCGGCATGCCGAAACCAAAAAGGGAGCTGTGAACCCCTACGATCAGATAGCCCCGCGCCTTGACGGCATCGAGCGTCTCACCGGCCCCGGCGACCAGGGGCAGCGACATGAAAATTGCAGCCAACAGAACGATTATCACGGTTTTTGTAAGCTTCATGCGTCCTTCTCCTTGCATTAAGGTTGGTTGTTCGCGGAACCAAGGAAGGGACTGCCCCCGGTTCCGCTTGCGCCCGCATTGCTGCTGTGCTGCCAGGGGGAAAACGCAGCATCAGCATCGAGGGTTGCATCAAGATAAACGGTTTGGCGCTCTGGGTCTATTCGGTATAACGTGCATCTTTTTGCCGTTTAAGTTATCCTTCAAATGATGGCTGTGTCAAGAAATCTACCGGCGGGCAACACAGCGCATCCTGAAATCGAAAATCGTTCACGCAGAGCCGCGCAAGGGGAAAGGAGAAAACCGGCAGGTTTTAGTCCGCGTGCGTCGGCGTGGGTCCTTGGCAAAATCCTTTTTCAACAGGTTGACCTCCCAGTGATTCCGAGCTAAAAGTTTTGGCTTTCACGATACATCACTCCAAAAGGATTCCAGCAGTGAAGATCGAAATCAGAATCGATGACATTGTACTGGCCGGCACCCTTGACGAAAACAACACTGCACGGCAAATCGCTGCCATCCTGCCCATCGAAGGCCCGGCCAACCTCTGGGGCCAGGAGATCTATTTCGAAATCCCGCTTGACATTGCCCTGGCCGATGACGCCGTCGCGGAAGTAGACGTGGGCGCTATGGCCTACTGGCCGGCGGGCAGGGCGCTGTGCATCTTTTTCGGCCCGACACCGGTCAGCACCGGCGAAAGGCCCACGGCCTACAGCCCCGTCAATGTTTTTGGCCGGATCGACGCTGACTGCCGGGTTCTGAAGCAAGTTGCCGACGGCGCGTTGGTGCGGATAAGGCTTATGCAGTAAACAGTTCAGTTGATCGCCAAGATCGGAGTATGGCCCATAATCCAAAACGGATGGCGGTGCTGATCGGTGGCGTGATCCTGGCCGAGATCTTCAGCATGGCCGGGTTTTCGACGTTCGCTGTGAGCCTGGTTGATTTATCGCACACCTGGGGACTTGACTCCACCCGCGCCGGTTGGATCAGCGGCGCCTATTTCGTCGGCTATGTGGCGGCCGTCCCGCTGCTGGTGGGTCTGACCGACCGGTTCGATGCACGCCGGATCTACTATTTCGCATCGCTTTTGGGCGTCGCCGGCGGGGTGGGGTTTGCCTGGCTGGCCGACGGCATGGCCGGCGCCATGCTTTTGCGCGCACTGGCCGGGGCTTCGCTGGCGGGCACGTATATGCCGGGGCTGCGCATCCTCACCGAGCGCCTGGGCGGCCCTGTGCGCCTGCGCGTGGTACCATACTATACGGCCAGTTTCGGCATCGGGGTGAGTCTGTCTTTTCTGGTCAGCGGCTGGCTGGCCCACTTTTTCGACTGGCGCTTCGCTTTTGCGGTAAGCGGCTTCAGCTGTGCCGCCGCGATGCTCCTGGTGGCGCTGGCCACGGCCGGCCGGCCGGCCGATGCGCAAGCGCCCGCTGCCGGCGCGCGGCGCCATCCCCTGGACCTGCGTCCGGCCTTCCGCAACCGCGATGCCTTGGCCTATATCCTGGCTTACTGCGGCCATTGCTGGGAATTGTTCGCCCTGCGGGCTTGGCTGCCCGCCTATCTGCTGTTCGCCTGGCAGCGGTCGTACAACGCGCCGCCGGGCGCGGCGCCGGCACAGTGGTCCATGCTGATCGTGCTGATCGGCGTTCCGGCCAGCATCATCGGCGCCGAGGTGGCCTCCCAGCGCGGCCGGCTGCGGCTGATCCGCTGGATCGCCCTGACCGGCTGCGGAGCGGGAATTATGGCCGGACTGGCCGGCAATCTCTCGTATGCCGCGGCCGTGGCGGTGCTTTTGATCTATAATTTCCTCGTCACTGCCGATTCGGGGGCGCTGACCACCGGGGCCTTCGCCGCCGCGCGGCCCGGAGAGCAGGGCGCGACCCTGGCGGTCCATTCCATTCTCGGCTTTCTGGGCGGCGGCCTCGGACCGGTGATCGTCGGTTGGGGATTGGATCTGGGCGGGGGCATCACGCGCGGGCCGGCCTGGTTTGCGGCCTTCGTGTTGATGATCGCCGGATCGGCCTTCGCCGCACTGGTGATTTCCGGGCGATCAGACCGGACCTGCAGGAAAAAGCTTCCGCAAGCGCCAGTGCGCTGACCGGGGCAATGCGATTCATGCGAAGGTTTGCGAGATTCAGGCCGTGCGCCAATCATCCCTTGAAGCAGGGCCTCTCAGGGAAGGATTCCCGTACCCCGCCTGAGTTCTGCAGAGCCCTTTTCGATACGGGTCTACCCGCATTTGGTATATCCGCAGAAATGGCACACCTGGCAGCCCTCCTCGAAGCTGACGGTCTGACTGCATTCGGGACAGGTCGTGCCCATGAGGGTGTTGACCTGTCTGTTTTGCGGGCTGATCCCGTTTTTAAGAAGATAGCGCCGTTCCAGGACGCGGGCGATGGCGTCGGGGATGGAGAGGACCAACCCGCCTTCCTGGAAAATGGGCTGTTCGCCGCTGATGCCTTTGAGCTGATCCACAATCTGCTTGACCTCGACCCCGGAACGCAGGGCCAGCGAGACCAACCGGCCGATGGCTTCGGTCTTTGCGGTGGTCGAGCGGCCCGATTTGCCGATGGTGGCGAAAACTTCGAAGGGGCGGCCGTCGAACTCGGTGACGGTGACATACAGATGGCCGTAGCCGGTGCGGATTTTGGTGGTAAAGCCGTCGAGGGTCTCGGGCCGCTCGCGCACAGCGGCCTGGACGCCCTTGGAGGGCGCGCCGGCTCCAGCGCTTGCGCCGGTGGAAAGCACCTGGTTCTCTTTGCTGCCGTCGCGGTAGATGGTGACGCCCTTGCAGCCGAGCCGGTAGGCCAGATCGTAAATCTTGCGCACATCTTCGGCCGTGGCGTCGCGGGGCAGGTTGACGGTTTTGGATACGGCGTTGTCGGTGTGCTTCTGAAAAGCGGCCTGCATGCGCACGTGCCATTCGGGGCAGACATCATGGGCGGTGACGAAGACTTTTTTGACATCTGCGGGAATGCCGTCGATCGCCTGGATGGATCCCTTGCGGGCGATGGCCGCCATCAGTTCGGGAGAATAAAAGCCGCGCTGCCGGGCAACGGCTTCGAAGGTGGGATTGACTTCGGGCAGGCGGTCGTTGTCCATCACATTGCGTATGAAGCTAAGCGCGAACAGCGGTTCGATGCCGCTGGAGCAGTTGGCGATGATGCTCAATGTTCCCGTGGGTGCGATCGTGGTGAGGGTGGCGTTGCGCAAGGGCTCCTGTTTCCTCTCAAAATAGATGCTGCCCGGGAAATTCAGAAAAGATCCGCGCCGGGCGGCGAGCTCCCGGGAGGCGGCATGTGCTTCGGTCTGGACGAAATGCATCAGTTCATCGGCCGCTTTCAAGGCCTCTTCGGAGTTGTAGGGAATCCCGAGCTGGAAAAGCAGGTCGGCAAAGCCCATCACGCCCAGACCGACCTTGCGGTTGCCTTTGACCGTGGCGTCGATCGCGGGCAGGGGATAGCGGGACATATCGATGGTGTTGTCCAGGAAGTGCACGGCCTGCCACACCACCCGCCGCAGCTCTTCATAGTCGATGGCGGCTTTCTCCTTGGCGGTGGTCACGAAACGCGCCAGGTTGATCGAGCCCAGGTTGCAGGCCTCCATGGGCAGCAGGGGCTGCTCGCCACAGGGATTGGTGCTTTCGATTGCGCCGAGCGACGGCGTGGGGTTGTCGCGGTTCATGCGATCGAGAAAAATGATTCCGGGATCGCCGTTGCTCCAGGCCTGCCGGACCAGCGCCTGATAGACCTCCCCGGCAGCAAGGGATGTGACCCGCTGCTTGCGGGCCGGGTCGATGAGGTCGTAGGTGCCCCCCGAGGCCACGGCCTGCATGAAGGCATCGGTTACCCCCACGGAGATGTTGAAATTGTTCAGCTCGTTGTCGTGCTGCTTGCAGGTGATGAACTCCAGGATATCCGGATGATCCACCCGCAGGATGCCCATGTTGGCGCCGCGGCGGGTGCCCCGAGCGCAAGAGCCGCCGCATGACCGCCAAAGACAAGGAAATCACGGCTTATCACGAGGCCGGACATGCTCTCGTA